>JAVKSL010000203.1:0-1511 GCA_039583695.1 Acidimicrobiales bacterium | reverse complement strand
TCAGCCAGTCGGCGTCCTGGCCCTCAGTGTCGCCAGAGCACCCCGCCGTGCTGGTCTAGACGGTCGCTCAACACCCGACAATGAAAGCCATATCTAGGTACTACTACATCTCAATACAAATCGCGAGCCTCTGACCTGGGCAACGCACTGGTCAGGGCGTTATTTGCAAGAAACTTCTCGGGGAGCCCCAGACCACCTCAACGAGCTAACCCGGAAACCTCCGCTAGACTTGAGCATGTGACATCTGCGAGGCTCTCGGCAGGGGAAGGCGATGCCTACAGATCGATGGTGACGGTGACCGATCCAGGGCACGCCGCTCGACGAGAGGCCGTCTGGCGTTGCTTCGCTCTCGGCTGGGATGTGTCGAGCTTGTTCCTCGACGCACTCGAGGCACCGCTGGCGCTGGAGGTTGGGGAGGGCCTTCCTGGGCTCAATCGTCTCCCACTGGCGACGCTCGTGGGCTTGGGCCTCGACGAGATGAACGCCTCGCTTGAGGCTCTGAACGGGTTGGTCGGTGTCGTGGCCCTACGTCATGTCGAGACCGCTGGAGTTCGCGATGCGCTGGCCGACCTGGTTGCGGCGGGTGATTCGTGTGATCGTAGCGCCCTGCGCCAGGCCATACTGGAGTTGCATGTCAAGGTGCTGACGAGCTTGACGGCCGCCGACAGCAGCTGTGGAAAGGCATATCGCTTGGGGCGGGTGCTGTCCGACACATGTTCTGCTCTGCAGTCTGCAGCCCAGCTCTCCAACAGCCTGAGTCCCGACCGGATGGCCATGATCGGCGCTTGGCTCGACGATCTCAAAAGCCTTTTGCCTGATCACGCAGCAGATGCGGTGAGCAATTCATTGGACGCTTGGGCTGATTGGGCATATTTGCACTCACCGATGCCCATGACCAGCCAGGATGTCAGTAGTGTGGGCACGGCGCTGCATGCGCAGGGTCAGCGGTGGCGGGCGTTGCTCTCGTCGGAGAAGAGCGCCAGGGATGCGCTAGAGCTCGAGGACCATGCCACCATTGTTCGCCGGACACTCCCATACATCTGGCGCCTGGGCTTCGTACCGGCATTGTGGTTGCCATTTTCCCTAGTTACCGGCCTATTGGGTCTCGGTGTGGCGTTGGCAGTGACCTCGAACAACGCGGCACGGGTGATCGCGGGACTCGGGATGATAGCCATCTCCGTCGTCGTTACCTGGCGAACAGCCGCTTTGGTGGTGGCTCGGGTCGACGCCCGCCTCGGTGAGCCGATCTGGGGGGCCGAGTGCAATCGAATGATCGCTGAGAGAGTCACTCGCGTTCCGACGCTCCCAGCAGGCGCGTCCGGCCGACGATTCGTCGCACGCTCCGCTCCTGGACCGCAGGTCGTGAACCGTCCGCCGGGGCCGCTGACGCCGCTGAAGCAGCCCTCGCACGGCCCGCCGCCGCCCCCGCGACCCACGCCCCCGCACGGTCCGCCGCCGCCCCCGCGACCCACGCCCCCGCACGGTCCGCCGCCGCCCCCGCAACCCACGCC
>JAVKSL010000202.1:0-1533 GCA_039583695.1 Acidimicrobiales bacterium | reverse complement strand
GCGGCTGGGGTGTTGGTGGTCTCCTGGGCGCTGCTGGTGCTCGCCGCTCGCCGACTGCCATCCGGGCTGCTCCGCGACGTCGCGGCGTTCCTGCCCGCCTGCGTGACCACGGCGAGACGGCTGCGCGGGCACCCGGAGGTTCCCCGGCGGGGGAAGCTGGCGCTGCTCGCGGCGGTCGTGTGGGTGGCCTCCCCGATCGATCTGATCCCGGAGTTCCTGCCGGTGATCGGCCCGCTGGATGACGTGGTGGCGGTGGTGCTGCTATTGCGCTACGCCGCCCGGCGCATCCCCCGCGCGGTCCTGCTGGCCGCGTGGCCGGAGGACCCGTGGCTGCTACAACGGGTCCAGGACGGCCGCCGCGCCGGACCTCGCCCCCCCGCTCGGCCAGTGTCGTGACCCCGCAGCTGCCGGGGGTCTTCGGCGCCCTGGCCCCGATCCTCGACCGTTACGGCTACCTGGCGGTGGGTGGGCTGGTGCTGGTTGAGGACTTCGGGGTGCCCGCCCCGGGGGAGACCATCCTCATCGCCGCCGCGGTCTACGCCGGCGCCGGCCAACTCAACATCATCGCCGTCGGGGTCATCGGGTTCCTCGGCGCCGTGATCGGCGACAACATCGGCTTCGCGATCGGCCATTTCGGCGGCCGGCGGTTGGTGCTGCGCTGGGGCCGCTACGTCTTGCTCACCGAAGAGCGGCTAGACAAGGCGGAGGGGTTCTTCGCCCGCCATGGTGGCAAGATCGTCGCGGTGGCCCGGTTCGTCGAGGGGCTCCGCCAAGCCAATGGGATCATCGCCGGCCTGACCAGAATGCCCTGGCGCCGGTTCCTGGCGTTCAACGCCCTCGGCGCCGCGCTCTGGGTCGGGCTGTGGACCTCGGTGGGCTACTTCGCCGGCAATCACCTGGATGCCGTCTACGGGCAGCTGCACCGCTACGAGCTGTACCTGGGCGTCGCCCTCGCCGTGCTCATCATCGCCCTGGTCCTGCACCGCACCCTGTGGCGGCGTCTTCGTCACCGCCACCACCTCGACACCCACGATCACCGATGAGGACTTGGCGTTGTCTGGGTGGGTGGGACACCCGCTTGCAAGGCGGGCTGGTGATCCCGCACCTGCTGGGCACGGCCAGGGCGGGGGCGAGCACTGGACCATCGTGGTTGGCGATCACCTGGCTCGGGTGCCCGACGTCCTACCCTGGAGTGGGAGCACGCCCCGTCGGTCCCGAAGGGCCAGTTCGACGTGCCCTCCTGGCTAGCCTATCCGGCGGCTCTCGGGGCGGCCGGCGCCTTCGCGGTCTCGACCACCCTCGAACACCGCAGCGCCGGCGAGGTCCCCGACGCCCAGGGTCTGCGGCCGCGCCAGCTCGCCCGCTTCGTCCGGGCCACCCTGGCTCACCCCTGGTGACCGGACTGGCCGGCTTCCTGCTCACCGCCACCACCGGGGTCCCCCCGACCGATCAGACTGCCGATCGTGGCCCAGCGGTCGCGGCTGGGTTGCTGGCGCTCGCCGCCGCCGCGGTCTGTGTCCTGCCCGCCCCCCC
>JAVKSL010000201.1:0-1536 GCA_039583695.1 Acidimicrobiales bacterium | reverse complement strand
GACTCGGTGCCAACCAGCGCGAGAACCTGCTCAAGCAGGCCAGCGAGGTCGGCCGCCGCTGATCTTCGTAATCTCGGGACCTGGTGGGGTCGGCAAGGGGACCCTCGTTGCCCGCCTTGTCGACCGGGTCGGCCAGCTCTGGTTGAGCCGGTCCTGGACGACCCGCCCACGCCGGCCGGGGGAGCCAGCCGACGCGTACGTCTTCGTGGACCCCGAGACCTTCATGGCCGAGGCGGACAGTGGTGGATTCCTCGAATGGGCCAAGTTCCTGGGGAACATGTACGGGACCCCCATGCCCGCACCGCCACCCGGTCACGACGTGATCCTCGAGATCGACGTGCAGGGTGCCGAACAGGTCCTGGCGGCCCGTCCTGACGCAGTGGTGGTTCTGGTGCTGGCCCCATCGCCCGAGGTCCAGGAGGAGCGGCTGCGCTCCAGGGGTGAGACCGAGCCGGCGCTGGCCCAGCGGGTGAGCATCGGCGAGGCCGAGGTGCGGGCCGCGCAGGGCTTGGCGCGCCATGTGGTGATCAACGACGACCTGGAGCGGGCGACCCAGGAGCTGGTGGGTATAGTCGAGTCTTACCGCACCGGGCTGCCCAGCAACTGCTCCGACGCCTGACGATCCGAGAGGCCGAAAACTTAGATGCCCGAGCTCCCCACGATGATGAACCCTCCCATCGAGGATCTCCTCGACCGGGTGGACTCCAAGTTCACCCTGGTGACCTTGGCTGCCAGGCGGGGTCGCCAGATCAACACCTACTTCAACAGCCTTGGTGATGGCCTGGGGTCGGTGGTACCTCCGCAGGTGGCCAGCTTGGCGCGCAAGCCACTTTCGATTGCCCTGGAAGAGGTGGCCGCCGGAAAGATTGGCTATGCCCGCCCCGACCAAGGAGGCGAGGATGGCGATGGAGGCGGCGGTGCCGGGGCGGATGGGCCAGGTCTGGCCGGTCTGGCCGGTCTGGCCGGTGAGGCGCCCACCCTGCTGAGCGACCCTGAGCACCCGACCGCCGGCTAGGCGCCTGTCCGGAGCTTCGTTGCGCGTAGCCGCGTTGGCCGGCCGCAGGGTCCTGCTCGGGGTGACCGGCGGGATCGCTGCCTACAAGGCAGTGGAGGTGTGCCGGGGCTTGGTCGACGCGGGGGCCTGGGTGATGCCGGTCCTGACTGCCGGGGCAACCAGGTTTGTGGGCGAGGTGACGTTCTCGGCTTTGGCGTCCGAGCCTGCCCGGACGTCGCTTTGGCAGGGTCCGGAGCCAATTGCGCACACCCAGCTTGCTCGCTCTGCCGAGCTGGTGGTCGTGGCGCCGGCTACGGCCAACTTCCTGGCCCGCTACGCCACGGGTCTGGCCGACGACCTTTTGAGCGCGACCCTGCTGGCGACCAGGGCCCCGGTCCTGCTGGCCCCGGCCATGCACGCCGAGATGTGGGAGCATCCGGCCACCAAGCACAACGTGGAGGTGCTCCGGGGCAGGGGGGTGCATCTGGTTGGTCCGCTGGTGGGCCGCCTGGCGGGTGGGGACGAGGGCTCGGGCCGCCTGG
>JAVKSL010000200.1:0-1573 GCA_039583695.1 Acidimicrobiales bacterium | reverse complement strand
TCGCGCTCGACGAGGCAGAAGATCAGCAGGGCGAGACAGATGACGGTGATGAGGGCCTCGATACGCCGGTTGTTGTGGAGGAACATGGGGGCGACAGCGAGCGGGCCTTTGAAGTCGCCGTAGCGGCGCTCTACGACTTCTTGGCCTTTGTAGCGGCGCAGTACCTCCGCAGTGTCCGCGGTGGTCATGTCGAGGTTGGTCAAAAGCGCATACCAGCCGTCGCTGGCCGCTTCAGCGTCGAGTGCGGTCTGGTCCCAGCGCCACGCCAGGGTGGGCCGGCCGGCCTCGTCGGTGCCGATATCGCAGATCAGCTAGGAAGCGACCCGGCGGTCCGCGCTGATAGCGGCCACCTTGGCGGTGACCTTGGCGACGGTGTTGTAGAAGCGGCCGCCCAGGCCGGCTTGGACACGGCCGAGTTTCGCTGGCGGCCCGGTCGAGTTTGCGGGCCCGGTTGGTGACCGCGGCGGCAGCGTTGCCCGACGACCACACGAACACCCGGCGCACGTCCACGACCGGGTCGGCTTTGCGGGGGCCGGTGATGACCATGGTGTCCTCGTAGACCCGATACGACACAGGCTGTGCGGTTTTGGCCGCCCGAGAGCTCCGCTCGGGTACGTACCCGGCGTCGACGGCCCTGGTTATGTCGCAGGCGGCGAGGACCTCAGCGGCCACGTAGGACTTCGATGCCGGCGCCACGAACGTCACGTCGGCGGCGACCATAGCGGCCAGGTTCTTGTACGACACCAGCTTGGAGTCACCGACGAGCAGAAACGACCGTTCCCCGGCCATCTTCCGGAGGGCCTCCATGGCTCCCACGACCTGGTTGACCTCGCCGGCTTTGCCGTCGAAGGCCCGGTGGAACACCGGGATCCCTCCGTCGCCGGCCACGGCCAGGCCGGTCTGGACCTGTTTGCGGTCCACCCTGCGGTCCTTCGGTTTTCCATACGACGGCAGGACGAAGTCGGCTTCGGGGTTCGGATAGTCGCCGATCAGGCTGATCGAGGTCATGTCCCAATGCAGTCGGGACACATCGATCCCGAAGTCGGCGATCGCCCGGGCTCCGACCGACCCGACGACCTCATCGAGATGGGGAGCCACCGCGTCGAGGGCACGGCCGATCCGGTCGTCGTTGAGCGTCTCAGCAGCAACGCCGAAGACCTCGCTGACGGCCCACTCCCTGGCCCAGTCCTCCACCCGTACCAGCGGAGCCGGCGACGTCAACCGGTTCGCGACGAGGGCTTCGATCACCTGGCCATGCGAAAGGATCGCCACGTCACGGACCGGGCAGAGCCTGTCGACGATCCCGGCGATATCCAACCTCCGGGAGAACTCTGCGATCACCGGCAGCGACCCCAGCGCCTTCTCGACACTCGGAGGCCCATAATCCCATGCATGTTCTTTACTCACACCAGCAGTTCGCGACCACAACCAGTTCCGGATCTAAATCTCCAGAATTTCTACCTCAGGCGACCTCATGCCATGTGCGGAGCACGGGCCTAGACCGAAGTTACGTGCCCTCAGCCCCCGGACGTACCCCACCAGCAGCATTGATGGGTGATTTGAGTCGGAGAAT
>JAVKSL010000199.1:0-1688 GCA_039583695.1 Acidimicrobiales bacterium | reverse complement strand
TGAAAAGTAGCCAGAGCTGATCACGAAAGGTAGCCAGGTGACGCGGCAGGATCGTCATCTGGAGACCGTGATTACAGCAGAAGCCCTCTCTGCCACGCTGATGGTGTACGACGCCAGCAACGCGAGAGGAGGGCTCACATGCAGTCTGGAGCAACCCACATGGAAATCAAAGTCCTGCATCACCACGGCTGGTCGATCAGCCAGCTAGCACGAGAATTCGGCCTGAGCCGAACGACTATTCGACGAGAACTGGCCAGCGAGGGACCCCGGCACTACACGCAACGAGCCGCGACGACCGCGCTCACCGAGGCACAGCTGGCTCACCTTGAACGACGGCTGGCGATGTGCTCCTCGATCCGGGGCACGATCCTCTATCACGAACTCTGCCGCGACTATACCTACCAAGGCAGCTATCCGGCCTTCATCCGGCATCTCCGGTCGCTGCGTCCGGTGGTGGTGGCCGAGCCCCCCATCCGCTTTGAGACCGATCCCGGCGTCCAGGTGCAGACGGACTGGGGGCATTTGGGCGTCTGGCCGCTGGGCGATGGCACCACGGACCTCTTTGGCCTGGTGAGCATCCTCGGCTACAGCCGGGTCCCTTCAGTTCGCCTCGCCACCGACCACACGCGCGTCACCACGTTCGACCGGCTCGTGATGAGTCTCGACGATCTCGGTGGCATCCCCCACGAGATCCTGACCGATCGGGACGCGGTGTTCTGCATCGGCCAGACCAGCGACGGGAAGGCGATCTTGGCGCCGGAATGGGTCGATCTCTGTGGCGTCCTCGGCACGGTGCCGCGGGCCTGTCGTCCCTACCGGGCACAGACCAAAGGGAAAGTCGAGCGGATGGTCCGAGAGACCAAGGAGGGTTTCCTTGCCTGGCTCACTGGCCAGGTGCTCCCGTCGTTCCCGACCATCGCCGACTACGACCACCTGGCGCTGCGGTGGCGAGACGAGGTGGTGCTGCCACGTCGGCATCGCACGACCACGAGGATCATCGGTGAGGCCTGGGAGGAGGAACGGCCGCACCTTCGACCCGTGCCGGCCCGCCTGCTCCACCCGTCACTCACCCCGGGACGTCCACCGTCCGTCATTGACCTTGGCGCCCGACGGCTGGGTGACCAGGTCGAGGTGCGTGATCTGGCCGAGTACGAGGTGGCGCTGTGAGTGGTGAGGCAACGAGCTATCAGCGCCTGCGAGAGCATCTCGCCTACCTCGGCCTGACGGCCGCTGCCGAGCATCTGAGCGGCGAGTTGGACCGAGCATTGCAGGAGCAGCGGTCCGCTACCCAGGTCCTGGAAGCACTGCTGGAGATCCAGGTCGCGGATACGGCAGCACGACGACAACGGGGCCGCTTGCGCTTCGCGCGCTACCCGGTCCACAAACGCCTCGACGAGTTCGACTTTGACTTCCAGCCCTCCATCGACCGGAAGCAGGTCGCCGAACTCTCCACCCTGCGCTTCATCGAGGAGCACCGTAACATCCTCCTGCTGGGACCGCCCGGCGTCGGCAAGACCCATCTCGCTATCGCCTTGGGCATTGCCGCCTCCGATGCCGGGTATCGCACCCTGTTCACTGCCGCTGCCGACATGGTCCACACCCTCCAATCGGCCCATCTTGAGGGTATGGCCACCTACAAGCTCCGCACCTACCTCGGCCCCTCGGTCCTGGTCATTGACGAGCTGGGC
>JAVKSL010000198.1:0-1699 GCA_039583695.1 Acidimicrobiales bacterium | reverse complement strand
CGTGGCGTCGGTATAGGAGGTCAGGTCTCCCGAGGAGTCATACCCGTAGGAAAGCGTTCGCCCTGTTGGGTCCTTGATGGATGTGATGCGCCCCGAGGTATCGCTCACGGTTAGGACTCGGCCCTGGGTGTCGGTGATGGAAGCAAGCGTGCCGCCCGCATTGTAGGAAAAGTCGATTGCGTTGGAGTTGCGGTCGGCTTCGCTGGTGAGCCGACCGGTCGAGTTGAAGTGCAGCTTGGTGCCCGAAGGCTCGAGGGTCAGGGTGTAAGCCCCCGATGTCTCGCCCAGTGTTGCCTCGAGCTCAGGCGGGGAGTAGAACGCCCCGCTGACTGCGGGTGCGAACGCGGCAGTCGAACCGTCGGCCTCGTGGTAGGTGACCGCACCGCCCGAGGCAATGCTGAGCGAGACATCGGGCCCGATGCTCGAGGCGTCATCGACACCGAAGGCCCCTGAGCTGGCCGCCTGGCTGTTGAAGGTGCGGGTGATCGACAAGGGCAGGCCGACTCCCGCTATGGATAGGTCGGCAGAGCTGAGGACCAGGTCCCCGTTGGCCAGGTTCACCCCTGCCGATGCCGAGTGGGCCAAGTCCTGAGAGAAGACGTCGTAGTAGCTGGCGGTGCCCGTGATAGCCGGAACAGTGGCCGACGTATCGGCTGCGGCTCCGAGGGATCCGTTGTCGGCTTGCACGTAGAAGGTATAGCTGGCCGAGTTGGTCAGGGCCGAGAGCTCGACAGACGTGCATGGCGCCCCGTCCGCGCAACTGACCGTGATTGGCGACGGAGCATTGGGTCCCGAGACGGTAACCAGGTAGGAACCGATGGACGACCCACCGTCAGAGCTCGGCGGAGACCAGGTCAGGGCCGTTGCGGCGGTGCTGGGGGTGGCCTGGAGGTCAAGTGGGGCGCTCGGGATGGTCGTGTCGGGGCTTGCCCCAGCGCTGGCGGCGACGGCAGCCGGCTTGGACCCATGAGCCAGCACGGTGGGGATAAGGTGTCCTGCCTTCCCAAATACCACGCTCACGTATGGGGAATTGGGAGCGCTTCGATGTGTGGGAATGATGGCCGAGGGGGCGCGTTTGGCGGGATGGGACTTTGAAGCAGTTAGCGAGGCCAGGGATGCTCCCGTAGACGGCTTGGGCAGTGGACCGCCGAGCGCGCCACCCGAGGGCACTGGCACCTTGGGGGCCAGGATGCCACCGACAGCTGCAGTGGGCGGTGTCGGAGTCGTGCCGCCAGTCGTGGTGGTCGTGCCGCCAGTCGTGGTGGTCGTGCCGCCAGTCGTGGTCGTAGTTGTAGGGGTCGGTGACGGCGTTGATGCCTCGGCGGTAGCCGGCAACGCCGTCATCAGGGCGCCGACCAGTGACAGGCTGGCCACCACGGCTGCGGACCGGAGAATCCGGGCCTTCCTTCGCCTGCGGTCGCCGCTACTCGCCAAACGCAACCAATTGGTCCCACGATGTTCCACGATGGCTCCTGGTTCGCCTCACCACGGGACCTGGCGCCCGCGACAGGAGCAACCGTATGGAAAAGCGGTCCGGCTGTCATCAGGGTACCCACCCTGATTTTCTACCCTGAGAGGTACCCTGAGACCAACCCCTACACGTCATTACCAGGAGCATCCCATGCGGCGACTCATCTCGGCTCCTTCGGCATGAGCGCCGAGCGGCCGGAGATGTTCAGCTTGGAATAGATGTGGGCGA
>JAVKSL010000197.1:0-1786 GCA_039583695.1 Acidimicrobiales bacterium | reverse complement strand
AGCTTTTCGAGAATCAGGTACTGGTTGGCGAGTATCCACCGCTGCCCGCGTGACAGGTGCATGGCTCAGACCCCTCCCAAGCCTTTCAGGGCTTCCCACGAGCCCTTCGCGTTCTTTACGTCGGTCTCGGACACCAGATGGTGAAGTCGCTCAGATAGGACCGGTAGGCGCGAGTTAGAATAGCAGCGGTCACGGCCCGGTTTCGCCTCATCAGCCCCGTACCCCGGCACGCGGGATAATCGGGGCGAGGACACATCGATGCAGGAAGCCATCAAGCAGGCGCCAACTCTCGCTCAGCTTCGCGCCCAGCGCGACGACATTCTCGGTGTCGCCGCCGCGCACCGCGTGCGCAACGTCCGCGTCTTCGGCTCCGTGGCGCGTGGGGACGCCGGCGCCGGCAGTGATGTCGACATCCTCGTGGACGTCCCCCCCGATTACCGTGGCTTTGCGTACTTCGGGCTCCTCGCCGACCTTGAGCGCGCACTGGAGCCGGTGGTTGGGTTTCCCGTTGACGTTGTGGCCAGCGGCGGCCGCTTCTCGCCCGAGGGCCAGCGGGTGCATGACCAGATCGAGCGGGAAGCGCTGGAGTTGTGACCGTCGATTCCAGCGACCGGGACCTGCGCTACCTCACGTACATCCGCGATTCCATCGCGCTGGTGCAGCAGCGCACCGCCAACGGGCGCGAACGGTTCTTCACCGACGACGTGCTGCAGGACGCCGTGATCCGACGCCTTGAAACACTTGCGGATGCGACGCAGCATCTGTCGCCGGCGCTCAAGCAGCGTCACCCCGAGATTCCGTGGCAGATCGTCGCCGACTTCCGCAACCGTGTGGCCCACGGCTACCTGAACATCGACCTGGAGCGGGTGTGGGACGTGATCGAGGTCAGCTTGCCGCCCCTACAAGCCGTCGTGGAGCGGGAGCTGCGTGAGCGTGGCACCGAGTCCTCATGACCACGCGGCGCCACAACTCCTGCCGGTTCTACCAGCACTGGGAACCTCTGCACGCGCCCAAGGGCAGAGGTACACTGAACCATCATGACGACGAAAGAGCGGCTCCTTCTCGAAGTGCAACGGTTGACCGACAGCCAGGCTGCCGCAGTCTTGGAGTTCCTCGAAAGTCAGGCGCTCGGCGAGACGTCGCCCCCCTGGCCGCCCCGGTTCGCGGCCGCCGGGCACAGCGGTCGACCTGATCTTGGCGCCGCCTCCGAGGATATCCTTCGCGCTGATTTCGGCGATTCGTGATCGTCGTTGACACAGGTCCACTCGTCGCTATTGCGGATAGCGACGACCGGGACCACACGCGGTGCATCGCCGCACTCGGCGAGGCACGCCGGCCGCTTGTCGTACCGGCCACCGTCCTGACTGAAGTGTGCTACCTGCTCGAACGCGAGCTGGGCACGGCCGCGGAGGCCGCCTTCCTCCAGTCCTTTCGCGACGGGACACTGACACTGGCGAACGTAGGCCTCGACGACCTCGACCGCATGGCCCAGCTTGTGACCACGTACGCGGATCTTCCCCTCGGTGCCGTGGACGCGTCAGTCGTTGCCATTTCGGAACGGCTGGGTGCCACCGAGATCGCCACGCTCGACCGGCGCCACTTCACGATCGTGCGGCCCCGTCATGCCGACGCGTTCACGCTCGTCCCGTCGGACTAGCGCCGTCCCCTGCCGCGTTCAGCCCTGGTAGGGCCGCGCGGTCGCGCAGATGGCTCAGGCCCCTGCCAGCCCCTTCAGGGCATCCCATGACCCCTTCGCGTTCTTCACGTCGGTCTCCGACACCAGCAG
>JAVKSL010000196.1:0-1801 GCA_039583695.1 Acidimicrobiales bacterium | reverse complement strand
CCACACCATCCTGACCAGCGTGAATGGTGCCCGCACCGGCTCGACGCCGCATATTCGCGCGCGCCGCATAGGAGATCCAATGGGACTGGTTCGAGCGCCGGCGTGCCCCCTGGGGCGGGGTGGGCTACGTGTTGCTGGGGACTCTTTCCCACTCGGAACGATCCCGGGGGGTGATCGCCCCCGCCATGGACCAGGCGCACCTGATAGAGGCGATGGACGCAGTGCTGCGACGCCTGGGCGGCACGGCCCGGCATTGGCGGGTGGACCGCATGGCGACCGTGATCGTGCCCGGCAGCGCGCAGGTGCAGGCGAGCTTTGCCCCGGTCGCCAAGCATTACGGTGCGATCGTTGTGGCCTGTCCCCCCCGCAGGGGCAACCGCAAGGGATGCGTCGAAGCCGCGGTGCGCTTCGCCACCGGGCGGTGGTTCAAGAGCCTGGCCGCCGATACCCCCGAGGCCGCACAGGCCAGCTTGGACCGCTTCTGGGCGAGCAACCGGAGACGCCCGGCTTCGCAGCCCCGGCCGCATCGAAGCCCCGCCCGCCGATGGGGGCCGGCCGCGCTGGCCCAGCGTGGGCGAACTCGGCGACGCTGAGCCGTTGTTGGCCCTGCCCAGCGCGCCGTTCCCGGCCACCATCGAGGTCAACGCTGTCGTGGACCACCAAGCCAGCGTGGCCTACAGGGACAACCGCTACTCGGTGCCACCGGGCCTGGCGGGCATGACCATGTGCTTGCGCCAACGACTGGGCACGACCAGCCTCGATGTCCTGAGCCCCGCGGGGGTGTGTTTGGTCACCCATCCCCTGGCCGCTCCCGGCTCGGGGGCCATGGTGCGCAGCGTGGCGCACAAAGAGGCCCTTAGCTCCGCCGTGCTTTCCGCTTTCACCAGCGCCCGGCCATGTGATCGAAAGGCGAATCGCCCACCAGGCCCGGGGGCCCTCGCCGAGCGGGCCAAGCTGGTCGGTCCTGAGGCAGCGACCCCGGCGGTGGACCTGGCCGCCATGGCCGAGATCGTTGAGCTCGCCTCCTCCGAGCGCAGCGGGGTCGCTCAGGACGAGGCCCATGGCGAGGAGGGCCGGCCATGAGCGAGGCCTCGGACTACCAGCGACTGCGGGCTCACCTGGGCTTCTTGCGCATGAGTGCCGCGGCAGAGGCCCTGCCGGGGCTGTTAGATGAGGCGACCAAGGCCGGCCTCAGCCACTCGGCGTTCTTGGAACGGCTCTTGGGCGTCGAAGCCGATGCCGTCGATTCCCGCCGACGGGCTTGTCTTGCCCGCTTCGCCTCGCTGCCATCGCCGTTCACCCTGGCCGATTTTGACTACTCGGCCCAGCCGTCAGTCGATGCCAAGCTGATCGCTGAACTGGCCACTTTGCGCTTCGTCGAAGACGCCACCAACATCTTGTTGATCGGGCCACCTGGTGTGGGCAAGACCATGCTCGCCGTCGGGCTCGGCCATGCTGCGGTGGCTGCGGGTATGCGCACCTATTACACCACCGCCGCTGATCTGGCGGCTCGCTGCCAACGAGCCGCCCTGGAGGGTCGCTGGGCGACGATCATGCGCTTTTTCGCCAACCCCCGCCTGCTCATCATCGACGAGGTGGGCTACCTGCCGCTGCCCGCTGAGGCCGCCGCTGCTCTGTTCCAAGTCGTGAACCAGCGTTACTTGAAAGGATCCATCGCCCTGACCACCAACCTGGGCATCGCCAGCTGGGGAAAGGTATTCAACGATGATCAAATGATCGCAGGAGCTATGTTGGACCGTTTGTTGCACCGCTCGGTCGTGATCAACATCACCGGCGACAG
>JAVKSL010000195.1:0-1813 GCA_039583695.1 Acidimicrobiales bacterium | reverse complement strand
CCACACCATCCTGACCAGCGTGAATGGTGCCCGCACCGGCTCGACGCCGCATATTCGCGCGCGCCGCATAGGAGACCTTATGTGGCTTTCCGCATAAGATCTCCTCCCCGGGTGGGTGCTCGATCTCGATGTAGTCGCGACCCTTGACCCCAGCGCAGGCCTCGCAGTGCGGCCGCAGCCCCGCCAGGCGGAGCTGGCGGGTGAAGCTGACGTAGGGCTGCGCGTAACCGAGGGCGGCCACCTCGTCGAACAGGGCGGAGCCCCAGATGTGGGCGTTGTCGGCGAAGCGGGCCGCCAGGTAGTCCCTGTAGGGCCCGATCGGATCGGGGGCGACCGGGCGGCGGGACCCGGCCTGGCGCTCTTGGTTGAGATAAGCCCGGACCGTCTTGCGGTCCCGGTCAAGATGGCGGGCGATGGCTGAGATGGACCATCCCCGTTGGCGTAGTGCGTGTGCTTCCACGTCTTCTCCCCGTGTGAACATGGGCGTGGTGCTCCTTCAGGCTGGACGGCTGCGAACCACCAGTCTCGAAGGAGCGCCACCCCGTTTGGTGGACCCTTCGTCGGCCTCCCGGGGGCCTCAGGGTTGGGGAGTTTCAGTGATCGAGTGTGGGGAGCTTCACGTGATCCTCAGCACCGCCATTTTGGCCCCGCGCTGGGTGTCCCGGGTCGTCTCGACCACGCTCTTTGGCGAACAGCCGAGCGAGCTCCGTCTGAGCTTTAGCACCGACGAGAAGGCCCGCGCCGCCTTGGAGGAGGAGCTGTTCGGCAAGCGGATCCTCTTCAGCGACAAGACCGTCGAGCAGGCTTCCACCGCCACGATCGTCGCCGAGTACCGCTCCCAGAGTCAGTCGAGGGTGACTTCCGCCAGATGAAGGATCCGAAGGTCGTCTCGTTCTCGCCGATGTTCCACTTCACCGAGTCCAAGATCCGTGTTCACGTCTTCTACTGCGTCCTCGCTCTCCTGGTCGCTCGGCTCATGGTCCGCGAAGCCGAGCATGCTGGGATGCACATGAGCGTCCGGGAGCTCTTCGACACCCTCGCCGACATCCAAGAGACCCTGATGCTCTACCAAGGCGAACGGGGAAGACCCCGGGCCCGGCGGATGCTCACCGAGATGGACCCTAGCGAACAGCGCCTCTACGACCTCTTCGGCCTCGGCTCTTACGCCCCCAAGCGCTGAGTTAGGTAATACACGACTACCAGTCACATACCACTGCTGACCAGCACAGATGCCACGTCGAGACGCACTAGCCCGGAAGGTCCCGCTAGGGGTCAGCTCGTCCAGGACTTCGTAACCGTTGCCCATCGGGGTGAGGTGACGGTAGCGGTCGACGAACTCGTTGCACACGCCAGGGCTGGACTTGACCACGCTCGCCTCGACATGCCCGCAGAGGCCAGAACGATGGCCGGGCCGTCCGCGCTGGCCGGAACAGCGATGGCCACCGATCCGGCGAAGCCGGCGAGGGCTGCGAGCAGCACGACCATCACGTCGAGGACACCACCCCACGCCGCCTTGCTCCACCGCTCGGCCTGAGAAGCGGCCGGAGGCCCGGGCCAATCGCCGGACGGATCCTCGGGTCTCACCGCTGGTGCTCGTCGTCCCGCCCGCGTCAATCATATGTTGGCCCTCGCCAGAATGGAGACCTCTTGAGGACATTTGGCGTCGACTGCCTTGGACCGACAGCTGTGTGCCTGAGCCGCGCCACCGGCCTTTGCGTTATGTCAGGTCGTCTTCCGGGGACATATGCAGTGGATTTTTCGGCATGGGAACAGGTGTACGCATCCGGCAATTTTTCGCCTTCCACGGGCTGTG
>JAVKSL010000194.1:0-1824 GCA_039583695.1 Acidimicrobiales bacterium | reverse complement strand
CACCACGCCCTTGGCCGTGTTGACAATGACGATGGCGCCGGAGCGGATCCAGCCGAGGGGATCGACGGTGGAGCGGGCTTGCCCGACGATGGCCCGGGCGGCGTAGCTGCCGGCGTACTTCTGGACTTTGGTCTGGACCGGATTGACGATCTCGGTAGCCAGCCGGTGGTCAAGCGGGTCGAAGTACTGCTCCCACCAGGCTTTGATGAGTGGATCGGTCACTAGCTCGAGGAGCCCGTTGCGGAACGCGGCCAGGGTGAGCAGCGCCGGCACCTGCAGGACGGTATACTGCTCGTCGCGGCCGGTCGGGCCCTTGGCGCAGATCGCTGCATTGGCCTCGTAGAGGGTGAGGAGGGCGTAGCGGAAGACATCCTCCATCCGGGGTCCCCAGTAGCCTTCGAACTCGTGCCGGAAGACGGCCAGGCAGTTACTTACCGCCTTGTCACGATCCCAGCCGAGGCCCACATCGAGGAGATTGAGGCCGAAGGGATGCTCCCGCTCGGCGACGTCGAGGTAGACGACGTTCTCTTGCCTGTCGGGGGGGACCAGCCCGAGGGCCGACTGGGCCAGGTCGCGGTGGGGGTCGATCAGCACGAGCCCGGCCGGCATGGCTCCGGGAACACGCGCCGCCATTGCATGCTGTGCTAGCCGCAAGAGCACCGAGGATTTCCCCCGTCTGGTCTTCGCCACCAGCAGCAGATGACGGCGAAGGACGTCCTCCGGCAGCGAAACCGGGACGGCCCGGCCCTGGCGCGCCGAGACGCCGATCCGGCAGCCACGGGCGACACTGTGCGGTAAGGGGAGCAGGCGCCGGGCGCTGGTACGTTCGAGGAGCGGCACGTCGGCCGGAGCCTGCGGCAGGTGCCAGAGGCCGGCAAGCTCGCGGGTGTTCAAGGTTACGGCGGCACGAACCGACGGCAACGGGTTGAGTGCTCGGAGATCGTGCGTGCGGAGATCGAGGTGGCGTGGTAGGAAGCCGTTCCCGGAGGCCAGATTGAACTGGCGGTAGGTGGCGGCGAGACGCTGCAGACGGGCCTCGACCTCCTGCGCCGGGACGTCGCCCGGGGCGATGATCGCCAGCCGGAGCTGCGCGTGGTAGGCGATACGGCTGACCTTATCCTGAACGAGCCGCATGTCGTAGATGGGGCGGTTGGTGCGATGGCGGAGCAGCCAGATGAGGGCGGGCACCCCGAGCAGCAGACTGCCAATGAGCGCGGCAAGGTGGCCCCAATCGCCGGCGCGGTACAAGTGGTAGCTCTGCAGGGCCAGGGTCCCAACGACCAGCAGGCCGGCCAGGGCAAAGACCTGCGTCAGGGAGGTGTCGGTCTGCTGACTAACGCGCTCGGCGGCGAGCGGGTGCTCGACGGTGAGCCGGAGATAGTTCCGACACCAATCGTCGGCGGCGGGCCGGAGGACGAGCTGGGCGAGACCCCGCCAGCCCTCGGGGAGATCGCCGAGGGCGCCCAGGATGCCCAGGATCGGATCGGCCTGGGCATGGTGCGTGGCGTCGACCTCGGTATCGCGGAAGGTGCGGAGGGGCAGGTAGGCCGGTGCCCGTAACCCAAGGCTGCAGGCGACCACTCGTTCGTCGGGTCGCACCCAGGCCGGATCCAGGCCGGGGTAGCGGGTGATGTCGAGCCGCCGCAGTTCGGTCTGGGGATAGGCGACGGCGAGCTGCGCCTCAAGGTGACGGCGCATGGCGTCGCTCCCGGCACGGGCCACGAACCAGCGGCCGCTGTGAGTGCCCACGATCTCGAGGCTGAACGGCTCCGGCAGCGAGATGGAGGCGAAGAGATTCTCCGCCGGGGTAATGATGGCGGCGTT
>JAVKSL010000193.1:0-1847 GCA_039583695.1 Acidimicrobiales bacterium | reverse complement strand
CCGCACGGTCCGCCGCCGCCCCCGCAACCCACGCCCCCGCACGGTCCGCCGCCGCCCCCGCGACCCCAGCCCCCGCACGGTCCGCCGCCGCCCCCGCGACCCCAGCCCGTCCAGCCCCCGCCGCACGCGTCCCCGCCACCTCCGGCTCACACGCCGCCCACGCTGCCCGGTGAACCTGGGCCGGTGCCGATCCCTCAGGGCAGCGGGTCGTCGTTCTACGATGACGACACCATCACGGTCGACCTTTCGGGACACTACGCGAACGACGACCCGGGCCAGGACGAGCCAGGGCCAGCGCTCTGAGGGGGGACCGGCACCCACAGCGGGTGCGTGGCTGGCCTGAGAGCGCCTACGAGCACATCCGCTTGCCAAGCTGACGGAGTCTGTCTAGCTTCCAACGGCGGCTCATATAAGGCGGGCCGAGCCCCGGTGTAGGTTCATTGTCGTGGACAGAGCAACGCTGCTGACCGGATCTCGATGCAGCTGATCACCTTGTTGCGCATGTTCAGCAGCAAGATCCGGCGTAACCAAGCCGCCCTGCTGGCTCTCCTGGCCGGCTTGGCGATGCTCATTGGCGCCGCGCTTTTCAGCGTCACCCAGCGCGTCTCCTTCGGGACGGCCGTTTACTGGGCGGTGACCACCGCCACGACGGTTGGCTATGGAGACGTGACCCCCCACAATGCCGTTGGGCGCGTGGTGGCCGCAGGTGTCATGCTTAGCGCTGTCCCGCTCTTCGGCGCGGTCTTTGCCGTCCTGGCCGGGGCCGCTGCGAGTATCCGCATCAGGAGGATTCTCGGCATGGCACATCCCTTCCCCGATCCCCCCTACAGCATCATCTGTGGGACACACCCCACGCTGGAGCGCGTGGTGGAGGAGCTTCTTGGTGCCGGGCGCTCGGTCGTGGTGGTCGGAAAGCCCGAGTTCGACCTTCCTGCGCAGGTGCATCTTGTGAAGGGGGACCCGACCGAAGAATCTGTCCTGCGGCGGGGCCGGCCCGAGGCGGCGGAGCAGGCCCTGGTGCTGGGCTCGGACGACGGCGACGTTCTTGTGACGGTGGTGACCCTACGTCATATCGCGCCGGGGCTGGAGATTTCCGCCCTGGCTTCGTCCAGCAGGGTTGCCGCTGCCCTACACGATCTCGGTGTCTCGCGGACCCTGGCATCAGACGAGCTGTTGGCACACACGATGGCCAAGAGTCTCGAGGCGCCACATGCCGGCGAACTCCTGCTCCGGCTGCTGAGCTCCGAGGACTACCGGCTCCGCGAGCTTCCGGTGACACCGGAGTGGGCGGGACAGACCCTGCGCAGCCTGCGGGCCCAGCTGCCCTCCATGGTGATGGGACTGGTCCAGGGCGACTCAGTGATTCTCGGCGTAGAACGTGATCCGGTGGTCGGGCCCGAAGATCACATCCTTGTGCTCCAAGCTCAGACGTAGCGCCAGCCCAGAAGCTCTGCACACCCCTGTTGTATACTATCGAACATGGGTTTGTCCACCGATGCCGTGATCAGCTGTCCACAGGAAATCCCCCGTAGTCTCGCGAGATCAACAGGTCGTCCCCTGGCACCCCACAGGCATGTGGCGCGAAGGTGAACAGCGGTGGTCCAACCTCTTCAATCTCGTCGCGCGCGTCCCGGAGATCGGCTCCCTGAGCTGATCGTTGCCGGTCGGTCGGCCGGAGGCGGGGGCCGCCAGATCCCCCATGACTTGGAGGCCGAGGAGTCGCTGCTCGGCGCGATGCTCCTGTCCCGGGACGCGATCGCCGTGGGCGTCGAGACCTGCACGGCTGACGACTTCTACAAGCCTGTCCACGGCTACATCTTCGACGCCATCGTGTCTCTGTACGGCCA
>JAVKSL010000192.1:0-1931 GCA_039583695.1 Acidimicrobiales bacterium | reverse complement strand
CCCCGATCCCGAGCGCGCCGCGCTCGTCACCCTTGCCTTCGAGCACTACGCGACCGGCGAATGGACGCTCCAGCGCCTAGCGCAGGAACTGGCCCACCGCGGGTTCACGGGCCGCGCACGCCGTGACCGGGAGCCCAAGGCCATCACCTGGCAGGGGCTGCCAAGATCCTCGCCAACCCGACCTACGTCGGCATCGTGGAGTGGAACGGTGTCCAGCACCCCGGCACCCACGAGCCGCTCGTCGAACCAGAAACCTTCCGCCGCGTCCAGGAACTGCTCGCCGCCCGCGCCGCGCGGGGAACCAGGGAGCGCAAGCATCCCCACTACTTGAAGGGCCTCCTGCACTGCGGGGTGTGCGGGCGGCGCATCTCGATCCAGCACTCGAAGGGCCGCTACACGTACTTCTTCTGCCTCGGCTAGAAGAACGACCCCGCCGGCACCTGCCGGGAGCGCTACGTCGCAGCAGACGACCTCGAAGCCCAAGTCGAAGAGCTCTACGCCCGCATCGAGCTGCCGGCCTCCTGGGCCGGGCGCTTGCGCGAGGAGATGGCCGCCGAGATCGTCGAGCGCCAGCGGGCCGACGCCGCCCAGCGTGAGCTGCTCACCCGACGGCTCGCCAAGGCGGAAGGCAAGCGGCGGAAGCTGCTCGACGCCTACTACGCCGGTGCGCTCGACGTTACGACCCTCAAAGCCGAGCAGGCCCGCATCGGTGCCGACATCCAGGCGGCCAAGGACCGGCTCGGTGACCTCGACGCCAACCTCGGCGAGTGGCAAGAGATCCTGGAACTGGCGGCCACCTTCGCCACCCGCTGCGCCGACGCCTACCGCAAGGCCTCCGACCGGACCCGCAAGCAGTTCAACGCCGCGGTGTTCGAGCGCCTCGACGTGAAGGACGGCCGCCTCTGCCACGAGCAGTACCGGCCGCCCTTCGACGACATTTTCAGCGTGTGCGAGTTCGAATACGGAACTCGAGTGGGTTACCGACAGAACCCACTGACCTGGACTGATAGGGGTCTCCAAGAGCCGCCTCCCCAGCTTAAGCGGCGTCATCTCCCAGTGAAGGGGGTGCTGGCGTTGTGGAGTGGCGGGGTCCCCTGCGCCGGTCTGGGGAGATCTCGGGTGGTTTTGCCCAGCCCTCGTCGTGGGCCATCACTTCGATGGAGAGAGCCTCGAGCTCTGCCAACAGCGTCTTGATACGCCGGTCATTGTCGAGCCAGATCTTGTAAGTCTCCACCTGGGCGGGGCTCAGATTCTTGGTGATGGTCTTGCCGGAGTGCTTGCGGGTCCAGGACTGATACGGACCGTGGCGTCGAGTCGGGTCGTGCTGGCAGCGACAGCCTGGGTTCCCGCAGCGGCCGCTGCGTTCAACCAAGCTGCCCGGCAGGCAAAACCCGATCTCAGCGATCTCAGCTGCGATCTGGCGGACGCGTTGTATGGCCTCGTCGTGCATGGGTCCTTGTTAGCTCGTTTTGGCATCCACCACTTGTCGACCGTAATGTATCATACTTATAGCCATGGGAGAACCGTCCCCAGCGCCCCTAGACGACCCGGCCTGGAGCCGCTGGGCGCAGACCCTGGCCACCCAGGACCAAAGTGACGCCCGCTTGGTCTCAGTGTGTCGTGGCTTGATTGGCTTTTGTTCCTCCCGGGGGCTACAGACAAGCCCTGAGGCGGCGCTGGACCCAGCCGTCATCGAGTCCTTCGTCGTCTCCGGCTGTTTGGGTCTCACCAGCTCGTCGCGTGGCACACCTATCGCTCGGCGCTGTATCGCCTCCTCGACGACCAACCCCGCTCGGGCGAGCGGGGAACACCTTTTGCTGGCGCAAAAGCGCCACGGCCGTACTCAAAGTCCGAGCAAGCTGCGCTTTTAGCCATGGTGAGGGCCCAGCCATGGCCTGGCCACGCAGCTTCGGCGCTGGCAGCTCTTTGCG
>JAVKSL010000191.1:0-1938 GCA_039583695.1 Acidimicrobiales bacterium | reverse complement strand
GCTGGTGGTCGAGGTGACCGACGACGGTCGTGGGCCCCCCGACCCGAGTCCCGCCGCCTGGGGATTCGGCCTGACGGGAGCAGCGGAGCGGGCGGCCGGCCTGGGCGGCTGGCTGGAGCTCAGGCCGGCTCCTGGCGGTGGAGGCCTGCTACGGGCGGTCCTTCCCGTCCCGGCCGGGGCCTCCTGGTGATCCGCGTCCTGGTGGCCGACGACGAGGAGACGGTCCGGGACTCCATCGCCGTCATCCTGGGCGCGCAGGACGATATCGAGGTGGTGGCGTTAGCCGCTGACGGCCGGGAGGCCGTGGAGCTGAGCCGGAGCCTGTCGCCCGACGTGGTCGTCATGGACCTGCGCATGCCGGGGGTGGACGGGGTGGCCGCCACCCGCATGGTAGTGGCTGAGGGCCGGTCCACTCCGGCCGTGCTGGCCCTCACTACCTACGCCTCCGACGATTCCGCCATTGCCGCCATCAGGGCCGGCGCCACCGGGTTCTGCGCCAAAGTCGACCCCTCCGCGGCGCTGGCCGACGCCGTGCGCACCGTGGCCGCGGGGGACTCGATCGTCTCGCCCGGCGTGCTGCGGGCGCTCCTGGGTCGCCTGGCCGGGCAGGAGGCGAGCGGGGGGATTCCTTGCTCGCCCCGGGAGCTGGAGGTCCTCGCCGTCGTGGCCGAGGGGGCCGGCAACGCCGAGATCGCCCGTCGGCTGTTCATCTCCGAGGGGACGGTCCGTACCCACATCGAGCACCTGAGAGACAAGCTGGACGCCAAGACGAGGGCTCAGCTGGTGGTGCGGGCTCACCAGCTCGGGCTCTGGCCGGTTCCCGCGCCGGGAACCGTCCGTCCGGACGCAGCGCAACGGGGCACCTCGGGATCCGCGTAGCTGGGCCAGATCGAGGAGGAGCGGGAGCGAGCGTCCCAGCAGTACCACTGGTACTACTGGTACCAGTGGTACCAGTGGTACCAGTGGTACCAGTGGTACCATATCCTGTGTGACTTCGCGAGCCGACTCCGCTGCACCGTTCGCCTTGACCCACCAGTTCAAGGCCAGGGAGGCACGCGACCACTTCAGGGAGCTCATGGACCGGGCCGAGGCCGGCGGCGTCGCGGTGCTGCGGAAGAACTCCACCATGGTGCTCGTCGCCCGTGAGGTCCTCGACTCGGCGCTGGCCGTGCAGCACCCGTTCGACGTAAGCGTCAGCTTCGTCGACGGGCAGACCTCCATGTGGGTCGACGGCGTACCGGTCCATGGTGTCGGGGACAGCTACGACCAGGCCGAGGAGGACTTCCTCGATGCCTTGGTCGACTACGCCGAAGCCTGGGTGTGCGAGCTGCGATTCGCTCCCAACCACAAGGCGAATGCCGGCCTGGTGCAACGGGTCCTCATGTACGCCGGTGATCGGGAGGAGCTTCGCCGGGTCGTCTTCGGGGACGATTGAGACCCCTCACGCACGCTGCGCACCGCAAGTTCGTCGAGACGGAAGGTTGGACCAAGAAGGGCACGGCCCGGGGCTCAGGCAAGGCCGGTGACCGTCACCGCTACAACCTGACCCTCGCCACTGGGCAGGTCCTGACCACCCGGGTGTCCCACGGCGCCGGCCAGATCGATGACCCTAAGCTCATCGCCGCCATTCTTCGGGACCAGCTGGCTGTTGGCGAGGAGGACTTCTGGGCGTGCGTGGAGCACGGCACCGCACCTCCACGGCCGCAGCCTCCAGCCCCAACTCCTGTAGGCGAGGTCCTCGACGCGAAGCTCGTACGCAACCTGCTCAGGAAAGTGGGGCTAAGCGAGGCCGAAGTGGCCGGGCTGACCAAGGCGGAGGCGGTGAAGCGCTGGGAGCAGCATCTCGCCGCGGGCGGCACCTGACCAAAGCAGTCTGGCCAATAGCTGCCGACTCCGCATCCACTGAACAGGTGACGAGTCCATAGCTCCTTGGGGAAG
>JAVKSL010000190.1:0-1965 GCA_039583695.1 Acidimicrobiales bacterium | reverse complement strand
CCCCCTGTGTCAGGCTCAGGTGAGACAGCGACCACCCCCTTCCATCTGACCTGTGGGGCGAGACAGGAACCGTGAACGAGATGACGATGACCCTGGCAGACATGGCCGAGCAGCCACCGGCGGAGCAGGGAGTAGACCCCGCTCCCCGGCCCAAGCGCCGGACCTTCACGGCCGCCTACAAGCTGGCCACCCTGGCCGACTACGAGCGCAGCACCGATGAGGGGGCCAAGGGCGCCCTGCTTCGCCGCGAGGGGCTGTATTCCAGCCACATCGTGGAGTGGCGCCGGGCCCGCGACGCCGGGATGTTGGCGCCGGGGGCACCCCGTAAATCCGCCACCCGAACGGCCGGGGAACTGGTCCGGCTGCGGCGCAAGAATGCCCAGTTGGAGCGGGAACTGGAAAGGACGCGGGCCGCGCTAGATGTCGTGGGAAAAGCACACGCGCTCTTGGGGCTGCTCTCCGAGAGCGCGGATGGCGATCAACGGTCGAGGCGGTGATCGCCCCCGCGGTGGTCGAGTTGGGCGAGCTGGTCGGCACCTTGCCGGCCTGCCGGCTGCTGGGCCGCTCCCGGGCCACCCACTACCGACGGGGGGCAGCGGCGAGCCCGGTGGCCGACGCCGCGGTGCCAGCGGCGGGGCGGCCCGCCGCTGGCACCCCTGCCGGGACCGGGACCGGGACCGAGACCGACGCCACTGCCACCGCCACCGCCACCGCCAGCGAGACCGAGACTGGCGCCCCTGCCACCGACACCGACACCGGGACCGCGGCGGCGAGCGCCCCGACCGTGGCGCGGCACGCGCCGCCCAACCGGCTCAGCGACGCCGAGCGGGCCGCCGTGCTGGCCCTGCTGGACAGCCCCGACTACCGCGACCTGGCGATCCCGCAGATCTGGGCCCGAGAGCTGGACTGCGGGCGCTACCACGCCTCGATCTCGAGCATGTACCGGATCGCCCGCACGGCCGGGCAGGTGCGCGAGCGCCGGGCCCAGGCCCGCCACCCGGCCAAGGTCAAGCCCGAGCTGGTGGCCCACGCACCCCTGGCCGTGTGGTCCTGGGACATCACGAAATTGCGCGGCCCGGAGCGGGGGACCCACTTCGACCTGTACGTGATCTTAGACATCTTCTCCCGCTACGCGGTGGGCTGGCTGGTCGCGGCCACCGAGACCGGCGAGCTCGCCCGCGACTTCATCGCCGCTACCTGCGACGCCCAGGGACTGGACGAGCCGGCCCGGCGCCGGCTCACCATCCACGCCGACCGGGGCACCTCGATGACCTCCAAGCCGGTGTCGGACCTGTTGTCCACGTTGGGGATCGTGCGGTCACATTCGCGGCCGCACGTGAGCAATGACAATCCCTACTCCGAGGCCAACTTTCGCACCCTCAAGTACTGCCCCACCTTTCCCGACCGTTTCGGCTCACTCGCCGACGCCCGGGTATTCGCCGATCTTTTCTTCAACTACTATAATCACGTTCATCGCCATTCTGGGATTGGCTTACATACCCCGGCATCGGTCCACTACGGCACGGCGTCTGAGATCCACCAGGCCCGGTCGCAGACCCTGGCCGCCGCCTACGCCGCCAACCCCCGCCGCTTCGCCAGGCTGCCGATCCCACCCAAGCTGCCCTCGGTGGCCTGGATCAACGAACCGACGGAGACCCTCATACAGAGCGCCTGAAGATCCACTGTCTTAGCTGACTTGACAACCACCGTGGCGTCCTGCTGCGACGCGAGCCAGTCCAGCGCGGCGTAGACCTCATCGGTGCTCGCGTCAGCGACCCCCAGGTCGTGAGCGAGGGTGGTGTCGGCCCACCAGCGGGTGGTCGCCAGCTTGCTCGCCGGCCGGCAGACCCGGGCCACGAGCAACGCGAACGCCACGTCCCGCTGCCGACCGAGCGAACCGAGCAGCGCCGGCAGGCCCAGTTGGTGGGCCTGCGCCACAACAGCGGCGACGTGCCCATGCGGAAG
>JAVKSL010000189.1:0-1977 GCA_039583695.1 Acidimicrobiales bacterium | reverse complement strand
TTCCCTCCGCAGCGCTTCGCCACCGTCTTGGGCCTGGGCCTGACCCACCTCTTCGACGACCTGCCCGCTCTCATCAGCGTATTGCTGGCCCAGCTCCGGCCCGGTGGCCAGCTGCACCTGGCCGGTCTCGTCGCCGAGACACGCCGGGGCCAGCTCTACCTGGAGATGCTCCACCGTGCCGGGGAGGTGGCCAGGCCGAGGACCGCCCACCAGCTCCATGTCCTTCTGGGACGCCCGGCATCTTTCCGTACGACTGGTTGCATGGCCTACGCCACTCTCCCGGCGCCCGAGAGCCGCTGACGACATCAGTGGACGTATGCGCGCCGGCGCCGCTGGGACCTGCAGGGGACGCCCGGCGCCGCGCTGGGCGCGACAGCGTCGAGGCCGCGCGCCCGTTGTTCAGCAGGGAGCAACGGCTACCGGATGAACAAAGGGCTCATCTCCTTGACAGAAAGCTCGGTGACAACATCGGAGGCCGTGACTAGCTCGTCGGATCGGCCGACGGGGAACGTGGCGAGCTCGACGTGCTTCCCGAGATCCTTGACCGCCTTGACCGCCTCAACGAGGTCACCGTCGCCAGTAACGAGGATGGCGACATCGTAGAGGTTCTTCGATGCCGCCGACAGCATGTCGACGCCTATACGCATGTCGACGCCCTTCTCCTGGTACCGGACGTGACGATTGTTGCATGCTTGGCAGACGACCTCGCGCTTGACGAGCTTGCCGAGGCGGACTTCGAGGTACGCGGTTCGCTGCAGCGCCGAGAAGAACTTCTGCTGGCTCTTGCGGGCCTGCTCGTCGAAGTCGGCAGGCAACGGGCAGTTGTAGTAATAGGTCCGGACAAGTGTTCTCGCCGGCGTCACGAGGAGCTCCGCGAAGGCGCCCAGGTTGACGTCTGTCCTACCGAGGTTCTGCTGGCAGGCATTGTAGAAGTTGCTGCCGTCGATGAACACGCACACCCGCATGCTGGCCCTCCGGGAGACCGTCGCACCAACGCCAGACGAAGTGCAGGGGGCCTTGCGGCCCCCTGGAGGTCATAGGCTCGAGCACAGTAGAGTCTGCGCCCCGAGGAGCTGATTGGCTCGGAGCCTAGGCAGCCGGGCTCGAGAAGTCAAGCGTGCGGGTCCGGTCGCCGCGAAGGCTGCGTTCCTGGGCATGCCCAAGGCGGGACGGCTGAGCCACCAGCGAGGCTCGGCGAGGCCGACCCCGCTCGGCGGTGTCGGATCTCACGGTGTTCCCCTCCGACGACGCGGCAGCCCCCGCCAGCGGCGCCGGTCGGGCTGGCGAGCGGCCATGCGCCGGCGGATGACCTCCCGGCGGCCCTGGAGCTCCCGGTAGGTGAGCCCGGCCACCTCCTCGGGCAGGCCCATGGAGGCGCGCAGGCCGTTCAGGTCCACCTCACTGGCCCGGGGGTCCAGGCCGATGTCGGCGGCGATGCGGTCCCCGTATCGGGTGGCGAAATACTGGGCCAGCTTGGTGATCTCGGCGAACAGGTCGACGTCGGGCGCCAGCGTGGCCATGGCCCCGTCCAGGAACAGCAGGTCCTTGACGAACAACATGAGCTCTTTGGGCATCCGGGCGCCGTAGCTGAGCAGGGCCCTGGTCAAATCCCGTATCTGAGCCGTGAGCTCCTCGGGGGACATCTGCGTGGGGTCCTTGACCGGCCCGGTGAGGTCTAGGTCGGCGACGACGGCGTCCAGGTCGGTGTCGGGGGGCAGGGCGCCCAGGTCGCGCAGGGCCTGGACCTGGAGGTGGACGTCGTTGATGGTGCCGCCCATGAGCAGGCGCAGGAAGGCCAGGCGCCGCGGCTCGTCCAGGCGCCCGGTGATGCCGAAGTCGAGCAGGGCCACCCGGCCGTCGGGCTGGACGAAAAGGTTGCCCCCGTGCAGGTCCCCGTGGAAGACGCCGTACATCATGGCCCCCTCCAGGAAGCCGACCAGGCCGTCGCTGACCACGGCGGAGGTGTCGATGCCGGCG
>JAVKSL010000188.1:0-2001 GCA_039583695.1 Acidimicrobiales bacterium | reverse complement strand
GCGTCTACGACCGGGCTTGCGGCAGCGACAACCAGCCCATGGACCGCCGGGGCGGAGCCAGGGTCCTGCGCTCCATGTAGCTCGTACCGCCACCTCTGAGAGGTTCTCCAGAGCCGTCCCGGTATCCCAGGCCCCTCCCACCGTAAGGAGCCGCTTCTCCTACGCGGCCGACCGGACCGAGTGCTGGTCGGCCAGTCGACAGATGGGATAGCCTTCGACTCGCCCCGCTCGGCGGCACCCGCCCGCCGCCCTCTTCGCCAGGATGTCCACCATGGATCCAGCCACCTTCTCATGAAGGCAACGCCCGGCGTCGGCGCTGGTTTTGTGCTGTCGCCACATTGCTGATCGCCACCGCCTTCCTGAGCCTTACTTCATAGTAGAAGCTCGCTCTGCCTGTAGCACCTGCTCCGCTCTTCCCCTCGCCGAGTTTGGCTCTGTGGGATTCAGCGGGGCGTACTTTGGAGGCCAGGTACCCGCTAACTCGCCCGACGAGTACTTTGGCGGATGCGTAGGAGACTATTACCACTTTGATCCGCACATGGCCACCTCATTGTCGTTTCCCCCTGGAGTCCCTATCGCCAACCCGGAAGCCTTCAGTGACTCGGGCGGATGCAACTTTCCCGTCGTGAGAGTAAACGATGGCTACTATTGACAAATAGCCTCGGTCACACATGGAACATTTGTCGCCAGGGCTGCGAGTCGATGTTCTCACTGCGCTTGTGGCTCTTATCGCTGCTGTCATTGGCCTTGGTCGCAGTAGCCGTCAGTGAAACCCTGTTGTCTCGCGGGCGTGCGGTGAGCGTGCCACAGTGTGAGACCTCCCATGACATAGGCTCTGCTCTCGTAAAGAGATTGGACCTCAATAATACATCTCCTCGTTCTCTCATAAGAAGCGGTTCGGCGTTCGCCCGGGTCGTCCCAAGAGCTCTTGCCTCTGACCTTTATAGCGCCGCATGCGCCGTGCTCCAGCACCCCGTGCCTGCTGGGAGCCTACCCGTATCCTGCCCGATAGACAAGGGCGTCTACTACCAGGTACAGTTCTATGACGTCGCAAACGTCTCACCATTTGCGACGCTGGCCGTTGCTACATTGGCTTGCAAGACATTCGGTTTGCCAGAGCAAGTGTTGTGACGCGAGATCCGCCGCCCCTGTACTCGCCAGCCGTTTTGCTGACTGAGGTTCAGTCTATCGCACCAAACTTATACGCTCCACTTGCCAACTCATTGGCGGCGGCCGCCGGCTTGGCACCATCTCACCTGTGGTCCTAAGAGCAGACGAGGCTGACCGGAAAGTCGCCCCGCTGGTTCGCCCTGCGTGCCTCGACCCTGACAGGAGTCGAACACGCCCTGGAGAGGGCCAGGCCTGGCCGGCGCTGGTGCGGAGCCGGTAGCGGTAATGGACCTCGACGACAGCCATCTATGCCGCTCGCTTGTGGTCCTCGACGCAGTGGCGCACGACTTCCAGAGGGGCGCGGCCGACGGCGGAGACGAACCACGACGGGCTCTACGCACCCGGAGACGACACCGTTGGCCGGGCTCCATGCCCAGCTGGCCGGACGAGCGGCCCTCGGGCAGCTAGCCCCAAGCTTGGACAGGGCCAGCTTGGACAGGGCCAGGTTGGGCAGGGCCTGGGCCAGGTTGGGAGAAGCCTCGACCAGCAGGTGGACATGACCGGGCATCACCCGGCATCACCCCACCTCGATCACCTGGGTCCCGACAATTGGGCTCTACCTACTACGGCGCAAGCCGTGGGCTTCCCGCCCACAGCCGCCTCGGTGACGAAGGCCTCGGCCCGTACGGGCATGGTTCCCACGGGCTGGGCCGAGGCGCCCTCGTGCCACCCCGTTCGTGGCCAGTTGCCCAGGGGACACCGGTCGGCGTACAGGCGCGGCGGACCGGGACGCTAAGGTGTCCGAGGCGGTGGCGCCTACAGCGCCGCCGCGGTCGAGTGCAAAATGCGCCTTCCAGCGCAGGTTCCCGCTCCCCGAGGGCGTGGCCACAG
>JAVKSL010000187.1:0-2029 GCA_039583695.1 Acidimicrobiales bacterium | reverse complement strand
TATTCGCTGGTCATGGACTACCGCGCCGACGCGCTCGGCATCCAGGCCAACAGCGGCGGGGCCATCTTGGTGGAGGGTTCTGTCGGTGACTCCTGGCCTGGCACCCCCAACGGGATTCGAACCCGTGCTGCCGCCTTGAAAGAGGGCTGTGATGTGTGTGCCTGGGCTATTTACGCTGGTCAGAGTGGGTGGAGGTGTGCGTAGGGTGCTCGTCGTAGGGCGCCTGTGCACCCTGCGCGGCAAATCGGTGATCAATCGGTGATCAAACGAGAGGTCCAAATGGTCGCTGGCCCAGCACGCACCCTGGTAGTCCCGCCCAGTCTGAGCGATGCCAGAGTTGTCACGGCAATCGCCGAGTTGGACGGGACCAGAGCGGGTCTCCCTGGGTCGGCGCCATTCCGAGCGCAACGGCCCGACCAAGGCGGGTTGCGGGAGCCCACCCGCAGATGCTCAAGTCGACTTCCGAGCCATCGACGGGCGAGGTCGACAATCAAGGTAACTTGACAAGGTGGATCCCGTTGTCCTCGCCAGTGCTCGTCGGCACGGGATCACCG
Organism: Acidimicrobiales bacterium; assembly: GCA_039583695.1. GTDB lineage: Bacteria > Actinomycetota > Acidimicrobiia > Acidimicrobiales > JAJPHD01 > JAVKSL01. The sequence goes on along the minus strand of JAVKSL010000187.1, from coordinate 1,475 downwards.
ACGACGCCATGCTTCATGCGTACCGAAACCCGATTCGAGTCTTTGACTTCGACGAACTGACCTTGCTCATCGGCGGCGACCCATCGGGTCGGCTGCTCGAAGTGGGTGTGGCCACCGTTGAGGGCATCGATTTCATCGTCCATGCCATGACCGCCAGAGACAAGTTTGTGAGGTGACCGCCATGCCGAGATCGATCCAGGACATACTCGACCACGCCGACGATTTGGCGAAGCGCTTTGAGGACTACGAACCCCTCCCCGGAGACGAGGTTGGGGTCGCCGAGTATTTGTTGCGTCGGGCAGCGCTTGCCCGGGCCCGCAGTGAACGTCAGGTCGCCGAGGCGGTCGGAGTAGCCCGGCGCGCCGGCCTCCCGTGGAGGCGGATCGGTGCCGAACTCGGCATCACGGCCCAGGCAGCGCAGCAGCGCTACGGACAGATCGCGGGTATCGCTTGAGTGAGGCTGTCCCTGCCCCCGACGATGAGCAAGGTGGCGTTCGAGCCAAGCCTGGGGCGCTACGTGCCTTTGCCGATGCTAGGCAGCATGGGGCGGCCTCCGGCATCGGCCTCGATTGCCGTGCTGAGCAGCTCGACCAGAGACTTGCAGAAGTCCTCGAAGTTCGGTCCAGAGGCGCGTTCGATGCCGAGCACACGTTCCAACTCCACGACTGGCACGAGCTTACGGCCGCCAAGGACGATGGCCCGCAGCTCACCAGCGTTGATGGTCCGATAGACGCTCTCCCGGCGAAGGCCGAGGAGCCGAGCAGCTTCGGCCACCGGAACGGCGAGGGGTTCCAGGCTCAAGCTCGCTCCCACGCGAACGGGCGAGCGCCAGAAGGCCTATCGGCGTCTGTCGGTCGGGTCTGGTCGGCGTCTGTCGGGTATTTCACAGCTACAACTCCTTTCGCCATTTGATGGCTTGGCCACGAACGGCGGCGTCAGTCCTTTGGCCGATCACGGGCTCCCAGATGCGGAGCGCAGGGCGGCAAGGCAGCCACCGGCACCTCGCAACCCGCGTCGCCACCGGCTCTCCGCCGGGGCCGTCCCTCGACACCAGCTCGGCGTCGCCTGAGCCGTGCGCATCGCAGACGGGAACAAACGAGAGGCCCGAGTGCTGTGGCCGCTCTTGGCGAGAGTCACCCCTCCCACGTGCGAGGACATGGGGCTATTATGAACCACCGCCGCCCCACCAGGGATTTTGGTGGGCAACAGCATGAGAGCACCTCGATATGGACCAGATCAGCGCCGATCCATGAGGTCAGCGCCCAAACATGAGATCTCCCTGAGTAGGGTTGGTCACCTAGCGTCCCTGAGCTGGGATCTCTGCGCCACATTTAGCGACTCTGCACCAGGACTCACGAGAACAGCGCCCAAAGATCTGAACTAAAGGCTTAAATTGAAAGCTCTGAATCGGCCTGGGTTTGACGGAGACTCGTCCGCTTCGATGTCTCAAGCCGCGTCGGCCTGAGGATTCTCAT
>JAVKSL010000186.1:0-2030 GCA_039583695.1 Acidimicrobiales bacterium | reverse complement strand
CCACACCATCCTGACCAGCGTGAATGGTGCCCGCACCGGCTCGACGCCGCATATTCGCGCGCGCCGCATAGGAGACCCAATGGGACTGGTTCCACCGGCGCGCGCCGTGGGGCGGCACAGCCAACGTGTTGTTGGGCTCGCTCAGCCACTCGGGACGGATGCGAGGGGTCCTCGCGGAGGCCCTGGATCAGGCCTACCTGATCGAGGCCATGGACGCCGTAATGCGCAAATACGGCGGCACGACACGGATCTGGCGCACGGATCGCCTGGCGACGGTCATCGTGCCCGGCACCCGAGACGTCCAGGCGAGCTTCGCCCCGGTGGCCAAGCACTACGGTGCGATCGTCGAGCCATGTCCCCCCCGGCGGGGGAACCGCAAGGGCGTGGTCGAATCAGCCGTGCGGCTTCGCCTGTGGGCGGTGGTGGCGGACCATGACCGCCACCAACCCGGCCGAGGCACAGGCGAGCCTGGACCGGTTCTGTTCGGGCATCGCCGATGCCCGGTTGCGCCCTCCGGGACGGGCCATATGTGATCCCCCGAGCGATGGGAGCCGAGCGTCGTGGCCGAGCGTGGCAGAGCTCGCTGAGGCCGAGCCGCTGCTGGCGTTGCCAGTGATGGCCTATCCCGCCACCATCGAGGCCGCTGCGCGTGTCGATGAAAACGCCAGCGTGGCCTTCCGGGGGAATCGCTACTCGGTGCCACCGGGACTGGGCGGAGTGGAGATGACCCTTCGTCACCGGTTGGGCTCGCCCAGCTTGGAGATCTACTCACCCGGTGGTGTCGTACTCGGCACGCATCGACTGGCCACGCCCGGATCAGGCGCCGTGGTGAGATCACCCGAGCACCGAGCCGCGCTCGAAAAGGCCGTGCTGGCGGGCTTCACCAGCGCCAGGCCCTGTGAGCGAAAGGGGAACTTCCCCCCAGGCGAGGCAGCCAGGGCCGAGGCGGCCAAGCTCGTTGCCGGCTTGGGTCCCGAGGTCGTGGTCAACTTGGACGTCTACGCAGCCCTGGTGAGCGGGGCTGACGCCAACGTCGGGCGCAACGAGGCCGATGCTGGCGGGCCCGGCGACGCTGGTCCGGGCGACGAGGAGGCCTCGCCATGACCGAGGCCTCCACCTATCAGCTGCTACGGGACATCTGGCTACGCTGCGACTCTCGGCTGCGGCTGAGGCCCTGCCGGGGTGCCTGGAGTGGGCCATGGCCTCCCAAGCCAGCCCCACGGCGTTGCTGGAGCGCCTCTTGGGCGTCGAGGTCGAGCACACCCTCGCGCGTCGCCAGGCGGCGCTCACCCGCTTCTCCTGTCTGCCCTCGCCGTGGCGCATCGCAGACTTCGATTTCTCGGCCCAGCCATCGATCGACGCCAAGCTGGTCAACGAGCTGGCGAGCCTGCGCTTTTTGGACGACGCCACCAACGTGTTGTTGATCGGACCTCCCGGGGTCGGCAAGACCATGCTGGCCGTCGGCCTCGGCTGGGCGGCGGTCGAGGCTGGATACCGGGTGCATTACACCACCGCTTCGGATCTGGCGGCTCGATGCCACCGAGCCGCTCTGCAGGGGCGTTGGGCCTCGGTCATGCGCTTCTACGCGGGTCCGCGCCTGTTGATCGTCGATGAGGTGGGATATCTGCCACTTGCTGGGGAGGCGGCCGCCGCCTTGTTCCAAGTCGTGACCCAGCGCTATCTGAAGGGCTCCATCGCCCTGACGACGAATCTGGGCGTGGGCAGCTGGGCGAAGGTCTTCAACGATGACCCGATGATCGCAGCGGCGATGTTGGATCGTTTGTTGCACCGCAGCGTGGTGTTCAACATCGACGGGGACTCGTATCGGCTGCGTGAGCACCGGGCTAGAGCCGAGCGGTTGCGTCCGAAGGGGCCGGCTCATGGCTGAGCCGATCTCGGACAGAGCCACCGTCCGCCATGACCACCGCCCGCATCCCCGTCGTGTCACGATGCCGTCACGAGTGTGTCCTGAAAGTGGAGTGATGCCGATGTAGAAGATCGACAACATGAAGCGTGCTGTGCTGGTGATG
>JAVKSL010000185.1:0-2063 GCA_039583695.1 Acidimicrobiales bacterium | reverse complement strand
CCTCGTGCCCGACCGGCCTTCCTCGGGGTACCGGCCTGCGTCGGGGCGCTGGCAGCGGGGGTACCGGCCTGCGTCGGGGCGCTGGCCGCGGGGGTACCGGCCTGCGTCGGGGCGCTGGCCGCGCGGATACCGGCCTGCGTCGGGAAGGCCACTAGGTCGGGGGCGGGCGGACTCACGCAAGCGGATCCGGGCCCAGCCCGCGCAGTTCCACCCGGGAGCTCCCGATGGCGCAGGGAGCCGCGAGGAAGGCCGCTCGCGGCGCCTGCCAGGAGCTCCCGCGGTCGAGGCTGCCGGTGTCCCGGGGCGATGGCCGCGCCGGGTGCCTGGGCGTAAAAGGCGGGCCGCTCCTTCCAAGCGCCAGGGCCCCCGGCGGCGCTTGGCCGAAAGAGTCTATTATCCAAGAGTGCATTGGAGATGCGGCGGCGGAACATTGCGAGGGCCAGCATCGCCAGGGTGGGCAGGACGGCGGCCAGCGCCCAGCCGACCCCGGCGCCATCCATCAGCGTCACCAGGGTGCTGAGGATCACCAGGACGGCGGCCAGGGCCAGCGCGTACACCATGCGCTTCACGACCGCGGCGATCGCCAGCTCCACCCACCTGATGGCGGCCCGGCGCCCGTAGCCGGGATGTAGGCCAACCAGCAGGGCCACCGGCGCCAGCGCGACCAGCAGCACCAGCGCGACCTGTGCCAGCAACACCGCCAGCGCGAGACCGGCCAGCAACCCGCACACAGCCACCGCCGCGAGGAAGGCCACCAGTACCACGCCGAAGCGTCCGGAGGGGTAGGACCCCGAGAACCAGGCTTGGGCGGCTGCTGACCCGCTTGGACCGATGGCCGGGGCCTGGCCCGTGGCGGACGGCGCGCCCGTGGCGGACGGCGCGCCCGTGGCAGGAACGGACCCTGCTGTTGCCGCCTTGGCCGGCGTGCGCTGTGCCGTCGCTGGGGAGCTCTGCCCGGCGGCCGATGCGGTGGCGGTGGCGCTGCCAGCGGCCAGCGCCACCTGCTCCGCCTCCACGGTCCCCCCATGGCTCTGCAGGACCAGCCAGGCGGGTCCGGCGGAGCTACCGGCGGACAAGGACCCGAACTCTGCGACCAGCCAGGGCTGGTAGACGTAGGTGACCCACAGGCTGTCCGCCGCCTTGCGCAGGGCGGCGTCGGAGGCCGGGCCCTTTGCGTAGGCAGACAAAGGGGTCCGCGCTCCGTCGAGGTTGGCAGGAGAGGGCATCAGCGGTGACAGGCCGGACAGCAAGGTCGAGCCGACCGCGGAGGTCGCCCGGTCCGCTCCCACCATCAAGGTGGTGGGTTGGGCCAGGAAGGCCAGGGCGGCCACCAAGACGGCGAGCATCCAGGCAGCCCCCTCGGCCGCCACGCTGGTCCGCTGGCGGATCAGGCCCCACCACACCAGCCACGCGGCGCCGAGGACTATGACCGGGGCAACCCACGGGTCGAAGACGATCCGGCCGAGCACCTCGGTGACATGATGAAGGGTGGGGGCCATCAACCGCGCCAAGTCCAGGCGGAAGGCCCATTCGACCATGCTTATCCCGAAGCCCACCGCCAGCAGTACCATCTGCCAGAGGGCGTCGGTGACCGACCCGAGTGCGCCGGCCTCGGGCGTGGTGGGTGAGGTGGGGGTCTCGGTCAGGTTGTAGTAGGCGGCACCGTAGCGCTCGGCAAAGGTCGCCGCGTTGCCATCCCTGATCGGCGGGGGGGCGAGAAGCGTGCTCGGGCCCGTGCCATCCGGAGCCGCCTGGAGCGGAACCTGGCCCGCGCTGTAGCCTGGGTACAAGGAGTTGGGAGCCGCCGTGCCCGCTGGCGCGCCCGTGCCCGGGGCCGTGACAGTAGCGGTGCTCGGTGCCGTCCGGCGGGGCGTGGCGGCTCGGGTGGTTCCCTGGGATTGCGACGTACCGGCTCGCGGGGCGACGGTGGGGACCGTAGTCGCCGTGACCTGGACGGGCGAGTACGTGCTCGGGATGGAGCCCTGAGTGGTCGGGGCGGAGCGCGTCGTGGTCGGGGCGGAGCGCGTCGTGGTCGGGGCGGAGCGCGTCGTGGTCGGGGCGGA
>JAVKSL010000184.1:0-2093 GCA_039583695.1 Acidimicrobiales bacterium | reverse complement strand
CAGGGACCTGACCAAAGTTCTTGAATCTGGCCGTTGAGCTGGTCTGATACGTCCGGCTGGACATTCTGGTCTGTGTCTGCTACACAGTTGCCATGGTGTCGTCGTGGCGGGCTGGTCTGGTGGTCCGGCCGATCGTGGTGGGTGAGCTGGAGCGATTCAACACCGAGTTGGGTGCTCATCACTGGTTGGGTCACCGGCTCACCGGCCGGGTGCTGCGCTATGTCGCGACGGTCGAAGACGAGTGGGTCGCGGTGGCCGGTTTCGGGTCCGCGGCCCTGGCCTGCACAGCCCGGGAGGGGTTCCTCGGCTGGGACCGTGAGCTACGGCTGCGTCGGCTCGGGCTGATCACCGGCAACCAGCGGTTCTGTGTGCTCCCGGTGGGGCGGCGCCCGAACCTGGCCTCGGCGGTGCTCGGTGGGTGCCTACGCCGCCTGCCCGCTGACCATCTGGCGGTGTGGGGGCGCCCAGTGCTGGCGGTGGAGACCTTCACCGACCCGTCCCGACATGCCGGATCCTGCTACGCCGCGGCCGGGTTCACCTCGGTCGGGCCGACCGCCGGGTACGCCCGTAACCGCGGCACCAAGATCCGTCACGGGCAGCCGAAGGTGTATTGGCTGCGCCCGCTGCACCGCCACGGCCTCACCACGCTGTGCGCCGCTTTCGACTCCCCCCTCATCACCGACCGGCAGGGCAGGGCAGCTGTGGACATGAACACCCTCGACATCGACGGGCCCGGCGGGCTGCTGGCGGCGTTGGGCCAGGTACCCGAGCACCGCAAGGCCCGCGGGATCCGCCACGAACTCGCGGCGGTGCTCGCGGTCGCGACCGCGGCGGTGCTCTCGGGCGCGGACTCCACCACCGCCATCGCCCAGCACGCCCGCACCCTGACCCAGCCCGCCCTGGCCACCCTCGGGATCCGCCGCAACAAACGCACCCACACCTATGTGGCCCCGTCCTACCAAACCCTGCGCCGCGCGATCCGCTCCGTGAACGCCCACGCCCTCGACACCGCGGTCTGCGGATGGCTCCACACCCAGGTCAGCGCCGGGCGACTGAGCACCGGGCAGCTCACCGCACTGGTCATCGCCCTGGACGGGAAGACTGTCCGCGGCGCCAAGGACGCCGACGGCAACCAACTGCACCTCTTCGCCGCCCTCGTCCACGACGAGGCCACCGTCATCGCCCAACACCCCGTCGACTCCAAAACCAACGAGATCACCGGGTTCATCCCGCTGCTCGACCAGATCGCCGAGCAGCACCACCCCGAACCCGACCAGCCCACCACCACCGACAGCACCGACCCCGACAGCACCGACCCCGACAGCACCGACCCCGACCCCGACCCCGACGACTCCGACTCCGACACCAGCAGCAGCACCGGTGAGAACACTCCCGACCCCACACCCGGGAAGGGCAAGCTCCACAATGTCATCGTCACCGCAGACGCACTCCACACCCAACGCGCCCACGCAGGCCACCTGCGCGAACACGGCGGCAACTACGTCCTAATCGCCAAAGGAAACCAACCCGCCCTCTTCGCTGCCCTCGACGACCTGCCCTGGACCACCATCAAGGTCGGCCACCGCGAAGAGAATAAGGGACACGGCCGCCGCGACGTACGCGTCCTGAAAGTCATCGACCTCACCGACCCCGCCCACCAACACCACAAGGTCCGCTTCCCCGGCGCCCGCCAGGCCTTCCTGACCGAGCGCTACCGCCACTTCCCCGACGGCACCATCACCGCCGCCGCCATCCTCGGGATCACCAGCCTCACCCCAGAACAAACCCCACCCGCCGACCTCGCCGAGATCATCCGCGGCCACTGGCACATCGAGGTGCTCCACCATATCCGCGACGTCACCTTCAAAGAAGACGCCTCCAGAATCCGTGCCGGCGCCGCCGCCCGAGTCATGGCAGTCATCCGCAACCTCGTCATCAGCCTGCTCAGACGCGCCGGATACCACAACATCGCCGAAGGACGCCGCGCCGCCGCCTGGAACCACAACGGTCTCACCCTCAACATCCTCGGACTATGACCAGGAACACATCACGTGAACAGCGTCACACAACTGCGACTTTGGTCAAGTCCCTGG
>JAVKSL010000183.1:0-2132 GCA_039583695.1 Acidimicrobiales bacterium | reverse complement strand
GGGAAGGGTTCTTCGATTCCATGTCTCCATCCTCGCTTCCAAGGTATGGAGCCTCCAAGGAACCCAGGCCGGTTCAGCCAGGCAAGCCAGCCAGGCGCTCGAGCTCGCGCTTGCCTCGGCTCCGAAGCGTCAGCCAGTCGATGCCCCGGGCCGACAGCTCGTCCAAGACCGCATAGGTCGTGAGCTTGGAGTCAAAGACCAGCAGGCCCGGGTTGTCTCCTGAGGCCTGCTTCCAGTGATCGGCAAGAGGAGCGGGATTGGTCGCGCCCATGCGCCATTATGGCCCGCGGTGACTGCAAGCGACGTAGGCCTCGCAGAACCGCCGTCTGGGGCCGGCTGAGCTCCTCCCCGAGATCAGTGACGAGCGGCAAGCCGATTTCGAGGAGCAATCGTCGACCTGCTCGCCGAGCGTCAACAGGGTCGCTGCCCTGGCGGGGCCCCCGCCCGACCGAGTGGCTTCGACGATCTCCGCGCGATGCTCGGGCGACCTTCTGGCTCCGAGCGCTCGACCGTAGGACACCCACGAAGTCGGCGCTGCCTCGGCAGCACGCAGCAAGGTTCGAGACCGACTCCCCGCGCTCGTCGATGGGTGGCTCCGTGCGGGGCGGTCCGAGCAGGTTCCACGCGTTCGCGAGGCCCTTGACGTACGCGGTCCGGCCGCTGTCCGACGGCTTGGCTCGTCGTTCTGTCACGCAAGTCGCGAGCGCACCCAACTCCGGGTACCGCCGCCGCCAGTCGAGCCATGGCTCCCGTTCGAGGTCCGACGGTGAAGACGATCGCCCGCTCAAGGTCCTCGGGGTCGTGAGCGAGGAGGTCAACTGAACGATGCGCTCCACCTCCTCCTGACCGGTGGCGACGAAGCTATCGTGGTCCCACCGACCGAACTTGCGGCGCCGGAACGACAAGATGGCCCACAGAGGGTCGAGGCTGGCAAGCTCATCCCACTCCTGGCGCTGGTCGGTGAGCAACTTTCGCATAGATCCCTCAGCTTTCACGCCGGTACCGCTCCAGCCCACGGCGATCGTGGGTCGCTCAAGGACGAATACTGCCTCACGCGAGACAAGCTGTTACGCTCTCGCCGTTGCATCCCCATCCTCCACGTCGGTCCCCGCGGCGAGGAGCTACCTGAATCTGTCGACGACCTTGACTGCGTCCGGTACTTCGAGCAGGTCTGTTACGGCATGCACCTCCGAGCCGCCCTGATCGACATGGCAATCCGCAGCGTGCCGATGTCAGGAGTTTGAGGTGGCCGGCTTGATCCAGTATGGAAGATTCTCACCACCGCCAACCTCAGGACCATGGCCGCCGGAGGGGCGGACGGGCGCCCGAAGGGCGAGCCGTGCCGGCGGAGCCGGTGGCGGCGCTCCCGGTCGGCCCGCAGGTGGCCTCAGCAGCGCACTGGTGTCTGGCCGGTCACCGGAAGGCTGCGAGTGGTAAAGTTTCTGCATGACGGGGCGGGCGAGCGGGCCGTACGTGCTCGTGGTGCGGTTCGAGCTGCTGGATGGCCACGAGGAGGCGTTCGACGCCCTGGTAGCGCGGACCGTGGGCGGGATCAGCTCCGAGGAGCCTGGCACGCTGATCTATTTGACGCACATCGACGATTTGACTCACGTCGACACTCGTGAGGCGCAAGCGCGCGTGTTCTACGAAATGTACAGGGACCGGGAAGCGTTCGATGCCCACGAGGCCATGCCCCATGTACGGCGCTTCTTGGAAGAACGGAGCGCGCACCTGCGAGAAGAGCCGTTGGTTTGGCGGGTCGCGCTTGGCGCTGGGGTGATCCGGGAGGGTATCGAGTTTTCCAGTGCCTGAGCAGGCCCCCGAGTCGCTGGGGAGACGCATCAAGGAGCTTCGCCAGGACGCAGGGTTGGGCCAACGGGCGCTGGCCCACATCCTGAAGCACTCGGTGAGTTGGATGTCCCAGGTGGAGCGGGACGAGACCGCCGTGACTGACATTCCGATGCTGCAGCGCATAGCCGCTGCTCTTGGTGTCCCGTCGCGTGAGCTGGTCGAGTTGGTGCTCGGGAACGAAGCCGGGGATTCCGAGCGGCAACGAGAATACGTGGAGGTATTGCGCATCTCCCTGGCCGGGCACCCGGCGCCTCGGGCGGTGATGGGAACCTTGAACGAAC
>JAVKSL010000182.1:0-2199 GCA_039583695.1 Acidimicrobiales bacterium | reverse complement strand
AAAGTCGAACATGCGACCAATGAGTTGGCCAAGTCCATCGGCCAGCTGGGGAGCCGCTCGACTCGCGTCCCGAGTAGCGGCTCGTAATATGGGGCCGCCGGTTAGAGAGCCGCGGTGTTAACGCGCTGTGGCCCGGGCGCCCGCCTTGGCCGGCGCCCGTCGTGTCTCCGCCTGTCGCGGCCGCGCGAACGAGCCGCGGTGACGCCGGGCGATCAACGCGTGGATACGGTCGATCACGCCGAGAACGCGGTGAAGGCGTCCCCACTCCGTGGCCGCTGCTCCGGCGCCCTCCGGGTAGCCGCTGGCCTCCCACAAATAGAGATAGGAGATGATCTGGTACAGGGCGTGGATCAGGGCAACCCAGAGACCGCGCTGCCCATCCCGGTAGCCCTCTCGTTTGATAAAGGTGGCGAAGAACGCGTGCCAGGTAGCGTGGAGGGCAGCGCCGGCCGAGTACGCCTGGTCGGCCCGGCGGAAGTTCTCGACCTCGTGGGGCGTGTAGCGGCTCAACATGCTGACGACCGACGCCGCGTCACGCCACATCTCGTGTTCCAGGCAGAGCCCGTCCTGGCGTGGCAGCTCGATCCGGCGTAGATGCTTGATTACCGGACGATCGTGGACGCGAGGAGGCCAATCGAGCACCCCAGCGCGAAAGAAACGGGGCTGGGTATCATGCTGGTAGCCCGAAGCCTCGAGTGGCGCCCCGAAGACAAGGGCGCGGCGCGGAATGATCGCCACATCGATCTCATCGGCCACGGCCAGGCGGCGTAGCTCGCCGGCTAGCCGTCCCGGCACGCGCTCGTCGGGATCGAGCATGATGATCCAATCGCCACTCGCCTGCAGCAAGGCAAAGCCGCGGGCCGGATCCCCGTAATCGAGGCGCTCGTGATCGATGACCCGCTCGGTGTAGCAGCGCACGATCTCCCGCGTGCCATCGGTGCTGTGCATGTCCACCACAACGATCTCGTCCACCCATCCCGCGACGCTTCGCAGACAGGCATCGATGACCGCGGCCTCATCGCAGGTAATGATGACCGCTGAGATGCGCGGGGCCCCCGCGTCCGCCGATCCGGATCGCTGCCGATTTTCCACCTGCTCTACTCCAGTACTCGCCGCTGCGATCGTGCATCCTCCTCTTGACGCGAGCTCGGGAACGCGTCCATCCTCTCGCCGAAGGCGCTCTCCGGCTCGCCCGCGCCCCGTGACGGCGGGGTCAAACCGAGCGCAAAGTCCGCCCAGCGGCGTGCAACGACTGGCCAGGCGAAGCGTTCTAGCAGGGTTCGGGAGTCTCGATGTGCCGCGATCGCTCCTCGCAGGGCCGCCGCGTAGGACTGGATGTTCGTGGGATCCACGTAGTTGCCCGCGTCTCCCAGGATCCAGCGCCGCACGCTGTCGTCGTTGACCACCACCGGCAGTCCGGCGGCCATCGCCTCCAGCGGGGAGACGCCGAAGGCTTCGGTTGCTTGCGAGGGGAGGGTAAAGACATCGGCGGCGCGGTAGTAGCCGGCCACCTGCTCATACGGAACCGACGGGTGGTAGGCAAAACGGTCCCCGAGCAGGCGGTGACCCAGATCGCAAATCTGCTGGCGACGCGACCCGTCGCCAAGCACCAGCATGCTCATCCCCGCGCGCGCCGCCGCTTCCACCGCGAGGTGGACTCGCTTGTAGGGCTCGAGCGCAGCGGTGCTGAGGACAATAGGGTGCGGGAGGTTGACGACGGCCGGCGCTGCCTGGAAACGCGTGACATCGATCCCCATTGGGATTAGCACCACGGGCGTTTTTCCGCCGCTCACCCGTTGCTGTATCGTCGGCTCGAGCGCCACGATCCCATCAATCCCAAGCTGGTCCGCGCGCCGTAGTGTCTCGTCGTAGCCGCCGAGACTGGTGGCCAGGATGCGGGCGCTCCGGTTGAACAACCGGTACCACCGCGCGGCGCAGGCGCTCTGGTGACCGGTCACCGGGACCACAACATCGGGGCGGAAGCGTAGCAGGGGACGGAGACACCGCAAGGCGAAGGCGATATTGTCGCGCCCGCGCGGGCCCAGCCCCACCGAGGCCAGGCGCCGGTTGATCCAGCCGGTGATCTCTGTCCCGCTGCGATCGGGACGCGCGTGGTTGACGGAAATCACGCGAAACGGCGCGTCGGGATCGACCTTGGCGCCGCCCTGAATGAGCGCGCACTCGTGACCGAGGAGCGCC
>JAVKSL010000181.1:0-2259 GCA_039583695.1 Acidimicrobiales bacterium | reverse complement strand
GTGCCCTCTCCATCGGGCCCGGCGACGTGTGCCTGAGCGTCCTGGAGATCCCCGACGAGGCAGTTGAAGCGGCTGCCGCCCTCGCCGGCGGCCGGGGGGCTCTCTTCGTCCTCAACCCGGCGCCGGCACGGGTGCTGTCGACGCCCCTGCTCGACGTCCATCCCCTGCTGGTCCCCAACCGGGCCGAGGCGGCCAGCCTCACCGGTCTGAGCGATCCTGCCGAGGCAGCCGAGTGCCTGGCCTCTCTCAGCGGCGCTGCGGTGATCGTGACACTTGGAGGATCCGGAGTACTGGTGGCCGAGGGCCGGACGGTACAGGCCCGCCCCGCTCACCCGGTCGAGGTGGTGGACACCACTGGAGCCGGCGATACGTTCTGCGGCATCCTGGCCGCCGCTCTGGCGGCCCGGTGCTCGCTGGAAGAATCCGTAGCACGGGCCACGGTGGCCGCTGGCCTTTCGGTGACCGCTCCTGGTGCGCGCACGGCCATGCCCTTGGAGACCGAGATCGACGCAGCCCTGAGGGCCTGAGGGCAGGCATCGGCTGGCGAGGTCGATGCTCTCATCGCGAAAGTGCGTGGTAGGGAGGCCGTGTGACTGATCACGGACATGATGCCACACGGCCGGCCACAAAGGTGCGATGTGCCCACTTCGGCGACACGGGTGGGTCCGAGGTCTACTGGGTGGGTTTGTGCGCCCCACGAACCTGGTCATGACCACCACCGCTGGGAGTCGCCCACAACAGATGGAGCCCGGGCACGCTTTGCTACCAACCGCCCCTTGGGGGGCGGGCGGTAGCTGGGAGTGCCTACGGTGCGGGCGTTCGTGACGTGGCTGTCCACCGGGTTGGCACCGTCGGTGACAGCGCTGGGATCGCTCCCCCCAGCGGTGTCGAAGGTGACCGAGGCGACGGAGTCGGCCCGCTTGGCGGCAGTGGTGTCGTTCTACCGCTACCACCACGACGTCCACGGTCGAGGGGTGGCGATCGCAAGAGCGTCGGCCGGGCCGCCCCGGCGCGGCCGCTACCGGCCGATGCTGGTCCATCTGAGCGGCCGGCGCCGACAGCCATCGAGCGCGCTGCGGCTGGGTCGTTCCCCCTCTGGGCCACCACCGCTGCTCAGCCCGGCCCAGGTGGCGTCCATCTTGGATGGCTGCGCCACCTTCGATGCCGCTACCGGCGAATGGCGCCCATCGCTGCGCGACCGGTTGTTGTTCGCCACCTTGGTCGAGACAGGGATGTTCGCCTCGGTGAGGCGCTGTGCTTGACCCATGCCGACTGGCATATCGGTCGGAGTGGCACACCCTTCGTGGAGGTCGTGCCCAAGGACCATCCTCACGGCCAGCGAGTCAAGGGTGGCCGTCGCCGCCGGATCTACGTGTCGGACTGCCTGGAGCGCCTCTACAACGACTACCTGTGGCTGGTGGCCGAAGAGGCCGAGATGGCAGGCCAGCCACTCGACGACGACTGCTTCTGTTTCGTCAACCTGGCGCGCGAGGCCCGCTTCGCCCCGATGAGGCCTGAGAACGTGTACGCGACCGTGCGTCGGTTGAACGGCAAGCTCGGGGGCCATCTTCCAAAGGGCTGGAGCCCGCATTGGGCCCGGCACACGGCCGCCACCGCCTTGTTGCTGGCCGGGGTGCCCGAGCATGTCGTCAGCCGGCGGCTCGGCCATGCCGATGTGCAGACGACGATGAACCTGTATGGCTGGGTCACCGAGGGCGCCGAGATGCGCGCCGCGGCCGAGTGGCGTCGTTTCGCCGAGGGCTGGCGGCTCGGCGATGCCTGAACATCGAAAGCCACGGTGCGGAAAGCCGATGACCGTCGGGTACCACCGACGCTGCGACGCCAGCGTGGTCATCGACCACGCGTGCCAGCGCGAAGGCATCGCGACGGGCACCAGGTCTCGTCAGACCTTCTGCGGCACCGGCGTCGACGCGGCGGTCTCCTCGCTCGCGCTCGAACAGCTCACCCCGCTCGCCATCGAGGCCGCCCTCGAGGTCAGCGCCGAGCTGGTGAACCGGGCCAGTGAGGCCGACACCATCCGGGCCGCCGGTGTCGAGCGGGCCCGTCACGCGGCCGAGGCGGCTCGACGGCGCTATCTGGCCGTCGATCTTCACGCCGACAGATCTCTCCGACCTGGCCCCGCTCGCCGCTCGCTGCCGCTTGATCCATCTCGCAGGGTGGCGCCAGCCAGCCCACCAGGTCCTCGAAATCTGTGGTGAACCTCGAACCAATCCGGGCGAATGGAACCGACTGGGTGCG
>JAVKSL010000180.1:0-2275 GCA_039583695.1 Acidimicrobiales bacterium | reverse complement strand
GTAGAGCTCGGCGGCGGCCCCGAGCACCGAGCGGAGCGGATCGAGCGCGTGGTCGGTGGCGATGGGCAGCCACTGGGCCCGAGCCAGGCAGAGGCGGTAGCCGGCAGAGCCTCGGTGCCCTCGGTCCGCTGGAGCTGGCTCGGACGGCACGACGCTCGCGCCGGGCCACGCAGCCGTGACCGCCCGACTCACGTGCTCGGCCATCGAGCGAGGTGCCGAGACGGCGAAGTGGACACGCTCGCCGACCGCCCGGATCTCGAAGGCCACCTGGTGGCGGCCGTAGAGGGCAGCTCGCCAGGACGGGTACAGCAACGCGTGGAGGTTCGTCCAGAAGACCTCCGCGCTGCCCGGATCAACGACGGGCGGCGGGCGGAGCTCCAGGCACACGGCGTTCACCGCAGCCTGCCGTGCCCGCCACTGGCCGAGCAGCATCTGGCCGATGACGGCAGCGGCGAGCAGGGCTGCGACGGGTGGGCCGACATGGCCGAGGACGAACCAGCCGGCGTGAGCCAGCAGGTGCCCGAGGTCGCGGAGCGCGGTCTGCGGGTTTAGCAGGAACCGAGCAAGCGGCCCGTGCAGGCTCGGAGGCGTGGGAAGCGCGGTGCCAAGGAGATGGGGAGCGTTCGGTGATGGGGTCATGGTCGGAGTCCTTTCGCTGGGAGTGGGCCGCGGACGGGAGCGGGTTGGCCGGTGGAGGACCGTCGCTATAAGAACAAGGGGTTCGGCCTCGTTTTTGGACGATCTGTCGCGAATCTGAGACAGCAGGGAGTACGCTTGAGCTCGTGAACAGCAGATTCGCGATGGAGCGGGACACGGCACTGCTGGCCGAGCAGGCCGGCGAGGCCACCAATGCCATGGTTCGCTGGGGCCTCGCCGCGCAGGCCGCTGATGACGTGCTCGAACGCCTGCAGGTGCTCGCTGCAGCCCGGCGCCAAGCCGAGCTTGCGTTCCACCAGGCCGTGTGGTCGGCGGTGTGGGCCCGACCGCATCGTCACCCTTGGCGCGAGATCGCACCGCTGGTCGGCGTCCCGTGGCAGACCCTTTACCGCCGCTACCGGCAGCCGCCCGAGCGGCTGCCGAGCGCGAGCCTCGGTGTCGATTCTCAGGGCGCTGTCGGGCCACGTGTCTGGTAGGAGGTCGTGTCGACGCCCAGCTCCTCGGCGACGCCTGGACCTGCGGAAGTAGCGTGAGCACGGTGCCGGGGCCGTTGGAGAAGGACACGTGTCGTGACTACGTCGTGCCGCGCCTCGACGCCGCCGGGTGGAAGGACCACTTCGTCGAGCAGTACCGGGTGACCGACGGGAAGATCGTGCCGATCCCCCGGCGGCCAAAGCGTCGACGGGACCACAAGCGGGATGACCCGCTCCGTGCCGACTACGTCCTGGAGTACGAGCCCAACGTTCCGGTGGCCGTCGTGGAGGCGAAGCGCGAGCACAAGCGCGCCGGCGATGGGCTCCAGCAGGCGAAGCGGTACGCAGAGATGCTGCGACTGCCCTTGGCGTACTCGACGAATGGCAAGGGGATTGTCGAGCACGACTACGACACGGGCCTGGAGGCGAACCTGGATGCCTTTCCGACCCCAGACGAGATGTGGCAGCGCTACCGAGCCTGGAAGGGCCTCGTGGGTGAGGTGGCGATCGAGACGCTGCTGCTGCCGTTCAACCGGGATCTGCGGCTACCCGACGGCCGCGTCAAGGAGCCCCGGTACTACCAGCGGGCGGCCATCGACGCCGCGCTGGGGGCGATGCTCAATGATGGACGCGACCGGGTGCTGCTGACGCTGGCCACCGGCACGGGCAAGACGTTCGTCGCCCTCCAGATCATCTGGAAGCTCTGGCAGAGCCGGTGGCGGGAGGGGCGGAGGCCCCGCTTCCTCTACCTTGCCGACCGCAACATCCTTGTCGACCAGCCGATCTCGCGCGAGTTCAAGCCGGTCTTCGGGGACGCGATCTGGAAGGTGCAGGGCGAGGCGAAGACCGGTCGAGAGGTCTACTTCGCGCTCTACCAGTCGCTCGCCGACTCCGGCGATGCGCTCGGAGTCTTCCGGGACTATCCGCCGGACTACTTCGATCTCATCGTCGTCGATGAGTGCCACCGGGGCAGTGCCCGCGACGAGTCGTCCTGGCGGGCGATTCTGGATCACTTCGCACCAGCCGTGCAGTTGGGCATGACCGCCACGCCGCTTCGCGAGGAGAACCGTGAACCTCCCCCCATCGACCGGACACCCACACGAGCCAAGGATGAGGGAGGATGTGGGATGGGACATGGATCATCG
>JAVKSL010000179.1:0-2315 GCA_039583695.1 Acidimicrobiales bacterium | reverse complement strand
CTACCGCGGCCTGCTCCGCTGCGGGATCTGCGGGCTGCGCATGTGGGGCAACCACCGCCGCAACACGACGTACTACTCCTGCCAGCCCTCCCACCAGCGCTCGAAGGACATCCCTGATAGCCACCCGCCGCACGTGTACCTGAACGAGCAGCGGCTCAACGACGCGCTCCTGCCGTTCCTCGCCTCCGCTCTCTTCGGCCCCGAGCGCACCGACTACTGGCGGCACGCCCTCGACGCCGCCACCGAGCCTGAACGGACCGCCCCGGCGAGAGAGCGCGCCAGCGAGATCGAAGCCGAGATCGCCGACCTCGAACGGCGCCTCAGCCGCCAGCTCGTGAACCTCGAAGCCGACGACGTCACCTTGGCGCTGCGGCGACGCGTCAGTGAACGCGTGGCGGAACTGGAGGACGCCATCGTAGTGCGGCGAGAGCGATTGCTGGCACTGGCCCGAGAGTCGGCAACAGAGGCGCCCACGTTGGCCGACGTCGCCCCATTTCTCGACCGCCTGCCGATCCTCGCCGGCTCGCTCGACACGGCGCCCCAGGGCGAACTGCGGGCGCTGTTCGACTCGCTACAGCTCGACGTCGTCTACCAGCCAGCGGACAGCGCCCTCGATGTCGCAGCCACCCTCTACGATCTCGGCAGCGAGACTGCCCAGTCCGCCGCACGCGAAAGTGCGGAGGACTGGTCGGCGCCCCCGGCCGGAGCCGGGCCAGTCCTCCGCAGGGTCGTACGGCTCTGCCGTCGCTTCGCGTTGGCCTGACCGATGGCGCACCGCAACGGGTTTCGCCCGCTGTTCTCGCCCGTGTAGCACGTTCGGCCTGGGACCTTACGGTACGTCTGCCCGTAGCTCGGGTAACCTCTCCTCGGTTGCAGCCGACACGTGCTGGGGGTCGGTGTCAGCTCCTCCCGCAGGAACAAAGGATTGAGGGCTCCCGGATCGAGTTCGTGCCCCACCGATCGTCGTAGGGACCCTGTCCCTTCCTGCCCGACGTGCCCGTCTACATGAGTGTCATCCACCGCGGTTGGACACGCTGTAGGCGATGATCCCGACAAGCATCAGAGCTGCGCCGATGCCGACCCACAACCACGGATTGGACTCGTCAACACAACCCGAGGACGTTGCAGTCGCACTACATACGCTTCCTGGGCCACGCCGGTTGATCCATGCCACGTAGAGCAATGGGATCCCAACGCCAGATACCGCGCCGAAAGCGGCTGAGCTACGACCCGCACGCCATACCAGAAGCGCCGCAAGCCCGACCATGCCAATGAAAGCGAGCACCCATGCCACAGGGGTGAATGCCGCCAGGTGTACACCTGCTAGGCATCCTCCAACGAGGGCCCACAGCATAAAAGCGGTGGATCTCCTCACAACAGTCACCCCCGGCGGTGTCACGGCCGGGCTGGGGCAGACCCCGATGATACAGACGGTCGCGACGTGGTGCTTGAGTTTGAGGCTCCACCATTGAATGTCACCAGCCAGCGTCCGCCCTCCAGAGATTCCGGCACCGTAAAGATAGGGTTGGTCGTGCTCGGTGATGCGTTGGTGACGCAATAATGTGACCGGCAGACTGTCCCGGTAAGTACCACGACAGCGTGATCCCCGCGCACTGTCACCGACCCGGCCGCGAGGTTTCGGCTCAAGACCTTGGCTTGACCAAGGCTGGCAATAACGACTACCAGGACGGCCTCGCGGGAGTGCCCCTGGCGGCCCAAAAGCACGGACCGTTGCTCCTCACCCCACCGACCAACCTGTCCAAGACGATCGATCCCGCAGTTTAGAGGCGGCGCAGCACCGTGTGCGGCAGAATGACGTTGGCGTACTCGGACTGCTTGTAACCGCTCCGGAGCAGGCCGGGGACGACCCAGATGAGCGCGGCGTGGTTGTTGATCCTGGTCTCGACCATGCCGTTGCCTGCCCTCCTTTGTTGCGATCTGGGTTGTCGGTCGTCCCCTAGGCTACTTACGCCCTGGCCGCCGAGCCCGGACCGCGCCACCGTCGGGGGACCCCGACCTCGCGCCGTGGTCACGGCCCGCCTCGACCGGCACCTCAGGGAGGCGACCTTCCGGCTCGGTCACCACTCGTCGCCGACCGACACGGTGACGACCCGCTTGGGTCGGTGGCGGCTGCGGAGCCAGGTGTCCTTCTCGGGCGGCGGTCGCATGCGGGTCGGTCGCCCCCGGTAGCGGCGGTGCAGGGTCTGCCAGGACATGTCGGTGAACTTGGACAGCAGCCGCCACGAGCAGCCGTCCTGGTTCGCCTCGTAGATCGCCTGGTGGAGCGCCAGTTCGGCGTCGCTGCGCATGGCGGT
>JAVKSL010000178.1:0-2371 GCA_039583695.1 Acidimicrobiales bacterium | reverse complement strand
ACCCATAGGCTACACCGGAGCCCCTGAATACGTCATCATAGTTACGTCACTGTATTTATGCCAGGACCCACTAAGTGTCTCGACTGCCCGTGGGCCACTCACGACCAGACAATTACGACCAGGAGGGATAAGGCTAAGTCCTCCCCCACCGAAGCGGGGGCACTCACCGCCGCACCGGGACGCCCACGCAGCTCACCACGCCCAACAGGCGCTCTTGACATAAGGGGGCATGGGGGTATCCATCTGACCCGACTTGCCCAGGTCAGCTTGCCGATCTCCATGACCGTCCAGCGCGCGGTCGGTCCAGGCTCGGCGGGTGTCCCCGGGTCCCGGGCGGCACCGGCGGCACCTTCTTCGGGCGAGAGTCGGCAACGAGCTGTCGGTAGCGAACAGGATCGTGATCGATGGCGAGCTCGAGCAGGCGGTAGAAGACGAGTCCCCGGCTCCGGGAGCGACGACGGTTGAAGCGGAACACGAACTCGTCGAGGTACGCCTGCAGGTGGGCCTCGTCGACGGAGCCCTGGTGGGTGCCGAGCAGCCACCGCTTGGCGAGCGCGGCGATCCGATGCACTCCCGGCAACAGCCCGTAGGGGTCGCCGCCGGCGAGGCGGGCGGCGCGCTGGCTGTGACGCTCGCGCGTGTAGCCGAGCGGCTCGATCCCGGCGTAGCCGTTCCACCCGTCGGTGATCACCGTCGCCCCCAGCTCGACGTGGTCGGTGACGAACGGGTGCAGCGAGGCCGCCGACGCGTCGGTGAGGATGCGGATCCGGCAGCGGCCGTACCCCTTCGGCTCGTGCACCTCGACAGCCACTCCGACCAGCGTCTTCTTGCCCCGCTGGCGTCCGCCGCGCAGCCCCGGCTCCTCCCCGCCGATATAGGTCTCGTCGACCTCGACGCGGCCGCTCAGGCGCTCCCGGCCGGGACGGACGAGCACAGAACGTAGCCGGTGCAACATCGCCCACGCTGTCTGGTACGAGCTGACCTCCAACACCCGCTGCATGCTCTGGGCCGACACGCCGTCCTTCTGCGTGGCGAACAGCCAGCAGGCCGCAAACCACACCGTGAGCGGCGTCCGTCGCCGGTCGAACAACGTGCCCGCGGTGACCGCAGCCTGCGCCTTTGCAGGAGGCGCACTTGTAGCCGCCGTCCGCGACCGGCCAGCCTCCGGGGTTCTCGCACCGAGGGCACACGAACCCTTGCGGCCAACGCAGCCAGTCGAGGTGGTCCAGGCAGTCCTCGTCGGTGACGAACCATGACTGGAACTCGCCGGTCGAGCGAGGGTAGTGGACCCCCGAGGCTGGGCGACCTACACGCAGTCAGCCTAGTCGGGTCAGATGGATACCCCCAAAGGGCTCATATGGGTGAGGCACCGGCGGCGGCGGCGGTCTAGGGTCCCACCTGACCCCCCCCATGGGCAACGGGTTGCTCGCCCCGGTGGGTCCGGAGCTGTGTGCCAGGTCGAGCTGGGCACGATCGTGTGGCCCAAAGGGGCCGGTGCTGGCCCCCCCGAAGCTCCTCCATGGAAGCGGCCCTGGGTCGAGGGCCTGACGCTACGACACGATCAAGCAGCTAGGCACGGTGCTTGTACTGCGATGCATTGCAAGCGATAGGCTAGGCTAGTGCGAGAGATCCGCTGGACGGAGCAGGCCGAGGACCACATCGCCACCCACTCCGTCTCACCGGACGAGGTGGAGCAGGTCGTCAACACTCGGCCTCGCCTGGTGCTGAAGGGCCGAGGCGAGACCGAGTACCTCTTCGGCACAACCGACGCTGGCCAGTACCTGCTGGTAGTACTGGCCGAGGCCGTCGACGGCCGTAGCTATGTGGTCACCGCACGAGAAATGACCGATGCCGAGCGCCAGGCCTTCCGGCGCAAAGGAAGGTGAGACACCTATGAGCAAGCTGGACGAGATCGCAACCCACGCCGAAGCCCACGACTTCGCCGGAGAGATAGATCGGGGCGTCTGGGAGGAGGACACCGAGACAGACCCGATGATCACCACCTCGCTACGGCTCCCCAAGTCTCTCCTCGACTGGGTGCGCGAACGGGCCGCGGATCAACACGTTCGCCCGAGCGTGCTGATCCGCCAGTGGGTCGAGCAGCGCCGTGACGCCGGGGGTGGCGTAGGGGTTGAGGACCTTGCGGTGAGAGTGGAGCACCTCGAAAAGGCGGTGTTCCGCGACAAGCGCGCCTCCTGACTCGCGCCGTCCTCCCCGCCAATCGAGGGCAGTCCAGGACCAGGAGCAACGCAGCGGGGCGGCGCCAGCACCCACCAAGGTGGGGCACTCAGCGCCGTACCCGCACGCCCCCATTCCTGTTGATGGCGCCTTGGGGGTTGGGGGCGCAGCCCCCAACCCCCAACCCGTCGTT
>JAVKSL010000177.1:0-2419 GCA_039583695.1 Acidimicrobiales bacterium | reverse complement strand
CACGGGCATGAAGCCGACCGACGAGAGGGCGGCCAGCTCGCCGGCGGAGAGGGCCGATCCCCAAGTTGGTGCGGCCCTCGCCTCGTCGTATGGCCGAGAGGCGCAAGGGGCCGGCCCAGGCGGCGTCCACGTGGCGCCACGCGGCTTCCTTCCCGGCATCGAGGGGTCGACGGCCCGGTGGCCACGGTGCCAGCGGTGAGACCACCACGGCGTCGGCCAAGTCCTCGGGCAGCAGATCCGTCCGCCGCCTCTGGTATTCATCGACAGGGACGGAGACCATCTCCATGCCGAGGATGCGGGCTGCCTTCGCCATGCTCAGGTGACAGCCGGTCGAGGCGACTACCTGGCGGGCCCCGGTCAGCTCCCGGGCTGCCCAAATGGCGGTGAGGTCGGCCACGGTGGAGCCGGGCACCAGGTGGCCGCCGCCTAGGCGTGGGCGGATCCATGTGGGCGAGGAAACCCGGATGGTCCAGGCGGCTCACCCGGCCCAGCGCCGCTCCGACCAGCTGCTTGAGCGCCGCCCGGCCCCCGACCCCATCATCGGGCCACCGCTCGGGAAGGTCCAGAGCCAGGTCAGGATCGACGTGCGAACTGCCTGGCCCCCCGCAGCTCGACCAGCTGACGCATGGCCTGGCCCAGCCCTTCGGCATCTGGGCGAAGTCTCCTCGTACGGCATCCCTCCAGCGTGCCACCGCCGAGGAGCCGCCATAGCTCTGGTGGCCGCGATAGGGATCGATGCTTGCGGGAATTGCTGTGGGCGTGCAGGTCGGCGCTGCCTGGTCGGTGGGTCAGCTGTCCGCGGTGGAGTGGTCGTCGTCTGTGATGGCGCAGCGCATGGTAGTTGCCGAACCAGAGGACTCTGACGTGCCGAAGGCAGGGCCGCGGCCCCAGGGGTACGGACCAAGCACGGCAACCAAGGGTTAGCGCCAGCAACGAAGTATCGGTCGCCACATAGTCCACGACGGCGGCACGTGTTCTTCCTCAGACGTCACGTTTAGCTTATGTCGCTGGACCTGCCATCGCGGCCCAGGATCCGGTATGTGCAGGAAATGGATGCTGCCTCCGCCCTGCATCCAGCCGGGCCAGTTGTCTCTCCTCAGGCCCACAGAAGGCTCGGGCCCCGCGAGGACGAAGTGGCTATCCACCGTTGCTCGAACAGACTCATTGAGAATGGCGCCGAGTCGCTTCGCTTTGCTAGCCATCTGGTCGTTGGACCAGCCTGTGAACCCCTTAGCTTCTACGAGGACCAGGTGCGGAGCGGGGTCAGCCCAACAAATGAGCAGGTCAATGTCCTCCTGCGATCCCTTGATAGTCTCCAGTTGGATGGGCTGGGACTCCTCCCACGCTTCGGGAATGAGGAAGCAGGTCAAAGCTGCGTGCAGCCAGTCGAGTGTGTAGTCCATCGCCACAAACGGCTCCGCTGGTAGCGATCGCTCCAGCTTCTTAGACAGCTCGCTACGCAGCTCAGCTGAAATCTTAAAGGGCTCACCTGCCGCCCATTTGAATAGAATTCCGCGCTCATGGCTGTCGAACGCTCGAATGACCTCAACGAAAGTAGGCGGGTGCGTCTTCTTAGCCATTGGCTCAGGATACTCCTTGTTTCGTGTGCGGCACTGAAACTGAACAGTCCGGCATCCGACGAACCTCCCAAGGAGGCCAAGCCGCCACCTTCTTCCACACGGGTTCCTCATAACTGCCAGACCGTCGCGCTCGGCGACCAGTGTCAGCGTCGAGTGTATCAACTTCCTGACCCACTATAGCCCGCAATGTTGCGACACGGATCTGCTCCATATCGTCGCATCGAGTGCCACCCGCCTGGCCCTTCAGCTGGCCGAGGCCGTGGTGGCCATCGACGGCACCAAGGAACAGACCGGACCGACCCGGCTGCGGGCCCCGGTCCCTCCGGCCGGCTTCGCCGGTCTCCGCCCCCGGAGAGCTTGCTCGCGCTACGCCGGGAGGACATCGACCTGGTCCAGGTCCGACACACGGTGGCCGTCGACGAGAACATCCCCGAGGTCTCGGGGACCCGCGTCATCGGCCCTCCCAAGTCCGAATGCCGGCAGGCGTGTACGGTGACCTTCCAGGCGGCGATCGCGGGTGACATCAAGGCCCACCTGGATCGCTCGTTCGCCCGGAGCCCGACGCCTGGGTCTTTACCGGCCCGAGGGGCGGCCCCTCAGGCAGGACTACATGTCCCGGCACTCGCGGAGGGCGCTGGAGCGGGTGCCCGACGCCCCAGCCAGGCTCCGCGTGTACGACGTCCGCCACCATGCCGCCACGGTGACCGCCCGGGTCCCAGGAGTCACGACCAAAGGAGCTGGTGCCCCGCGTCGGGCACTCCTCGAGGTTGTCCCGCTGAGGGTGGAACTTGAAGGTGGCGGTCCCCCACCTGATGCCTGCCGAGTGGTAGGTGTCGGGT
>JAVKSL010000176.1:0-2499 GCA_039583695.1 Acidimicrobiales bacterium | reverse complement strand
ACCCGGATCCGACGCGCTCCGCCAAGATCGAACCCGGCGAAGCTCACACCAGGTTACGGACGGTCACCGAGCGGACCGTGGCCCCGGTGCAAGCCTCCAGTAGATCCTCCAGGGCGGTGCCATCTCCTGCTCGCAGCCTCTCCACATCGTCGGCGTGGGCATCGAGCGCTTGTTCTATCGCCTCGTCCAAGTCCTTGGCCACAGCAGCCATCGTAGCCGGACTACGGGTCGGCAGGTGCCTTGCGCGGGGTCCTCGGCGGCGCTTGGACCTGTCGCTCGCGGTCGGGGGGGCTAGCCACGACACCCTTCCTGGCGAACCGACGCCCGAGGCGTCGGTTCCACGCAGGCGGAGCCTGCGAGAGCTTGGCCGTCGTGGTCTCGGACCAGTTCTCGTGACCCAAAGCGTTGCCCCCAGGGCATCACGCTGCCCGGCCTTGTCCCAGCGCCGGTACTGCGCCTGGCACAATCCCCGCAGGCTGGCGGATCGGCCGCAGTCGGGAACCAGGCACGCCGGCATGCCCAAGTTCAGGTCACCAGCCGCCGAGACGATGATCTCGGTGGCGGAACTCTGGCCGGAGGCCGAGGTCACTGGCGACGCTCCGGGTAACACCGGACCACGGCGACTCTCTCGGTACCCAGAGTCCATCGAGCCAGTGGCGGCGGTCGCGCCGACCAAGAAAAGGAGAGCCGTCGGCGACCACGCCGGGGTCGGAGAGTTCGGGCCCAAGCGGGCCCGCATCACCGGCAAGGGAGGTAGATGGAACCTGGCTACCAGCAGCAGACAGACTCGGTTGGCGCCGTGGTCGAGCTGGTGGCGGCGGCCCGACCGGACCTGGACTGCCAGGTGTCGGGCTCCCGTAGCGCTTCGAGGACGACCCAGATGGCGGCCAGCGCAGCGACTCGCACATTGGCCCGTCCTGCCGGGGCCGCAGGCCGGAGGCAGGGCGGCCAGCGGCGGCGTAGCCGCCGCCCTTGAAACCGTACAGAAGGGTTCGACGCGCCTCCGGCTTGACTTCTGAGGCTCCAGGTTGGGTCGGGCGAAGGTGAACCCGCCACGCTGCATACCTGCATACTTTTCACACTACCAGAGGTGTCCGTGGCCATGACAGACTCCCCACGTGTGGCCAGACCGAGGTCCCCGCTGGTGGCCAGATAAAATTCCCCACCCCTCGCTGAGCATCCACCACCGGTGTCCCCCGGGTGGTCAAGGTTGCGGTGTTGCATCCGCCCCTGACACCCGGAGGACCACTCCATTGAACACTGCGAGGAAAAACATGGACATCATCGCCGCCTACCGAGACGTGGGCAGTTACCGAGGAGCCGCAGCCATCTGCGGCGTCGATCACAAGACAGTGAAGGCAATAGTTGACAAACTGACCGCCGAAGCCGCCGGTGCACAGCGCCCAGCCCGTGGCGAACGGGCCCGCAACTTCGACATCGTCGCCGAGGTGGTGGCCGCCCGGGTCAAATCGACCGCCGGGCGCATCTCGGCCAAACGTCTGTTACCCGAGGCCATCACCGCCGGCTACACCGGCTCGGCTCGCAACTTCCGCCGACTGGTGGCCAAGGCCAAGCGCTCCTGGCACACCGACAATCACCGGGGACGTCGCCCGGCGGTCTGGGCGCCGGGCGAGCACCTGCTCATCGACTGGGGGGTCCAAGACGGCCTGCATGTGTTCTGCGCCGTGTTGGGCTGGAGCAGGTGGCGATTCTGCCGATTCGCCAACGACGAGAGAGCCGAGACCACCTTGGCCATGCTGGCAGAGTGCTTCGAAGCCGCAGGTGGAGTGCCCAAAGTGGTCCTTGCCGACCGGATGGGGTGCCTGAAGGGGGGCGTCGTGGCAAACGTGGTGATCCCCACCCCGGCATATGTCAGGTTCGCCACGCACTATCGCTTCAGACCGGATTTCTGTGAGGCGGCAGACCCGGCTTCTAAGGGGATGGTGGAGCGCCTGGTCGGCTATGCCAAATCCGACCTGATGGTTCCCCAGGCCCTGGACGCCACCAAGGACCTCGACGCTGCTAACACCGCAGCTAGAGCCTGGTGTGACGAGGTGAACGCGAGGATCCACTCAGAGATCTGTGCGATCCCGGGCGAGCGCCTCGGCGCCGAGGTGGCCCTGCTCGGTGCCCTGCCATCTCTGCGCCCGGTGCTCGGCCACCCAACGATGCGAAAGGTCGACCGCCTCAGCTGCGTGCGCATCGGGGGCGCCCGCTACTCGGTGCCGAACCGCCTCATCGGGGTGAGTGTGCAGGTTCTCAGCGGGGATGGGCGCATCAAGGTGGTGGACGACCAAGGCGAGATCGTGGCCACCCACGATCTGGTCGCCCCCGGTGAGGCCTCGGTGAAAGATGACCACTATGGAGGGCCACGCCCGGCCCCGGCCCGCAAGCCCCGGCCCAAAGCCGAGGCCGAACGGGTCATCTGTGAGCTGGGCGAAGTCGGGGAAGCCTTCATCAAAGGCGCCGCCGCTGCGGGGGTGACCAAGCTCGGCGCCG
>JAVKSL010000175.1:0-2681 GCA_039583695.1 Acidimicrobiales bacterium | reverse complement strand
AAGAGCCGCTGGCCCACCACCGGCGCCCGTCTCGCTCAGGGGGGCGCCGGTGGGGGCACCGGTGCTGGTGGGGCGCGCTGCGCCAGTGCTGGTGGGCCGCGCTGCGCCGGTGCTGGTGGGCCGCGCTGCGCCGGTGCTGGTCGGGCGCGGCCCGGGCAGTGATCACGTGCTCCTCTGGACCAGGCCAGCGGGGTTCGGGTCAAGCTCGTCGATCAGTGCCCCGCCATAGACGGGTGTGCCCGGGTGTGTTCCTGGTTCTGCCAGGCGCCTCCCCGCTGCCAGGGTGCTCTGGCCAGCTGTGCACGTCGCGCGCTCGCGCTCGACTGCCTCGATCGTTGCTTGACGGGCTGTCGCACCCTTGTCGCACCCTTGTCGCATCCTTGGTCATACACCCAAATCAGTGCGACGGCACGTCCGTCCAAGCTATCGGGCTGGTCAGCCTCGTAGCTGGGCTTGGTGAGCCGACTCGACAGCGGCGACGCAGGCCAATCGGAGCCGCGCCAGCTCGGCCTCGGTGAGGGTGTGGTCGAGAGCGGCGAAACTGAGTCGGTACGCCAGGCTCCGGCGCCCCGGCCCCAGCTGCGCGCCCCGATACACGTCGAACAGGGCGATCCCGGCCAGCAGCGCCCCGGCGGCGGCGCCAAGGGTTGCCTCCACCTCGCCAGCAGGAACGGCCTCGTCGACCACGAACGCCAGGTCGATCTGGGCAGACGGAAAGCGGCTGACCGGTTGGACCTGCTCGGAGCGGCGGGGCGCTCCATGAAGTGCCGCCAAGTCCAGCTCCAGCCAGCCAACCCGGCGCCCGCCCAGGCCCTCGGCTTCGAGCAGGGCTGGGTGCAGCTCCCCGACGACCCCCAGCACCGGCCCACCCGCGACAACCAGCCGAGCGCTCCGGGTTGGGTGCATCCCTGGCAGGCTGGCGGCCACCACGTCCACCGGAGCGATCCGCAGGGCGGAAACCAGACACCGCCAGGCCCGCACCGCCGCGGCGGCGTCGTCATCCGGCAACGCCAGGGCCAGGCCCACCATCTCCCGCTCGGTGGGCAGCTCATCCCCAGGCCCCGGCGACCCGAACACCCGCCCAACCTCGAATAGCCGCACGTCGGCTTCCTGATGGGCCGCGTTGGCAGCCACAGCCCGGGTCAGCCCGGGGATCAGGCTGGCGCGCAGGGTCGATTCCTCCAGGGCCAGCGGGTCCTCCAGGGCCAGCGCGCCGTCCCCCAGCCCAGCGCCGGCCAGCCCGAGGCGCGAGTGGTCGTCGGGCGGGACCAGCGAGGAGGTCCAGGCCTCGCTGGCTCCCAGGCCCACCAGGGTGGCCCGGACCAGGCGCCGGTCACGCTGGTATCTGGTGAGACCGCCTACCCGGGGAGAAAGATGCCGGGTCCGCCGGATCGCCGAGTAGCCGTGGTGGCGGGCCACCTCCTCGATGAGGTCTATCTCCCGGGAGCAGTCCGGGCGCCAGGTGGGGACCACGACATCGACACCATCCGCGCCAGCCCCGACGCAGGCAAACCCCAGCGGCTCCAGGTACCGCATGACCTGCACGTCGGTCAGCTCCGTGCCCAGGATGGCGTTCACCCGGGCGGTCCGCAAGCGGATGCGTGGGCGCTCGGGCAAGGCGCCGATGTGCTCGAGTGACCCGGGCAGCGCCGCCACTCCCCCGGTGGAACCGGCCACCAGCTCGACGAAGCGGGCAACTGCTCGCTGGATCCCCCCCCAGTCACAGCCCCTCTCGAATCGGGCCGAAGCCTCGGAGCGCAGCCCCAGCCTCCTCGATGTCCTGGCTATCGTCATCGGGTCGAACCACGCAGCCTCGAGCAGCACCCGGCGGGTATCCGGGCCGATCTCAGAGGAGGAGCCACCCATGATCCCGGCAATTCCCACGGGAGTGTCTTTGGCGTCACAGATCAGGCAGTCGTCGACGGCCAGACCCGTGCGCCGGTCCAGGCCGCACACCCGCTCCACCCCGTCCAGGGTGACCACCCTCTCGCCCCGCCGGGCCCGGCGCACGACGAGCCCGTTACCGCCAAGCCGGTCGAGGTCGTAGGGGTGGGTGGGCTGGCCGAGCTCTAGCATCACGTAGTTGGAGGCGTCCACCACCGAGTTGATCGGGCGCATCCCGGCCAGCGTGAGCCGTCGCCGCATCCAGGCCGGCGACTCGGTCACCGTCACCGAGCACAGCACCCGGGCCACGAACCGGGGACACAGGTCGTCTGCCTCCACCACCAGGCTGGCAGCTTCCCCCACCGACTCCACCGACCCCACCGACTCCACCGACCCCACCGACCCCACCGACCCCACCGACCCCACCGACCCAGCCGACCCCACCGACCCAGCCGACCCCACCGACCCCACCGACCCCACCGACCCAGCCGACCCCATTCCCCAAGCCTCGGCGGCTACCCGGTCGGACTCTGGTGCGATCGGCGACACTCCAGGCTCGGGGATGGCGAAATCCAGGCCGAGACGGGCCGCCAGGTCCCTGGCCACCCCGGCCACGCACATGGCATCAGGCCGGTTCGTCTCGATGGCCAGGTCGTACACGACGTCGTCCTCGATGCCCAGGGCACTGGCCAGCGGCGTCCCCGGCCCGAGCACCGCCGCGGGTCCAGCGCTGCCCACCGGCCCGAGCACCGCCGCGGGTCCAGCGCTGCCCCCCGGCCCGAGCACCGCCGCGGGTC
>JAVKSL010000174.1:0-2698 GCA_039583695.1 Acidimicrobiales bacterium | reverse complement strand
GGACGTTTATCCCGTGGGTGAACCAGAAATCAGATGGCGAAGGACCAGGTCAGCGCCAAACGTGAAGACCTCACCATACCATACCATACCATACCATACCATACCATACCATACCATACCATACCATACCATACCATACCATACCATACCATATATTATACTATGCTATACCATATGGATGCAGTTGACTGCCCTCCCCGCACGATTAGCAGATTCGTTTGGGCAGGGGCGCACCACGAAGGAGTCTTCTCTCCGCCGGGATGCGTTGAGAACCCCCGAGCCTCAAGTGAGGGACCCTATCGAAGGTGTATCAGCGTCGCTTGCTCCGTCCTGCTCCTCCTCCGGGGGATGGTGACGAAAGAACACCCAGAACATCGTGGCGTTGACCATTTGCAGAGCGGCAGCGAGCTCAAAGGGAAGCGACAGGCTGACGTCTTCGAACATATAGCCGGTGACCAGCGGACTTCCCGCCATGGCGACCTGGCTCGGCACGTCGGAGAGGGCGGCCAGGGAGGCGCGTTCCCCCGGGTCTGCCAAACCTATGGCGTAGGACTGGCGAAGTGGCATCCCGACCCGCTGGACAACCATCCTGACCAGGTAGATGGCGCCAGCGATGGCGAAGGTAGGAGCAAGGACCATGGGGATGAGGAGGATTGCTTGGGCTGTCCTCACCACTGCGACCGTGCGGACGAGCCCCCACCGCCGTGCCAGACCGGCGGCCGAGAGGGATGAGACCATCGTAGCAGCGCTTATGACCGCGAAGAGGATGCCGATCTTGCCCGGTCCCGCGCCGAACCTGCGGAAGAACCAGTAAGCGACGAATGGCCCAAACATCCCGATCGCCAAGCCGTTGACGGTGTTGGTAGCCCAGAGCCTGTATAGAAGCCAGCGGGATTTGCGCGGAAAGCGCACTCGCCTCACCGATACCTGAGCTATGTCGTCGTACGCGTAGCTCGGTGGATGATCGGCAGGCGCGGGGATAGGTCGGTGTGAATCGGTCATACCGAGCGCAATGAACCCCGCCAGGGCGGACGTGGCGGCGATTGCCAGGAACGCTGTCCGGAAATGCGCGGTCGCCGCGACACCGTGGCCGTGGCTGGACGAGACCGTGATGGCCAGCAGCCCGCCGATCATCGCGCCCAGGGAGGACCCGAAGGCGAGGCGGCCGAACCCAGCGTTGCGATCACGGGCCATGAGGGAGTCTGTGACGAGGGCGGACTCGGCTGGCTGGTACGGACCGACGGCCCCGGCACCCGCTCCGCTTCCCCGGCCGAAGCTGCCCAGCGCGCCCATGGCAAACAACACGGGCGAGGAGCTCGTGTAAGCGAACGCGATGGCCGCAGCTGTGGTCAGCAGTGGGAGACCGACAAGGAAAGGCCGGCGGCCCACCCGGTCTGACAACAGCCCGACGACCGACGACATGACGGCTGAGAACATCGCCACGAGCAGGACATACTCGGACAGCTCGAGGGCGCTGAACCCTTCGAGCGCGAGATAGATCGGTGCAACCACTGCTGCGAGAGCTCGTCCGACGCTGACGGCGATGCGGGCCAGGAAGATCAGATCGAAGTTGCGGTTCGACCAGTCTGGGATGATCATCAGGCGGAGGCGGCTCGAACGCCGCCGGTTTCCAGACGGTGCGTCCCGAGGACTGCCACCTGTCCCGGAGCATCTGCTCCCCGCGTTGCGCGGAGATGAGGGTTTTTGAGGCCGGGCTGGCGGGGGAACCCGACCTCGGCTCACCGGCTCCAGCATAGTGACAGGCGTCGCTGGTTCGAAGGCGGTCATGCCCCCCTTCTGATCTGGCATTCTCACGGGAACTGGGGATGGTAGGCTGCTACCCCTAGCGGGAGTTTCCGGGATAGCTCGTGACGACTCGCCGTTTGTCCAGGTGAGAGGTCGTATCTGTGCCATCGGGCTGTAGTACCTAACTCAGCGCTTGGGGGCGTAGGCGTCGAGACCGAAGAGGTCGTAGGCGGCTCGCGGTGGCGTCTTTCTCAGTGTGCATCCGCCGGGCCCGGGGACGTCCCCGCTCGCCCTGGTAGAGGAGCACGGTCTCTTGGATGCTGGCGAGGTGAGCGAGGAGCTCTCTCACGCTCATGTGCATCCCGGCCCGGTCCGCCTCGCGGACCATGAGCCGGGCGACCATGAGCGCGAGCACGCAGTAGAGGACGTGGACCCGGATCTTGGACTCGGTGAAGTGGAACATCGGCGAGAACGAGACCACCTTCGGGTCCTTCATCTGGCGGAAGTCGCCCTCGACGGTCTCTTGGGATCGGTACTCGGCGACGATCTGCGCCGTCGAGGCCTCCTCGATGGACTTGTCGCTGAAGAGGATCCGCTTGCCGAACAGCTCCTCTTCGAGCTCGGCCCGGGCCACCTCGTCGATGTGGAAGCTCAGGCGCAGGTCGGCTGGGAGATCCCCGGTGAGAGCGGTGACGATCACCCGAGACAGCCACCTCGGGGCCAAGATCGCCGCGATCTCGGCCTCGACCTTCTCCTTGGCCTTGCGGGTCTTGCCCCGAGCGAGACGGCTCTCCACCTCTGCGAGCTGGCGGGTGGCCTTGGTGAGGGTCTGGGTGAAGCCCCGGGACTGCTTCTGGTGCAGCCCGTCTGAGTGGCAGCAGACGAGGCGACGCTCGGCTCCGAAGACGACCTTTGTCGTCTCGAAGGCGACGAGGCCGGGGAAGCGGGCCTG
>JAVKSL010000173.1:0-2763 GCA_039583695.1 Acidimicrobiales bacterium | reverse complement strand
GAACGCAGCGGCTTCGAGGTTTCGGTCGCGCACAACGGCGCCGAGGCGCTCCAGATGACCGGAGCCATGCGTCCGGATTTGATCGTGCTCGATGTGCTCATGCCGGGACTGACGGGCCGTGAGGTATGCCGCCGGCTGCGTGCCGCCAGTAACTGGACGCCGGTAATCATGCTGACGCAGGTCGGGATCTCGGGTGAGCGGGCGATGAGCCTGGAAGAAGGGGCGGATGATTACCTCAACAAGCCCTTCGATCCTCTCGAACTCGTCGCCCGGATCAAGGCCGTCCTCCGTCGTGGCGCGGTGAACTCGCAGCCACTGGCGAGCTCTCGCTACCTCATCTCCGGTCCACTCACCCTCGACCGCTTCGCCCGACAGGCGACGCTGCACGGCAAGCTCCTCCCGCTCACGGCCAAGGCCTATGGCGTCCTTGAGCACCTAGCACTGCATCAAGGCGAGGTGCTGCGGCGCGAACGCTTGCTCGACGAGATCTGGGGCTGGGACTACCCGGCTGCCACCCGAGCGGTCGATATCCGCATCGCCGAACTCCGCAAGGCGCTGGGCGACGATGCCGACCAGCCCCACTACATCGAGACCCGGATCGGCGAGGGCTATCGCTTCGTCGCGCCCGTCCGGCCAGGATCATGAGCCGTCCCCTGTCCTTGATCGCCATCGCGCTTCCCGCGCTCCTCGGCCTCGCCCTCGCCCTTGGCATGGAGACCGGAGCCATTCCGATCACCTTCCTGGTCCTCCGTCTGCAAGTCAGCGCGGGCCTGATCGCCGCCATTATCGGCCTTGCTCTGACGCTACCCGCGCTTGCCTTCTGGGCTGCGAGGTGGTGGTGGAAGCGCCGGCTGACCAGCGTGATCCGGGAGGAGCGGCGGGCGCAGGTGGAGGCGCGGCGTCGCTTCGTGCAGCGTCTCAACCATGAGTTGAAGAATCCGCTGACGGCGATCCGTGCCGGCCTCGTCAACGTCGCGCCCGTCTCGTCGGAGCGATCCCTCGCCACGATTGACCGGCAGGTCGAGCGCCTGGGACGACTCGCCGACGATCTGCGCAAGTTAGCCGATCTGGAAACGCGTCAGCTGGAGCGAGAACCGGTTGATCTGGCCGCTCTGATCGAGGAGGCGGTGGAGGTGGCGCGCGCCGTTCCGGGACGGGAGGGCCGGACGGTGGCGATCCAGGTTCAACGGATCCCGTGGCAGCTGAGTCCCGCGCAGGGTGATGGTGATCTCCTGCTGCTGGCGGTGTACAACTTGATCGACAATGCGCTCAAATTCACCTCCAGGGACGCCGCGGTCGAGGTGCGCGCGACGGAGGGCCAGGGACAGGTGACCGTCGCGGTCGTCGACACCGGGTGTGGCATCCCGGCCGAGGAATTGGGGAACATCACCGAGGAACTCTATCGGGGCACGCATGCGCAGGGTATCGAGGGGAGCGGACTCGGCCTCGCGTTGGTCGAGCGGATTGCGCGTCTCCACGGGGGTGAACTCGACATTCGCAGCCGAGAAGGGCACGGCACCGTGGTCGAGATGCGTCTCCCGTTGGCACGTGGGTGAGTGGTGTTTCGAACCTGATACACGATCCGGATCGAGGTGAAACACCCGGTCGATACGGTGGAGAGAGGCCAATTGGCCCACGTCCATCACCAGGAGGTATCGATCATGCAACGGAAACGACAACGTGTCCTGGCAGCAGCAACGGTGACGGTGGGATTGCTTGTTGCGGCTCCGACCAGTCGCGCCGCGCCATTCGCCCACCACAGCCGACAGAGCGCCTCTATTCAGTGCCCGGCCGCGCTGCCACCCGATGCCGGCGCGGCCCAGGAAGTGGCGTCGGCGGTGCAGGCCGAATTGCTGAGCGGATATCCCCCGACCGCCAACGCGCAGGAACTCCAGGGGTTCCGCATCGTCGCAGCCGGTAGCCTCGCGGCTGGCATACAGCCTGCCGGCGTGCAGACCTTCTTCGACACGCCGTATCGCGGCATCGCCGCCCACGCTTGCGGGAACACAGTAGCCGATCGCTCGTGGGTGGTGTTCGTCTTCTTCCCGAAGCTCGGTTGGAGCGCGGATATGTCCCAGGGTGTCGACTATGTAGCACGGACGGCGACTGGTTGGCACGTCTGGTGGCGCTACCACTGAGTGGCGGGAGAGAGAAACATGATGCTGTTTCCGAGAAGATGTGCTATGCCCCCAGTCGCCGCCTTTCTAGCCGTAACCGTGATAGCCCTTGCCGTACCCGTGCACGTGTCCGCCACGTCGGCGCCCGTCCGATCCCATCATCCCTCCCGCATCCCTTCCTGTCCATCAGCCGTGTGGCCGGGCAGGAAGGCTGCGCCGCGGGTGGCGAAGGCGATACAACAGGACATGCCACATCTGTATCAGAGGACGCCAGGACACACGAAGTACCGGATCGTCTCGATGGCCTCGCTTGCCCCCGGTCGTCAGTCTGTCGGCGTGAAGAACGCCGTCCTGCCGTACCGTCGCATTGCCGCGCATCGCTGCGGCCCCACGGTCGCAAGCCGCTCCTGGGTCGTGTTCCTCCGTTTTCCCCACTTCAAGCCCAGCGCCTCCCTGGCGTACGGTGTCGTCTACGTCGCTAGAACCAGGGTGAAGTGGCGCGTGTGGTACGTTTACCACTGATAGGCCAAACGAATGAAGTTCGCGCTTGCCGCCGCCGCGTTCCTAATCCTCGCCCTCACCGGCTGCGCCTCGGTCACGGTGCGGGCCGCGCTCTTGAGACCGAAAGCTCTGACCGCGACGGCGG
>JAVKSL010000172.1:0-2820 GCA_039583695.1 Acidimicrobiales bacterium | reverse complement strand
AGAGAGTGGGGGGCGGCAGTGTCATGCTGGCCCTCGAAGGGCGACCGACCGAGGCCGTCACCCCCACCCTCACCGAGCCGAAGCCGAACGGCGATCCGCCCAGATCATCGAGCGTCACTCCGCTTCTGTGGCCGCCACCGCCAGGGTGACCGCCGCCTCGCTGCGAACCGACCTGGCCAACGTCAACGCCACCAACCACCGCCTCACCACAGAGCTCGCCGCTCTGCGCCGCTGGCTTGGGCAGCTACTCGGCCAGGAAGTGCTCGGTGAGCTGCCCGCAGACGAGACCGCCAGCACCACCCGGCATGCAAGCCGAAGCTGCCACCACCTTCGCCGACCTCCTGTTCGGTCCGGAGTGACGGAGAGGAAGCGTGGCTGAAACAGCGAGCGGAAGGAGTTGCGACCCAACTGCGAGCCGAAGGGGGACCAGCAGAGGCCCTCGTCGTTCCTCGTGGCGGCCCGGACACTGTCTCGCTACTGCGGACTCACGCCCGGCGGACACGACGCCTCTACTGCCTCGACCGTGCTCCCTGCTGGGCATCTCCGTGTTCGGCGCGCTCGACGATGAGGGCACCGCATCCCGTGACGGTCTGCTTGCCGGGCGCTTGGTCACCTACCCGCTCGTTCACGAGGTGACAGTCGGGACGCTGGCCTCTGCCGGCTTCGAGGTCGTCAGTACCTTCCGCCGGCCCCACATCACCATCCGGCTCCGCACCGACTCGGACGCAGAGGCCAGCCGACTACTGGACGCTCTCGGGCCGGGGCAAGGGAACCCTTCAATGGCGAGGTACAGCGCCGCCGAGCACTGAGACCCCTATGACCGCAGTCGACATCACCGCTGATCTCAACGACGAGGACGACACCGGCTATGTCTGGACGTTCCCCGACGAGGCACGCGACCCCTCGGTCGCCGTGCCCGGCGCCATCGTCGTGGCCGGTATCCCTGACGCACCGACCGTAGCCGAGGTCTTCGACCTCGCCACCAAGCCGGCCGGCACCGTCGTGCACCTGCGCGTCCTCCCCGGGTCGGTCAGCGACTACGCCGCTGCGGTCTTTCGCCACCGCCTCTGCCTGAGCCCTTCCCGGCCCGAGATCAAATGGAGGTTGCCCGTCGGGTGGAGGTCATTGGCGCCGGAGTGCGGCTGCCTGCCCGGCGGCTATCGGTACCCACGCTGGCTGCCGCCTTCGAGCAGGCCGAAATACGACGGGCTCGAGCCAGCGCCCTATCCCGGGAGATAGCCAACAGCGGTGCCGCAGCTCACAGGCTTCGTCCACACCCTGGTCGCCGTGCTCTTGGGCGAGAGGCCCGACCCGGCCACCTCGGCAGCCTTGGACCGGGGGATCGTGGCCGCCTACGAGGAGGCGGGCATCACCGCCGATGTCCGCAGCCACGCCCGCCCCGCACCCACGATGCGCGACCTGGCCGCCGCCTTGGACGCCGACGCCGACCCCGGCGCCCATGCGCTCGCCGGGCGGCTGGCGCCCTTCGTCTCTGGGACCCACGGGGCCTCTTCGACGGGCCGACCACCACCCGCCCCGACGGCCACCTCGTCGTGTTCAGCCTGCGCGATCTGCCCGACGAGCTCAAAGCGGCCGGCACCCTCCTCACCTTGGACGCCATCTGGCGGCGCGTCGCCGATGCCGCCCGCCCGGCCCGGCGTCTGGTGCTCGTCGACGAGGCGTGGCTGCTCATGGCCGAACGCTCGGGGGCCGAGTTCCTCTTCCGCATGGCCAAGTCCGCCCGCAAGCACCGGGCCGGGCTCACCGTCGTCACCCAAGACGCCGCCGACCTGCTCGGAACGCCCCTCGGCCAGGCCGTCGTGGCCAACGCCGCCACCCAGATCCTGCTCCGCCAGGCACCCCAGAGCATCGACGCACTCCAAGACGCCTTCGGGCTCTCCGCCGGCGAGCGCGCCTACCTCCTGCGGGCTGCTCGCAGCCGGCACCGACCGGGTCGCCTTCAGCGTCCGTGCCAGCCCGCAAGAAGACGCCCTGTGCCGCACCGGAATCAGCGAGAACCCGACAGACCTCCCCGACCTCTGACCCTTCCCTACCTCTCACCCCGGCCTTGTCTCCAGCACAACCAGTCCCCGAGACCAGCCGCCACCACGCCCGACGAGGAGCACCCATGCCCACGACCACACCCACCGTCCCCACCCCGACCGTCCCCGCCTCGACCGTTCCTGCCCCGACCGGTCCACGCCCGCCGTCGGGGCCGCTCGCCCGCTACCTCCTCCACCCCGGCGCCACCACCGCCCGCCTCGCCCACCACGTCGCCCACGAGGCCGCCCACGTCGCCGCCCTCGCCGGCCCACCGACCCTGGCGGTAGTCCTGGCCGCCCTCGCCGTGGTCGCAGCCGCACGGGCCGCCGGACGCCGGCGCATGGCGAACGGCGCCCGCCTGGTCGAGATCCTCACCCACCAACCGTCGACCCCGAAGGGGCGGCCACGTTGTGGACCAACCTCGTCGCCCTGCTACGCCCCGCCTGGCGGCGGGTGCTCTCCGGCCAGCCGCACCTCTGCTTCGAGCTGGTCGCCGACTGCGCCGACCTGCGGTTCGTGATCTGGGTGCCCGGTGGGGTCCCGCCCGGCATGGTCGAGCGGGCGGTCGAAGCCGCCTGGCCCGGGGGGCGCACCGACACCCACCCCGCCGGCCCGCCGCTTGCCGGAGATGGGGTGGCGACCTGGGGCAGCTTCGCCTTGGCGGTCGGCGAGGAGTACCCGCTGCGCCACGACCACAAGGTCGACCCGCTCCGCCCGCTACTCGGGGCCCTCGGCGCGCTCGGCGAGGGCGAGTCGGCCTGCGTGCAGGTCCTCGCC
>JAVKSL010000171.1:0-2888 GCA_039583695.1 Acidimicrobiales bacterium | reverse complement strand
CACAGCCCGTGGAAGGCGAAAAATTGCCGGATGCGTACACCTGTTCCCATGCCGAAAAATCCACTGCATATGTCCCCTGTAGACGACCTGACATAACGCACGGCTCATGCCTGCGGTTCGAGGATCACTGCCAATGTTGGCCGCTTGCCCGACAGCCCTTGCCGGAGCCTGGCCGGGCGGCCGTGTCAGCGGGCTGGGGCCGCGGCCGGCGGTGGGAAGCGCTCACCGAGCTCGGGTGCGCCATTGCCCCGAGCCCGGCAGGTCCACCAGCTGGCGGCGCCCGGCCGCGTGGGTGTCGATCGGCAGCCACACCGCGGCGGATGGCGCCTCGCCCTCGGCTGCGGTGTGGCCAGGGGAACGGGTGATCCGGCGAGCGCTTTGCGGGCAGCGGCCTCTCTCTTGGCGCCGGTGAACCAGAACAGCACCCAGAAGCGGTCTTTCGTCGCGGAGGCCAGGGTGCTGTATCCCTCCAACTTGGCCGTCAGGCGATCGTGGGTCTCGGTGCCCCGGTCGTACTCCAAGAAGAAGGCGACCTCCGTTGCGCCCTCGGACCACACCCCGTAGCCGTCGGGTCGGACGACCTCGCCCCAGTTTGCGATGCAGCGCCGTTCCGGCCACCAGGCTCTGAGTTCGGCATCGGGATTCCTTCTGGCGGCGCCGAGCAGGGGAGCAGAAGAATCCGTTCACGCCGACCCGGTGGGCGAGCTGTCTGCTGGACGCCAGCCCGAGGGCGTGGTCGCGCCGCCAGTGCAGCTCCTCGCTCTCCACGCCACGCTCGGCCGCCACGGTCATGGCCCCGATGGCGTCGAGCACCCAGTGGTTCGGTGCTGTGCCCACGCGCCGGAACGGGCGGAAGCGGTCGAGCACCCGTAGCCCGTAGAGGATCGCCAGTCGGTGGCGCGCAGAGATCGGGCTGTCGAAGGCAACCTCGGCGACCTGGTTGGTCGTGAGCACCCGATGCTCGGAGAGCAGGTTGCAGATGTAGCGGTCGCGGTCGGTCAGCTGGTGGGAGGCCGCGGTCACGAGGTCGTCCGAGAGTCGCAGTCGCGGCCGGCCGCTGCCGGAAGAAGACGGAGAATGTGAAGCAGATGTAAGCGAAGTCGGGGGAGCCATCGTCCGGGTCACGCGGCGTCCCCCTCGTGGTCATCGGCGCCGCCGTAACCGGAGAGGCCCGGCAACTTGAAACCGTCCGAGCCAGCGTCCGGACGATCGTCCTCCGATCGTCCGCCCCATTGGCCGTCGGCCTTGAGCTCCCGTGTCCGTCGTTCCCGTTCCGACAGTCCGTAGGTATTCTGCGAGGTCGAGTGCACCAGCTCGGCACGACCGGGCACCGCCGGCGTCGGCGGTCGCGTCCTGAAGGTGAAGGCGGCGCTCTCCTCACCGTCGACGACCAGCCGTGCCGCGGCCTGGAACCGGCCGAGGTGGGAGAGGTCGTGTGCGCTGAGGTCCGGCGCCACGTCGCGCTCCAGCCGCCGGGCGTCGATCGACGAGCAGGAGAAGAGCACCTTTGAGCGGGCGTTGGCCGACACCGCCTCGGCCAAGTCGTCCGGCAGCTGGTCGAGGTGCTGATGGGCGAGGACGAGCCCCAACCCGTAGGCTCGTGCCTCGGCGAGGATGTCATCGAGGCTGCCGGGCAGGGCGAGAAAGTTTTGGCACTCGTCGAGGTAGAGCCCGCACGGCTGACCCCACCGGCCACCCCCAGCCCGGGCCGTAGCTGCCTGCCAGACCTGGGCCACGAGCAGCGAGCCGAGCAGGCGGACGGTCTCGTCGCCGAGGACGCCTTTGGGGAGCCGGCACAGCAGTACGCCGCCGCCGAGTACCTCGTCCACGGAGAAGCTGGACGCTCCGGTGCCCACGACGGCCCGCACGAACGGTCGCAGGAGGAATGCCCGCAGCTTGTTGGTCACCGGACCGATGGCGGCCGAACGCGCCCCTTCAGACAGCCCGTCGTACCAACGCCAGAACCCCCGCAGCACGGGGTCCTTCACGACGCCGACGAGCGGCGCCCGGTAGAGAGGGTCGGTCAAGAGCTTGGGGATCTGGGCCAGGTTCGCCCCGGGGTGCTGGCGCAGGGTGAGGCAGGCGGCGCGCAGGATGTCGTCGGTGCGCGGTCCCCAGGCGGACTCGAACAGGTGGTGCATCACCCCAACCACCTGGTCGACGGCGAAGTGGACGTCCCTTCCGGCCAGGACGTTGAGCGCTGGCGGCTCGGGGTCCTCGGCGTCGATGACCACGGTCCGCTCCTCGGCACCGTCGGGTAGCCGGTCGAGGATGTCCTCCACGAGGGCGCCCTTCGGGTCGATGACGACCGTGCCGCGACGGTCCCTGATGTCGCCGAGGACGAGATTGAGCAGGAGGGTGGACTTGCCTGAGCCGGTAGCACCCATGACGTGCATGTGCTGCGAGGCATCGTGAGGTGCCAACGCCACCGGGTGCCGTGATGGGGTCTCGGCGTCGCCGAGGATCTTGCCCTCACGGTAGATGTCGGGCGGAGGTGAGACACGCTTGGCTCCGGCACGGGCGAGGCCGGGCACGTCACGGTCGAGAGGCAGGTGCGCCAGCGCGGCGATCTCGGGGACCGAGTACAGGTCGCCGCGGCTCATGGCGCGACAAGCGATCGCTGTCGCAGGTCGGGTGAGCCGGCGAGGCACGAGCTGGTTCTCAGCGGTCGTACGAACCGAACGCCGCGCAGATGGCGCGCGTGCGCCCGCGCAACCGCCTATGGATGCCGCGGCCGGTCTGGCTCGACGAGATTGCAACGCGGACCGACGCCTCGTAGCAGGGACGCCCGACCTTCTCCCGCGCAACAGATTGGGGTTCCCCCCGTCAGCCGGACACATGACTATGCGGCCCTTCGGTTGTTCCAGGCTTCCTCGAACTCCTCGGGA
>JAVKSL010000170.1:0-2897 GCA_039583695.1 Acidimicrobiales bacterium | reverse complement strand
CCACCGTGCCGCCGACGACGACAACCACCGTGCCGCCGACGACGACCACCACCGTGCCGCCGACGACGACCACCACCGTGCCGCCGACGACGACCACGACCGTGCCGCCCACCACCACCACGACCGTGCCGCCCACCGGTATGTGTTACAGCGCCGACCATTGCTGGGGCGTGGACACCACCGCGGCCCAGACCTCCTTGCAGACAATCGAATCTGATTATGGCACCCCAGACTTTATCGGCCGATATCTCACAACCGGCGGGGGACCGACGACAATATCATCTCAGGAGGCCAGCTTCTACAAGTCAGCCCACCTTCCCCTCCTCTTGCTAGCCGACGAGAGCGGGGCTTGCGCAAGCGCAGCGAGCGGTACGCAGGAAGCCAGTGATGCCGCAGCCGCCGCGGGCAAGCTTGGCGTGCCGGCCAATAGCACGATAGCGATATTCTTGGATGTTGAAGCCGGGAATTCGCAGGTAGCTTCCTGCATCTCCGCCTTTGCTGACGAACTCGTGGCCAAGCACTTCCTTGCGGGGTTCTACGAGAATCCTGCCGACTTCGGCACGCAATTCTGCGACGCGGCGGGCTCCGATAAGGCACTATCCGCCCTCCTGTGGTCGACTGAGCCCCCAGGTCCAGGGACGGATCCGCGTACCGGGCCAAAGTCATCGCCCCCCTTTGGGCCGACTGGCGTCTCTTGCCCGGCCGGAGCCACTCAGCTGTGGCAGTACGGAATCCAACCGAAAGGCAGCTCCATCGATTACGACACTGACGAACTTGCGCCCGCAGCCCAGAGCGACCTGTGGACTCAATGATGACCCGGCTAGCAGATGCGTGTGATAGGAGCCACAGTGCTGGAAGATTCCCTGATCTCGTAAAGGGCCATCTCGGGATTATCAGGTTAGTGTGC
This sequence comes from Acidimicrobiales bacterium, assembly GCA_039583695.1. Lineage (GTDB taxonomy): Bacteria > Actinomycetota > Acidimicrobiia > Acidimicrobiales > JAJPHD01 > JAVKSL01. The sequence continues at coordinate 1,990 of JAVKSL010000170.1, read as the reverse complement.
ATATCCGGGGCGGCAATGTTCTTGTTGGGAGCTTGTGGCGCCACAGCGAAAGTGACTCCGTCGCGGCCGACTAGCTCCTCAAGCACCACGTCCGCGCCTGCCAGTGTCCCATCACCGTCCGCGCCGACCAGTTCCCCGCCAGCAGCGTCATCGTCCCCGCCAGCAGCGTCCCCGCCGGCCAACTCTTCGTCGCCCTCCATTGCGTCTTCGACCACAACTCCTCCAGGGTCCTCTCCGCCTCCCGCCGAATGTGGAACTTCAACTCTAAGCGCATCCCAACAGTATTTTCCATCAAAAGGCCACCCTGGCCTAACGTATTATGGGGGAGGCGGCAGCGAATACTATGCCATTGTCTTGCAAAATATTGGCAGAACGCCTTGCACCTTGGACGGCTTTCCCGGTGTATCGTTTCTAGACGCCAACAAACAACCGATGGGATCGCCGGCTGTTCGGAAGGGGCCACCTGGCCAGCCGGTCATACTTCAGCCTAATCAATCCGGGAGTTCGCAGCTAGTGACGGCTTCGGATGCGTGTAGTTCCGGTGGGTCCAATCCCGAATCTACGTACGTAACGATATTCCCGCCCAATCAGACTGTGTCTCTTACGGTACGCGCGAAGGTGGTCGTGTGTGAGCCAACTATCTATGCTTTCCTGCCCGGGCTGACTATCCGTTCCGTTGGAACCGACGGGTAGACTTTTCGGGCCAAGGACCGAAGTCGACCAGGGAGTCAGCGGTGATGGTGCGGAACTCGAGGTTGGGAAGGGGATGGAGCTCCTCGCCGCTAGGCAGGTCGGCAGGTCGACCACCAGGGACAGGCACAGACGCAGACGGCACAGCTCGATGGCCCGGGCTCGATGTCGATGAATCGATGAATCGAGCGAGGTCGCTGGTCATGATGTGGGCCAGGGTAGCGTTGATAATCGGTGTAGCAGGCTGCACGAGCTCCGGGGTCTACGTCCAGTGCACCACCCGCACCGTCTGCATCGGATTCAACTCTCGCTCCGCTACGCTCTAGTTCAACGTCCTCGATGCCAGTGCTCCCAGCTCGACCACCGGAAACCGAAATGAGCCGGCCAACTGTAAGGCTGGAAATCCTGGTGCACAATTTTTAGGGTCGCAGGGTGCTGCCGGGTCCGCCCTATATGAGTAACCATTTGTGAGCCAGATGGGGCCGGCATGCGAGCTGTTCGGTTACCCGGGGTTAGTCGCGTTTGGCCAGAATGGGAGCTCTATACCGTTGACGCTCAAGCGGGAGACCGGCAAAGCTCCTAGCACGGTGGTGCTTTCTCCCGGTGGAAAGGCTTCGCTCCATTTTCAGGCGGGAGGTGGCTCCTGTCGTCGCGCCGTGGAGATTGAGATAACGCCACCCAATGACTATCACCAACTTAGACTTTTGGCTAATGGCTTCGCAGTGTGTGGCAACGGGACGGTCTTCGGAAACGCGGTCCATGCGGGCGTGGCCTCGCCGTAGCGGGTCGCCTTAGCCCCGCTCTCGGTGCGGTCCGTACGGGACACCAAGGCCCGGAACAGACCCCGGCGTCCACCGAGGGCAACTGGTGGGGGTCGCCCATCAACACCACCTTGGCCCCGCTGGCCTGGGAGGCACCCAGCAGGCGGCGCAGCAGCCGGGTGCCCGCCAGGGCGCCTCGTCGTCCACCACCACCACTACTACTACCACCACCACCACGTCCCTGGGTCTTCGGCGTCGGTGTAGAGGTGGGGAAACGGAACCGGGGTATGCCCACCGGGCCGAGCGCGTCAGGCGAGCGGACTTGCACAGGGGCGGATAGTGTGAGGTCCAGGGATCGATCCGCGTACTGGGCCGAAGCCATCGCCCTCCTTTGGACCGACGGGCGTCTCTTGCCCGGCCGGAGCCACTCAGCTGTGGGAGTACGGAATCCAACCGACTAGCCCTCAACCAAGCGCAGCGGTTGGTTGAGGGGGGCCTGGGAGGCCCCGTTGCCCGGTACTTGCTGGGCTCCTCGGCTG
>JAVKSL010000169.1:0-2902 GCA_039583695.1 Acidimicrobiales bacterium | reverse complement strand
GAAGGGTTCTTCGATTCCATGTCTCCATCCTCGCTTCCAAGGTATGGAGCCTCCAAGGAACCCAGGCCGGTTCACTCATCAGATCAGCGCCCACACATGACATCATCGCCCATCCATGAAAGACCTCTTGGATAAGTCCTTGGCCCCCGACCGTGACCGACCTGGCCTGGTAGGAGTCTCGGAGACCCCCCAGGAGGGGTTTGCACTCCAAAGGGGGCCACACCGTACAGGTGTTCCCAACCCGAAAAATCCACTGCATATGTCCCCCGCAGGTAGGTTGACATAACGCGAAGCCATTGGCTCCCTGATTCGGAAGGCGCTCGGCTAGGCTAGGCTAGGTCGCTGACGCCGTCTACCTACTGTGTGGTACATGCCCTGCTGTACGTGTGAAGCTCAGGACTCAAACTGGCATGCTGTTTCGCCGCACGATCCGCTGGGTGGATAGTCCTTTGTGCTACGAGTGTGGGGTGTCCTTGTTTCGCTCTCTTACCAACCGCACTCTTTATACCGGTTGGTGGGGTTTCATTTCCTTCTTTGCCAACCCGATCTTCGTAGCCGGGAATCTTCATGCCCGGTGGCGCTTACGGGAGGTGAGGGGAGAGATTCGTCGCGATCCGAATGTCGTCACGCCATTACCACGACCGATGGCCCTCGGCCGGCCGTTGCATCGCCGCTCCGGCCCGTACTTCGCCGCTGCGCTGGTGAGTGCCGTATTGGTTCTCGGCGCCACGCAGAACGGTTCTGGCTCGCCAGGTGGGAGTCCGCAGCAACTGGTGGGACAGTGCGTGACCAGCCCGGATGGGAGCACCGTCTCCGGGTTCGTCAGCTGCTCCCAACCTCACTTCGCCATGGTGGTGGCGGCGGTCAGTTCGGCTGCAGGTTGCCCGGCCAATTCGAACGAGACACTTACGTCACAGGATGGTACGTCCGTCCTGTGCATCAACACGTATCAGTAGGGCCAGTCCTAGACTCCTGCACCAGGTCTGACCAGTGGTGAAGTACGGGAGCTGACCGTGGACAATGGACGATGCGGTGCGGCGCGCGAAGCGCCACTGCCGCCGTTCGGAAGAGATGCTCATTGAAGCCCTCACCGACAATGAGGAGGCCGCCGTCCTGGCAGCGCGCAACGAGTGAGCCGTGTGTGGCCACGCCGTGCTGTCTTCATCGACACGAGTGTGTTCAGCTTGCCGCTCGCAGGGGGGCGGGGACTTGGCTCAGAGGTTCAACCAATCTTGGCCGGCAGGCCCACCGTGATCAGCTTCCAGTCCGTTGCGGAGGTCCGCTACGGGGCGCTCCGAGCCGGCCGGGGAGCTGCGCGTGCGGCTCCCTGATGTCGAGGTCCCCTGCTTGTTGGCGCCGACATCGCCTGGACCAGCCCCGAGTTCGTGAGTGCCTACGCGCAGCTCAGGATTAGCTTCGAGCGCCTAAGGCTGTCGCGGCCGACCAAAGGCTAGGAGCCCCGATCCCGCTTTGCCGGAGGGCACCGAAGCCTGTGCTCCGACCCGGATCTCTGTCAAGACGGCGCGGAGACACAGTGACTAACTAGCCCCGGGTTCTGGACCGTCGAGCAGGCGACCGAGATACTCAGCCTGGTCCTTGTCCCGGGCTGGCATCCAGTGGGCGTAGGTGCTCAGCAGCACCTTGGGGTCGTGGCCCAGCCGGCCGGCGATGCTCACCGGGTCGTAGCCGGCCGCTACGAGCTGGCTTCCGACATAGTGGCGCAAGTCGTGCAAGCGTACTGTGTCGCCGATCCCAGCCGCCCGGCGAAGGCTGATGAACTTGCGGGTGACTCGCTCGGGGTGCCACGGGTGCTCGCCAGCGCTGTCTCGGCTGAAGACGAATGCCTTTCGGCCCAAGCGCACTCCGCAGGCCGGGCCACCTCCTCAGCACGTGCCCGATGCGCCGCCAGAGCGGCGACCGTGACCCCATCCAGTGCGATCTGGCGCACGCCGGCGGCGGACTTGGGGGATTCGCGAACGTGGATGCCACCGGGGATGACCTCAATGGCTCGGCGGATGGTGATGGTGGCCCCCTCCAGGTCGACTGCATCCCAGGCCAGCGCGCACAGCTCGCCACGCCGGCGCCCAGTGGCCGCCGACAGTCGCAGGAAGGTCGCCCACTCGGGATCAGTCTGCTCAGCGAGCTCCAACAGCGCCCGGCAGGTCTCGGGGTCCGGTGGGGTGATCTCGGTTGGCGGAGCGCTCGGGGGCGAAGCGTTCCGGGCCGGGTTGGCCGAGAGCCACTCCCAGCGCACCGCCTGGGCCAGCGCCAGGGAGAGGGCGACATGGGCCTTGCGTACCGTCGCCGGGGCCAGGGGGCCGCCACCCCGACCGCCGGAAGCCAACAGCTGCGCGTAGAGGCGGTCAAGGTCGTGCGCGCGCAGCTTGGCCAGTGGAACCGTCCCGATGCGGGGGGCTACATAGCGCTGCAGCGCCTCGCCAAAGGCAGCGGCGGTGTTGCCCGCCATGTTCGGGCTTGCCAGCGCCAACCACTCCCGGCAGGCATCCGCCACCGTGCGGGCGTCGGTTCCCCGGTCATGGCGACCCGCCTCGACCTCGGTCGCCAGCTGGGTCAGGGCCTTGTGTGCCTCGGTGACGTTCCGGGCGCTCACGGTCCGGGTCACCTGGCGGCGCCGGCCGGTGACGGGGTCACGGCTGGCATCCACCCGCAGGAACCACCGGTCCTTGCCTCGTTGAGTGACACTCCCGGCCACGACCGACCTCCCTTGATCACCAGATCACCTCGAATCGGTGATCAATCTGTGATCAAGTAGTAGCACGATCAGGTGTTAGCGGCAAGTATGTGCCCATCCAACTGCACTTGCACTGGTGAGGTCTTCACGTTTGGCGCTGACCTGGTCCTTCGCCATCTGATTTCTGGTTCACCCACGGGATAAACGTCC
>JAVKSL010000168.1:0-2904 GCA_039583695.1 Acidimicrobiales bacterium | reverse complement strand
TGAGCATTCCAGCGAAAGCGACCACCCGTTCCGGACGAAAGCGACCACCCGTTCCGGTTGAATGCGACCGGAGGGAGCCGGGCGGTAGCACCGCTTCAGTTGGTCGTTGTCCTCTCGGTGGGTCCTCTCGGTGGGTCCTCTCGGTAGATCTCCCGTCTGGCGGGGCTGGTGGAACCTGAGGCTAGCCAGCCCGGCCTGGTCCCGGCTGGGCTCCAGCCCGCCGCCTTGGACCATGGCGTGTTGGACCACGAGCTCGGTGGGCACGACGAGCAGGCAGGGCCGGCAGGTGTGTCCGACCGCGAAGCTGCCCCGGAGCAGGCCGGCGGGGCTGGCCGGGGAGTAGGACAGCGCGGTGCAGAAGGCGACCGTCACGGCTGGGGGTCCTCGTCCTCGACCGGGCCTGGCTGGCGGCGGCGCTGAGAGGGGCCTTTCATGGCGATGCGGTGCGAGGCCGCGCACAACCTGTCCAGGACGGCCTCGGCCAAAGTGGGATCGGCCATGGCGGCATGCCACTTCTCCACCGGAAGCTGGGAGGCCACCGCCGTCGAGCGCCGCTCGGCCCGGTCCTCGATGACCTCGAGGAGGTCCCGGCAGGCCTCCACCGGGGCGGGGCTCAAGAGAAAATCGTCCAGGACGAGCAGCGACACCCGGGCCAGGGAGGACAGGGTGCGCACGTAGCGCCCGTCGGCCCGGCCCCGGGCCAGCTCCTCCAACAGCCGGGGGGTGCGGACGTAGAGGGCAGTGTGTCCCTGGCGCAGGGCGGCATTGGCCAGGGCGCAGGCCACGAACGATTTGCCACAGCCGGTGGCCCCGCTGATCAACACGTTGTGGCCCCGGGTGACCCAGCCGGCCTGGGCCAGGGAGGCCATGACACCCCGGTCCAGTCCCCGGGGGGTGCGGAAGTCGATGTCCTCCACCGCCGCGGGGTAACGCAGCTTGGCCGCCTTGAGCCGGCGCTGCAGCCGGCGGGAGTCCCGGGCGTCGGCCTCCCGGTCGGCCAGAAGCCCCAGGCGGTCCTCAAAGGACAGCTCCGACCAGGGCCCGGGCCTCTCCGCCTGCTCGGCCAGGCCGGCGGCCATGGCCGACAGTCCCAGCGCCTCCAGCTTGGAGAGGGTGGCGTTCAGGAGCATTACTCGGCCTCCTTCCCGCCCGCGTAGTACTCAGGGCCTCGGAGGTTGTCATGGCTCGGTGGGGCTGGCGCCGGGGCCGCCTCAGGCAGGGCCAGACGGTCCAGGTTCTCGGCCAGGATCGACTTGACCGAGGTGTAGCTGACCGCCCCCACCGCCAGGGCCCGGGCGCAGGCCGCGCCGACCCGGTCGTTGCCGTAGCGGCGGGCCAGGCTGATGATCCCGAGGGTGGCCCGGTAGGCGTGCTCAGGATGGGGCCGGGAGGCGAGGAGCTCCTCCACCAGGGCGGCGGTGGGCTCGGCGATGGACCCGGCCCAAGAAACGAGGCGCTCGGGGGTCCACTCCAGCTGCGCCCGGTGCGAGGCTGGCATGTGGGCGGGATCGGTGACGTAGCGGCGCCGGGTGTACTCGCGGGCATGGCTGGCGATGCGGAGGTTGTTCTTGAACACCTCCACGGTGGCCGAAGTGATGCGGACCTCCACCTTCTGGCGCACGTAGCGGTAGGGGACGGAGTAGAAGTGCCCGTCACCGCCGTCCACGTGGTAGTCGATGTGCACGGTCGCCGGGCGCCAGCGGGGAAGCTCGAAGCGCCCGGGTGGCAGCGCCCGGAGGTGGTCCCGCTCCAGCTCGTCGAACAGCTCCCGGCGCGAGGTGGCCTCGCCCCGAAAGGCTCGGGCGTTGAGCTCGGCCACCTTCTCGGTGATGGCCGCGTTCAGCTCGGCCAGGGAGTGGAAGGCGCGGTTGCGCAGCGGGGCCAGCACCCAGCGCTCCACGACCAAGACGCCCGCCTCCACGGCCCCCTTGTCGCGAGGCTTCGCCGTGCGCGTGGGCAGCACGACGGTGTTGAAGTGATTGGCCAGCTCCAGGTAGGAGGGGTTGAGCTCGGGGTCGTACCAGCACGCCTTGGTCACCCCCGACTTGAGGTTGTCGGGAACCGTGACGGTGGCGACCCCCCCATAGGCGCTCCAGGCATGGATGTGGGCCGACAGCCACGAGTCGAGGTCCTGGCCCCGGGTGGCCTCGGCGTAGATGAGCCCCGAGGCCCCGAGCACGGACACGAAGACCTCAGCCTGGTTGACCTCGCCGGTCTCGGGGTCGACCCAGCGGGCCTTGTCCCCGGAGAAGTCCACGAACATCCGCTCCCCGCCGGCATAGCACAGGCGCATGACCACGTCGCAGGTGCCGAGCCAGGCCCGGTAGTGGTAACAGAACTGGGAGTAGCGCCAGCCGTCGGGATGATCGGCCTTCCACTCCACCCACAACAGGCGCAGGGTGACGTGGTGGCGGGGGTCCTTGAGCTGGCGGTGGGTCTCCCGCCAATCCGGCACCGGGCGGCCGCGGTTGGCCACCTCAGACGCCACGGCGGGAAACAGGGCGGCGTCCAGGGCCTCGGCGTCCATGTCCTCGGGCAGGGGCCAGGAGATCCCGACCGCCTTGGCCCGGGCCAGGTACTCGGCCACGGTGGTCTTGCCCACCCCGGTGCTGGCCGCGATCTCACGCTGGCTTCGCCCCTCGGCGGCCAGACGCAGCACTTCAGTCGTCTTCCTCATCGGTAGCCTCTTTCTGGGCACTCCGGTCCTCCTGCTGACGGCCTGTGGAAGCTGTCAAGTCAAGATGGCCGGGTGCCCGCCTTGGTGGATGGTCCAAGGCGCTACCGTCCGGCCCGGCCCGGCTGGACCAGGTGGTCGCAATCAGCCGGATCAGGTGGTCGCTTTGCTCCGGATCAGGTGGTCGCTTTGCTCCGGATTGGGTGGTCGCTTTCGGCCGGGCTACTCAG
>JAVKSL010000167.1:0-2943 GCA_039583695.1 Acidimicrobiales bacterium | reverse complement strand
TGGCGGCGGCTCGCACGCTCGGTGACGCGGTGCGCGTGACGGGGTTTGTGGAGGATGATGCCTTGCACCTGCTTTACGCGAATGCTACCGCGCTAGTGTACCCATCGCTCTACGAGGGCTTTGGCCTGCCGGCACTTGAGGCGATGGCGCATGGGACGCCGGTCATTGCGTCGAATACCTCGTCGCTCCCGGAAGTGGTTGGTGAGGCGGGGATCCTGATCGATCCGACCGACGTAGCGGCCATTGCTGGGGCGATGGGGCGGATAGCGGTCGACGAGCGGCTGAGAGCGGCCCTCCGCCGTGCCGGACGCGACAGAGCGGGGGAGTTCACCTGGGACAAGACCGCGGCGGCGACGCTCGCCGTCTACGAGCAGGTCCTTGGGACGCGGGCCGAAGCGTGATCCTGATTGATGCGACGCCGCTTCAATCGGAGCACCGGTTGCGGGGCGTCGGAACCTACACGCGACACCTGGCCGACCAGCTTACGCGGCTCGCGCCGGAGAAAGTGCGCTTCGTGGGAACCACCCGCGATGCGCAGCTACTGCCGGCGCCGGTGTGTGAGCGGGCGTGCCTGGGCCGGCGCGGGCACCGACCGGCCCAGGTGTACTGGGTCTACAACGAGTGGTTCCTGCGCCAGGCCATCCGGCGAGCGCGGCCGGCGGTATTCCACGCCACCGACTTCAACGGCCTGATCACGGTGCCGGGTGTCGCGACGGTGGCCACGCTGTACGATCTGACGCCCCTGAAGGAGGGTCTGTGGCACGGCGACCTTTCGGGGAAGATAAGTGATCTGCGCTGGTGGCTGTACTACCGCCGCAAGCTGCGGCGGGCGCACCACATCATCGCCATCAGCGAACGCGCGAGAGCGGATGCGATCGACATGCTGGAGCTGGCGCCCGAGCGCATTACGGCCATCCCGCTTGGGGTGGACCAGGCGCGGTTCGCGGCCGCGGCCCATGAGGGAGGCCCGCAGCCGGCTCCCTACTTCCTGTTCGTCGGCAACCGCGCCCCAAATAAGAACCTGGGCCGCGTGCTCGAAGCGTTCGCCACGATAGCAGGGCGCTTCCCGGGGATCGAGCTGGTGATGGCGGGCGCCGAACGGCCGGGGGATCGGATCCAACTGGAACAACAGACTGAGCGATTGGGTGTGAGAGGGCGGGTGCGCCATCTCGGGTTCGTGGCGGAGGACGATCTGCCGCAGCTGTACGCTCGGGCCACCGCTTTTCTGTTCCCATCGATCGAAGAAGGCTTCGGGTTGCCGGTGCTGGAAGCAATGGCCGCCGGGACGCCGGTGTTGACCTCGAATCGAGGAGTGTTGCGGGAGGTGGCGGGGCAGGCCGCGCTGCTGGTCGACCCGCTCAGCGCGGAGGCAATCGGCGGGGGCATGAGCCGGTTGGCCGGCGACGAGGCGCTGCGCGATGAGTTGAGCCGGCGGGGACAGCGTCGCGCGGAGGATTTCAGCTGGGAAGTGACCGCACGCAGGACGCTGGAAGTGTATGAGATGCTCAGTACCTCTTGCCTGCGCGCCTCCACGTGACGCGGCCCCCGTCCCTGGCCGCGTCGGGCGATAGCCCGGCGCCCCGCTGGCTAACCAATCCGTCTCCATCTCCCCGATCCATCCCCATGTGGGATGTCGCCCACCTGAACGTGTATCTCGATTCGGGACACTATTCGCTGGCGGCCGCATGTCGGGCTACGGCCCGACGCGGCCAGGGACGGCCGCGCTACGTGTGATGCGACGGAGGGTCCCGGTATGGCGCCAGACGACGGAGGGACGCGCGACGGGGCAATGGGCGGCCACGGTACATGCGACGCGCTACCAGAGACGGTCGCGCGACATGCAGATATGGCGGCAGACGCTCCCAGCTACATGAATGCTCCGCGCTAGCGGTGAGAGGGGAGGATATCGTGGACTATACGGCGGGAAAGGAGGAAGGCGCGGCGGGCCAGGAGGGTCGCGACAGCGGGACCGGCGAGAACCGGTGAGAGGGGCCAGGCGAGGATGGTAAGCGCCTCGAGCGGGTCTACCGGGGCGGGGGAGAGAGAGCGTAGGACCGCCGGTAGATCGCGGCGTTTGAGGGCCGAGATCGTGAGGTAGGTGGTATCGATCGGTACCTTGCCGCCCCAACGCGCGAGAACCTGCGGCTCGATCCAGGCGGCGGCGGACTCGGAGCGATGTTGGACGTCGGATGGGGTCTGGAGGCCGAGCAGGCGTGAAGCGAGTCCGATGGAAGTCAGAACCCAGGATTGAATATGCAACGAGCCGGATAGGACTCGCTCCCAATCGACGGCGGGATCAGCTTCGAGGGCGGCGGCGAGATCGCAGAGCCAGATCGCGCGCGGAAAGCCGTGCTTGGCCGGGTGAACGGCGAGATAGCGAAGCTCGATGTCGCGCGGGAGGACGCGGACATCGCGACCGTTGATACAGGCTCGCTGCTCCATGCGAATGGCATGGCAGGCCTCGGTGGCGGGAAGAGGCCAGAGGTGGGTTTGCAGATCGACTGCGCCTTCCGGGCCACGCGCCGTGATACTGAAGCCGGCGCCGGCCGCCTTGCGATCCTGCGCGGCGTAACCTAACCCGGCGACAACGGCGGCGGCTCGTTCAAGGAGCGGCGGAGGAACGAGGAGGTCGATATCCCCCATGGGATGGCTACCGTCGACGGGGTAGTAGCGCGCCACGGCAAGGCCCTTCATGAGTATAGGGTCGATACCGGCGCCGTGGAGGGCGGTGAGAACCTCGTCGAGGATCACGGTCTGGAGATCGTCGCTAAGGGCCTGGGAGAGGAGGATCATGCGAGCCTGGTCGGCGAAAGGGCCATGGCGTCCGTCGAGACGGCGAGAGACGAGGCCAAGGGCCGCGCCTGTGGAGAGGGCGCCGACCAGGGATTGGTCGACGATGCCGTCCCAGGGGAGGACTTCAGGGCGCCAGATACCGCGCAGAAG
>JAVKSL010000166.1:0-2986 GCA_039583695.1 Acidimicrobiales bacterium | reverse complement strand
CCCGATCACTCACGTCCTGCCTCATGAGCGTACACCTGTTCCCACTGGTTGACCCACATCTATGCCGGGAGGCCCCAAAATGAGGAGTGATGCATGTCCGGAGCCTGAGATGGTGGGGTCGGGATCGGATCGTTTTGAGCGACCAGGAGGGGTGGGAGCTCAGGTCGTGGCCTGACGGCACGGTCGTCGACACTGGCGATGGGCTGGCGATCCCTGAAGCTGGCGGGGGTCGGTGGGCGGTCGCCACGACGGACGGGGTGACGATTGACGGTGTTTGCCATGGTCTTCCTGGCTCCGTCCAGCCCCTAGGGGCCTGTTGGTACCACGATGGTGTGGCCATCTGTCGGACGGACCCTCGGGGGCGCGATCCGGTCTCGGAGCTCTGGTGGGTGAGGGCGGCGCACGGCCCGGTGCGACTGCTCTCGGGCGTGGCGGGACGTCGATTCTTGGCGGTCGGGGCAGCAGGTGAAGAACTGTTCGTCGCGGTCTGCACCGACCCGGATCCGGATACGGCTCACACCGTGCGGGTTCTGGTCGTGAAAGGTGTGCAGGACGCCGAAGACGCGGTCGGCGATCTTTCAGGTTCGGTCCAGCAGGTGATCACCATGTCGGATCGCCGACGGGTGGTGCTGTGGTCGGAGTGTCCCAACCTCACCCAGGAGGTCCTCGTCGAGGGCGACGAGGGTTGGCAGCCGATGACTCCTGAGTTGCGCGTCGCCGGCTCGTGTCAACGGATCGACGACTCCCGAGTGTTGGTGCCCGCCTATGACGGCATCCGGGCAGGGATGATCATCGCTCGGCCGGGTGATGGTCCTTGGCGGTGGGCGTTGCGGGATCCCGTTGCGTCGTTCTTCCCTCTCACGGTGAGCTCTGACGGGGAGATCGCCGGGGTGCGTCGCCCCGTTGATGGGATCCCGACCCTGGTGTCGGTCAAGGACGGAACGACGAAGGATGTGGTTTCCCTGCCCGACGTGAGTGTCCCGCCGACACGGGTTCAGCGCTGGGCGGGGCCGGCCGGGCCGCTTGAGGGGTTGGTGGTGACCCCGCCTGGTCAAGGACCGTGGCCGCTGGTCGTCGATGTCCACGGTGGGCCCAACCACACTTTGGTGGCCGGCTTCGGCCACGACTTGGACCGGTGGCGCCAGGCCGGATTCGCAGCCCTGGCCCCGGAGTACGCCGCGGCGGGAATCGGCGGGTCACGACGCCGTTCGCTGGCGTGGATGAACCCTGGTCCGCCCGACACCGATCCCAACGTTGAGGACGTCGAATCGGCGATCGCCGCCCCCGAAACTAAGGCCATCGCCACCGCCGTGTTTCTCTTCGGCTGGTCGTGGGGTGGTTTCGTGGTCAACCGTATGGTGACCACCGGCACCGCCTATCGGGCCGCGGTATGTTGGGAAGGAGTCGCCGACCATCGCATCGTCGACGCACGCCTGGGCGGAGACCTGTTTCGTCGCTCCCGGTGGGGACCACCTGAGGACAATCGCGAGGCGTGGGAACTGGCGTCGCCGGTAACGCGGGCCGCTTCGGTGCGCACCCCAATGCTGCTGCTATACGGCGAGGACGGGTGTCCTGAACAAGGCGATGCGTGGCATGGCGCGCTCTGCGAGGCTGGGGTCCCGGTCGAGCTGTGGGTCTATCCCGGCGGCCACATGCCCGCCCCTGATGTCGTCGAGGAGATCTACCGGCGCGCAGCCGCCTGGTTTAGACGCTGGGCCAGCACACTGGACACCTGCTAGGAGACCGCTTCCCGCAGCACACGCCACGGTGACGCCGCCCCGCCTCGGGGCGGCGCTCATGGCCCCCTGATCGAGCGTGGCGTCCTCCAAATTGGCGACGGCGCCCACCATCGTCGCACGGCCAAGGTCACCGGGGGCGCCGGGTCCCGCAAGGCGGGCCTCGCGATGGCCTACAAGCTGCTCGACTCCGCCTGTCAACGGCCAGGTAGCGCAAGATCACCGGTGCCGAGCTCGTTCCGCTGGTCCGGGCGTGCGCCACCTTCATCGACGGCAAGCTACAGGAGAGGAGCGACACCACGATGAGCGGAGCATCCGAGACCAGCACTGAAGACGGATCCGTCACTGCCTGAGCGAGATTTTCCCGTCCACAACTATTGACAATAACTCGCGGTGGATGCCCCAGCCATCTTGTGCCAGACGGTGCTGGCCGCTTCTCCCTTCCTGGTGGCGGTACGGCACCGTGCCCCGCTGACAGGTCCGCCTAAAGCCGCCGGGGGCTACGACCGATACTTTAACAACCACCATTCGCAGGAGGCATGACCATGAGGGTCTCGGTCCCTGAAAGGGTTCAATCTGGTCCGTGCCGGCACCGATCCGGTGATCACCTTGCGACAACCATTGGCGTGTGGCTGTGTATATTGATCGCTATCGAGATCTTCTATGAGCCCCGGACCTCAGGGGAGAGGCCCGTGTCAAATTGGGGCTGACCGTCGTGTTCATTGCCTTCGCAGTGATTCTGTTCCGCGTTCCTGGACGCTTGAGGCGAAGCGCTAGGCCGAGTTGAGTCCACAGAGTCCGTTCGATCGCCCGCCGTTGGATGACTTGCTCGGTCGGACGATGGCCGTTGCTCCTGTCATCGATCCGCGTCACGAGCGCTGGTGCCAGTGGCTCGACGACATCGACACCGACCTAACGGACGTGCCTTAGCTCGGTTCGTATGGCGTGCGCTCAACACCGTGATTGCGCAGCATACGAGCATGCCGCCGTCGCTGCTGCCGTCTGGCGGTGCGGATGCGCTTCGCTCATCTACCCAAGAGGGCGACACTTGCCGAGTTCGACTTCGACTTTGAGCCCTCAATCGATCGCAAGCTGATCCGGGATCTGGCAGGTTGCACCTTCGTGGCCGAGGGACGCCCGGTGCTGTTCTTGGGCCAGCCCGGAACAGGCAAGTTGAACCGGCCTGGGTTCCTTGGAGGCTCCATACCTTGGAAGCGAGGATGGAGACATGGAATCGAAGAACCCTTCCC
>JAVKSL010000165.1:0-3000 GCA_039583695.1 Acidimicrobiales bacterium | reverse complement strand
GTCAACCCTTCGCCTCCGGTCCCTCATCGTCCTCGTCCGTCTCATGGAACAGGTCCTCGACGAGGTTCGCAATCTCCCGATGGACGCCGGGAATCAGGTGGCTGTAGGTGTTCAAGGTCAGTGTGATGGTGGAGTGGCCTAGCAGTTCCTGCACTTTCTTCGGATGGGTGTCCCGATGGAGGTAGTAGGAGGCACAGGTGTGCCGGAGGTCATGGACCCGGATGGGGTCGTGCCCGATGGCAGCCAGTGCCTTGTGCAGGAAGTGACGGACATGGCCCGCATCCAGCGGTTCGCCGGTCGGCGTCGAAAACACCAGCGCCTCCGGGGTCCAGGTGACGCCGGCCGTTCCGAACTCACGCTGCTGTCGACCCCGATGGAGCCGGAGCACCTTGATGGGGCTCGGGGCCAGGTAAATCGGACGTCGCGAGCGCTCGGTCTTGACCGGCACCCGCACCAGCCCCTTCCCTTTCTGCCGTTGCACCGCCTGCCGGATGCGGAGGGTCCCGCCCTCCAGATCCACCTGCTCCCAGGTCAGGCCGGATGCCTCGCCGATGCGCAGACCGGTGGTGATGAGCAGCACCCAGAGCGCGTGCAGCCGGTCGTTGGCCGTGGTCTTGAAGAGCGCTTCGATGTCCTCGGGCGTGAGGGGTTCGGGTTCCCGCCGCTCGGGACGTGGTGGAGTCACGGCGGTCGTGGGGGCGAAGGGGATGGTTCCCTCTTTGACCGCATGCCGCAGGGCGCACCGGAGGACGGTATGTGCCTGCTCGACGCTGCGGGCGGAGAGGCCCGACGTGAGCAGCTCGGCGTAACAGTGCTGGATGTGCGCGGGTTTCAGCCGGTCCAGCCGGATGTGGCCGAGGTAGGGGATGATCCGGCGGACGTTGAGCTCGTAGCTCTCGTAGGTCTTGGCGCGTCGGGAGATCTGCACATGGTCCGCAAGCCAGGCATCCAGGTACGTCTGGAGGGTCTGGGTCCGCGTTCCCACTGCTTTGCCCTGCTCGGCGAGCCGCTTGGCCTCACCGAGCCGCTGCTGCACCTCCCGCCTGGTCTTGGCGTAGATGGACTTCCGCTCGCCATCGATGACCAACCGGGCCTCGAACGTCCCGTCCTTCCGCTGCCGGATGGACCCCTCGCCCACGCCTCGCCGGGTCATGGCTCACCCCCGTTCACCGTCGCCGGACCGTCTCGCTCGCGGTAGCCGGGTTTGCTGCCTCCGTTCCGTGCCATGCGTCACCTCCTTCGTCATCAATGTGCTGCGCGATCCATCGCTCCAGCGCGGATTCCGGGATGCGTCGCGCGCGCCCTATTCTGATCGCCACCAGCTCTCGTTTTGCAATGAGTTCGTAGACCGTGGTTCGTCCAACGGCAAGACGACGCGCAACCTCTCTCACCGTCAGAAATGTTTCCGTCATGACGCTCTCCTATGTGTGAACGAGGGCCAACGTCGACGCTCATCGAAGCCCGTGTCGAGCGACCACCAGATAGGGCCGAGCAGGCCGTGGGGGTTGCTCGGCTCGTCGATGCGCCAGCGGCAGGTGAGGAGCAGTGGGAGAGGCTGTGAGCGTCCCACCGCTGCTCGCCGCGCGGCTCCGGCGATCCGCCGCTCGGTCGCGTTATCGGTAGCCACGACGAGGATGGTTGGATAGCCGGGATAATCCCGCTCGAACCGCCGGCTCAGACCATAGGCGTAGTAGGCGCCGAACTTCCTGGCGTAATCACGCGCGTTGAGCGTGCCGCGATCGAACTCCAGGAAGAAGCCATGCAGCCAGCCGCGGCGACGGTAGAGGCCGTAGCCGTCGGGCCGGAGATGGGACCGGCTGCAGGCAGTTGCGTTCTGCCACGCCACCACGGCATCGTCGCTGCCCCGCGCCGCGAGCCGCCGGGCGACACCGTAGAGACCGACGAAGAGCGCGTCGACGCCCCGCGTATGGGTCAGGTGCTGCAGGAGCTTGCGTCGGGCGCCGAGGGGATGATCGGGGCCACCGCCCGCTAGACCCAGCTCCCGGATTGCCACCGCCGGGGAGAGCCCCCGGTGAGCGGCAACAAGCTGCAGCCCGTCCACCGTCAGTTCCGCCAGCTCCAGAATCCTAGGGCCCCTCTCGTCGGTCCCGATCAGCCGCACCAGGCCCTGCCGGATCAGCCGGTTGCGTCGCGACCGGACCCACGCTGCCTCCCACCCCAGCACCATCGCCAGTTGTTCCCGATCGAGAAAGGGATGCTGGCCCAGTAGATCCAGGAGTGCGTAGTCGCTCGGGGTGAGCTCAAGCACCCGGGTCCTCGGATCATCACCGCTCGTACCTCGATTGCGCATGCACAGCGCATTGCCGACGGGGCGGGGAAGCGGTCTCTCGGGGACTAACCGTCGGAGGGGACGCCACGCAATCGATTGGGTGAGCTGACCGGGCGAGAGGGCCTGATCCAGCGCCTCAAGCCCGGCGAGACCGGCAGCGAGCTCACTCCAGACGACAACCCGCGCACGCAGCGGCGCATCACGCCGAGATCGTCCCACCTCACCCAGCAGCGCCTTCCAGGCCTCGGCCCGTCTCCATCCCGTCGTTCCAACCAGCAAGGTCGGAAAGGTCCGGTACTGCCCGTGACGGAGGTCGGTCAGCTGGCCGAGGGTGGGACGGTAGAGCCGTAGGGGGAAACTCGCCTGGTCGGGGAGCAGGAGATAGGCGCCCTGGCCGTCGTCCCAGGAGAGCGCGGCGTAGGCGGGGAGCGTGACCGAGAGGGGAGCCTTGGCGGTCGGACGCCGGTAGCGACGCCGCCAGGGACGTTCCCAGGCGAGCAGACCGGGTCGGCCCGGCCGGGAGGCGGCAAGCGCCCCCAGGAGATCGTAGATCGCGCTGAGTTCGGTCAGCCGCGGCAGGAGGGCGACCAGATCATGCCCGCGAAGATGGAGGTGCCGAACCAGATGATCGAGGTCGATGCACCGGTCGAGGGCGATGGTGGCGAGTCCCAGGTCGGTCAGAGAGAAGTGCTCCGGCGACCGGCCAGTTG
>JAVKSL010000164.1:0-3035 GCA_039583695.1 Acidimicrobiales bacterium | reverse complement strand
GGTCGCTGTACGAAAAC
The DNA here is from genome assembly GCA_039583695.1 of Acidimicrobiales bacterium. GTDB lineage: Bacteria > Actinomycetota > Acidimicrobiia > Acidimicrobiales > JAJPHD01 > JAVKSL01. Next base: position 3,018 of record JAVKSL010000164.1, on the reverse strand, counting down.
CCCGGAACCCTGTACGGATTCGATCGGAATCACTGTACGAAAACCTCCGGAGCCCTCACGAGGCGCTGCCCATCGAGGGGCCTGGTCGACCAGGCCGTCCAGGACACGTTCCTGGCCTGTGGCGGGAGGCGCGCCGCTACCGGGGCGACGGCGCGGTCGGGCGTTCATATGGGGATCGGGGTGCGCCGCCTCGTCGATCTAGTGCGCCGGCAGGTCCCGAGGCCGGCCCGGCGCCCCTGGTGGGTCCCCTCACCGGCAAGGCGCCAAGACCTGGTTGTCTCGGCGGAAGATGAAGTCCTGTTACCGGTAAGGGGCGAGCACGGGCGGCTGGGCGACGCGCTGGGGCGCGGTTAGACCAGGTGGCAGATAGTCATGTCACCCCAGCACTTCTCCAAGTATTCGGCAACAAGCCGCCGATGGCAATGATGTGGCCTGTCCTCGCTACAAAGCAGGCATCCCCCCTCGATCACCTCACGAGGGACATGATCCTCGATACGTCGGGTTTCCATGAGGTCCATAAACTTCTTCTCGTACAGGCCCCAGTCCCCCCCGCCCTTCTTGTACTCGTCGAGCATCGTCTGTGTCGGAGCAAGCTGAGGCAGATGAACGTACTCTACTCCACAGATCACCTTTAAGAAATATGCAAGGTCATCACGCTTGGCAAAGCCGGCAAGCTGGGATACATTGTTCAGCCGCACATCGACGACTCGCTGAGCTTGGGAATGGCCGACGAGCTCAAAGAACTTCTCGGCTGATTTCCTGGTAAATCCAATCGTGTACACGTTCATAACTTGCCGCTACTCTCAGGCGGAAGAAGCTCTCGATTAATGTAAGCGATTCGCTTCTCCTGGAGCCGTAAGGCGGTATTTACTCTCTCGTCTAACGTTGTAAATAGGTCGCATTGGCTTTCTCCCCATCGCTCAAGCAATCGCATCAGGCTCTTGTCGTGGTCTTCGGCCTCCCCTGTAGCTAGGATGTGCTCGACGTCGACATTACGCTCGACGAGTGCGCGCGCCACCAACAGGGTTCTGTGACAATCAAGTGGATCTCGCTCGGTGCACATCAGCGCTAGCCGCTCAGTCTTCATTCCACGAAGAACCCGCTCTATTCCAGCGTCGAATTGGCCTGTGTCCGCAAGCCGTTGGTATACCACTCGGCCATCCTCGTAGCAGCTAGGATCATTTGATCGCGCTCCTAGCTCTCGTCCCAGGAAGACATAGGATAGCCCCTCCTTACGGAGAGAAGCGCGTAGCAATCCCCTTCCGAACTGCGGAGCGGCCCGGCTATAAGGGTTCGAGCGCACGTCCACAATCGCAGTTATGTGATGGCTTTCGAGAAGGTGGAGAAATGTATCAATTGGATGATTGGAATGCCCGATCGTCCATATACGACCGTAGGTAGTCATTTGGTATGAACCCCAGTACTTGAGGGCGGCTGTATAACGGCTGCAACCAACTTGTAGCAAGCACGCTTATAGAGCTCGCCGAGGCTAAGCGTCAGGTAGCACGCTCCCAGGTCGGAGCGTCCATCCCTCTGGCTCAGATACCGCTGCTCATACACCGGATCGGTGATCCAGAGCCAGTAACGCTCCTTCTCATGGTCAAATCGGGCTTGTACTCGCCGCTTCGAGTTGCCAAAGGCCTCGCTGGGGCGGAAGACCTCCAGTTGCAGATTGTCCACATGGATGAGTCTCAGGGAGGAGTGCAGATCTGCAAGGGCCTCCATGGTGATCCGGTCATTGAGGCCGTTGTACGTCGAGTCACCGTTCAACCACAGGGGCCCACCCTGTTCGGCATAGCCAGCGAGGTCCTTCCAAGCCAACTGTCCAACCCGGGACCAGTACCACTCAGGGTCCAGAAGCCAGTTCTCGCTCTGGTGACCTGACGGACGCGCTTCGATCAGCGGAACGTCGATGATGTCCAACACGCGGGGATCACTGCCATCCTCGTACTGACGTTCGTATTCCGAGACCTCCTGGTTCTCTCTGCTACTGACCGGCCGGATCCACCTACCTGGTCGGCCCCGGACGGCCTCCCGACCGGCGACGCAGCGTCCATTCAGCTTCCTCGAGTTGGCCAGACAGACGATTCGCTTGGTGGACGTCAAACTGAGCACTCCTCGGCGACACAGACGGCGGGCCTCTTCGGCACTGCGAAGCTGCTTCAGCGTACCTGCGGGACCTCGCTCAGCAGGGGATCGGAAGTTCCGCTCTGCACCCCTTGCTCACTGACACCAAGGCCGGCCTCCTGTCCGATCAGCTTCTCGGCCCACTCCCCCGGTTCCTACCAGCCGGAGCCCATGTCATCGAGCCGTCGGCCTCGCCGTCCTGGCCGGCCCCGGCGCGCTGGCCGCAGGGCGAGGGGCGCCCCCTGCTGACCGGCGCCGGCGCCCTGGGCCTCGGAACAGTGGCCACCCTGGCTTGCCAGGCCGGCCCGTTCCAGCGTCCCGGGGACCTCATAGCCGCCCTACGGGCAGCCTTCGCCATCACCGCCCTCGGGATCGCCTTCCTCCTCTCCGATCCGACCGAGGACCTCCTCGCCGCCCTGCCGGTACCCGCGTGGCCTCTACGCGCCGTTCGGGTGGGACTCGCCCTCCCCATGCTCGCCCTCGTCGGTGCCGGCCAGCTCAGCCTCGTCGGCCACGCCTTCGTGGCCGACGAGCGCCTCCAAGGTCTCGGACACCGGCCCCTCGCCCTGGCCCGGACTGGCCATCGAGCCGGTCGGCTTCTGCGGGCTGACGCTCCTGGCCGCCTCCCTGGTCGACCGCGGCCGCTGGCGTGACCTAGGCGGAGCCCTCGCCGCCCCACTCGGGCTCGGGCTGGTCGCCGCCCTCGCCGTGACACCACTTGGCCTGCTCCCGACCGCCTACCTGCTCCACTCCACCCGCACCGACCACGACGCCTGGATGGTGGCAGAGTCGTCGTGGGCGGCCGCGGGCGCGGTGTTGACGGACACGCTCAATCAGGACGGCGATGACGTCGAAGATCAGGAGCGTAGGCGCCAGGACGACCAACGACGA
>JAVKSL010000163.1:0-3036 GCA_039583695.1 Acidimicrobiales bacterium | reverse complement strand
AATGTCCGTGCGGGGATCTCACAATGTGGATTCTGCATAGTCATGCACTCCGGCAGCGGTTTTGGGACAGCCTGCGAGGCCTGACGTTAGTTAGTAGAGCAGGTTTGAACGGGTCGTGACTGCGGTGGGCACGAGGGAAGTGCCTTTCCCGGCCCACTGAGGTAGATCACTCCCCCGCCTGCTGGGCAGTCGGACGCCGTTGCGGCGCGGGTAGCGTCAGCGGACCGCGCCGCACTTGGGCTTCGGGGATGGCCCAGCGGAAAGACACTTCAAGATTGCCCCTGCCCCTCTGCGAGAGCCTCCAGGACTGCTCGTCCCTTGGCCTCCGTTAGCCGGTGAAGATCGCCCCGCTGACGGTGTAGGCAATCATCCCGAGCGTGGCCAGGTGGCGCCGATGGTGGCAGGTGTCGTCGGGGTCCGGCCTAACGCGAGCGGCGGCGGCCCTTGCCTCCGCCGCGCTGCGCACCGTTTCCCGGCCACGGCTTAAGATCAGCGATGCCGGCCCGGCGTCGGTGCCACCCATTGAGCGGATCACCTGCCAAGCAGCGCACCCAGGTCCGCCTCGAGCGTCTCGGGCATCCACTGCCTCATCGCTGCGCAGCCGGGGGGCGACGCTGCCAAGCCCCGGCACGACTGCCACCAGGGCTGCCAGTGCCGCCAGCTCGTCGCCTGCGCCCAGACGCACCAGGGCCCAGGGCTTGGTTGGAACCCGCCGATCCCAGCAGCGATGGCAGAGAGCCATCGCGTCGAGGGAATGGCTGATGCCGGCCAACCGCAACGCCGGCTCTGTAGCTGCCCACCGCTGCGTTGCATCCCACCCCGGCGGGCCAGACCAGCGGGCTTTCAAAGGCACATGCGGAGTCCTTCGCCGGCCACTGGTACGAGCCCCCCGACACCGAGGTGGCGGCGTTCACCTCCGACCTCGACATCCACCGCGCCGCTCGCAGGGCTAGCGCGGGACCCGGATCACCTTCGGGTGGTGCCAGCCCACTACACTTACCGAGAGCTGGAGGAGGTCTGCGACCAGATCGTTCCCCGCATGCACGAGTGGGCCATCGTGCGCTGCGGTCCGGATCCACCCCACGGTCCGGATCCACCCCACAACGCAGTGAGTGTCGGCGTGGGCGCGCAGTGTTGAGCGACACGCAGTACCTGGAGGGAATCCGTGAACGCTTGCAGTACCGCTACCACGACCGGGTGCAGCGTCTTCGAGGCGGGCCCGCACGATGGGTGTAGCCGAAGGAGCGAACAGCCACCTAGCGGGACCTTCCGGGCTACGTCGTTGAGGTGATCTCAGGCCTTTTGGGAACTTTCTTCCAAATATCGCTCTGACCAGCGCGTTTGCCCTGGTCAAAGGCTCGCGATTTGTCCGGGGAAGGTGTATTACCATAATATATGGCTTCGATCATCTCCAAGAAGGTCCGCGGGCACACCTACTACTACCTGGCCGAGTCCGCCCGAGTGGGCGGCAAGCCCAAGATCGTCTCCCAGCGCTACCTCGGCAAAGCGGCCGACATCGAGGCAGCCGTCGCGGGCGCGACATCGGTGCCCGATCGCACCCGCCACCTCGCCTTCGGGGACGTAGCGGCGGTGTGGGAGATGCTCCGGCGGCTTCGGGTGGTAGAGATCGTCGACGAGGTGATCGGGTCACGGCGCAGTGATGCTGGGGCATCGGTCGGGACCTACATCGCGCTCGCGACGCTCAACCGGGTCGTCGACCCCTGCTCGAAGCTCGCCTTTGCCGACTGGTGGGCAGAAGACCTCCGGGGATCGGTGGCTACACCTTCCCGCCGGGGCGCTCGACCACCGGCGCTTTTGGAAGGCGATGGACGCGATCAGTGAGGAGCAGATCAAAGAGATCGAGCGTCGCATCATCGCCGCCATGGTCGAGACGTTCTCGGTCGATCTGTCTGGGCTCGTGCTCGACATGACGAACTTTGCCACCTGGATCGATTCCGGCAACGACCGTGCGCCGATCGCCCAGAGGGGGCACTCCAAGCAGAAGCGCAACGACCTGCGCATCGTCGGTCTCGGGCTCGTCGTGTCCACCGACGGTGGCGTCCCGCTCGTCTCCCACGCCTATCCGGGCAACAAGCCCGACGTCACCCAGTTCCCGGTCATGGTGACCGAGCTCATCGCACGCTTCGCGACGCTCCATGGCGCCGACTCGAGGCAAAAGGGGGATCTCACCTTGGTCTACGACGCCGGGCAGAACTCTGAGGACAACTACCAGCTGCTCGATCACTCGAAGCTCTCCTTCGTCGGCTCTCTCCCGCCGTCGGATCACCCCGATCTTCTCGCTGTCGCAAAGGACCGCTACGAGGTGCTCGACGAAGAGCGCTTCCCCGGCCTGAGAGCCTTCGAGACGACAAAGGTCGTCTTCGGAGCCGAGCGCCGCCTCGTTTGCTGCCACTCAGACGGGCTGCACGAAAAGCAGTCCCGGGGCTTTACTCAGACCCTCGCCAAGGCCACCCGCCAGCTCGGAGAGCTCCAAGCCCGCCTTGCACGGGGCAAGACCCGCAAGGCCAGGGAGAAGGTGGAAGCCGAGGTCGCCGCTGCCGAAAATCACTGAGATTCCCCAGTTTCGATCACCGAAAGTCCCCAGTCGCTGGACGCCCGGTCGGTCGCTGCTGAACCTAGACGCTGGGGCCGAACATCACCCCCTCATCGAACAGATCTGACACGGCGACGGCCTCATCACACGACGGACATGAGCCTCCGAGGCCGACGCGGCGCATGAAGGTCCCACACGTCTCACAGCGCTGCTCGCCGACGGCCCTGGCACCGCAGCTGTCGCACTCATAGACGGTGATGGGGCGCCGCGGTTGGGCCTTCGCCACGATGATGACCGGCGCCGTGGTGTCCCTGCGTCGTCTGAACGCGCTGGCCCGACACGCTCCGGAGCAGTAGCGCTGGCGGCCGACAGGTGTGAAGGACCCTCGGCAGATTGGACAGATCAGGCCAGTCGCCGGGGGGAATCGCACCCCCCGGCGCTCTCAGAACCGGTTATGTGGAATTTGTCATAACCGGTTGTAT
>JAVKSL010000162.1:0-3263 GCA_039583695.1 Acidimicrobiales bacterium | reverse complement strand
GCGCGTCACAGCCTGATGCCATGATGACACCGGCCCAAACGTGAAGATGAGGGCTCCCGAAACGTGAAGACCTCTCTTGTGGAGGCGAAGGGACTCGAACCCTCGAACCTCTTGACTGCCAGTCAAGCGCTCTACCAACTGAGCTACGCCCCCATGAGCCACCGAGCTTACCAGGGTGCCCGATAGCAGCCCCACCTCCTCCAGCCCTCGTTGGAGACATCCAGGCCTCCAACGCAGCTTCCGGAATCCATCCCAATGCTGACACCTGCAGGTCACTGGACTGGGGCTGCCTGAGCTGGTCGGGAGCGAGCAGTGACACACCCTCATGCCACGATGGGCCTCGTGGGCTACCGCCCGACCAACAAGAGCGTCTACCCGGCCAAGTACCACGTCATCTGGTGCCCCAAGTACCGCCGGCGCGTACCCGTCGGGCATCGAGGGCTCGGACGGTGTATAGGTGTCGGCATGTGGCCCCGTCCTCGGAGGTGACCGCAACTCTGGCCGAACTTGAACCCGGACCGTGCGGGATCGGGCGGCGGGGCTACACCGTCGGGGGATCTCCCGGTGGGCGATGATGGCGCTAAGCCCAAGGTGCCTGCGGGGATCCTGGCAGCCTGAGCCCCAGAATCCCACGCTTTTAGGCGTGGGATCAGTCAATGGGCTGGGGAGTATGGGACTACTCGATGGCTGTGAACGGTTGGTTGCGCTCAACGGATATCTGGAGGCCGCGTGAGGCGTGATCAGCCCAGCTTGACGATTCCACGGCGGGCCGCTTCGACCAGGGCCTGAGTGCGGTCTCGGGCGTCGAGCTTGTCGTATATGGAGGCCAGATGGTTCTTCACGGTCCTCGGGCTTATGTAGAGCCGCGCGGCAAGCTGGGCGCTGGAGGCGCCTTGGGCGACCAATGTCAGTACCTCGACCTCGCGGGCTGTGAGGCCGCGGGCTGGTCCCGTCGGCGTCGCGACGGGTTTCCCCTGCAGGCGACCCGCCGCCGCCAGCTCAACAGTCTCGATGATCTGCTCGGTCGTGCAGTCCTTGCCCAGCCATCCGACCGCGCCGGCTTGTGCAACTCGGGTTAGCGTCGCTGGATCGGTGAACATGGTGAGCATGATGATCGCCAGACCTGGTTGGCGCTTCAGCAGGGCGCAGGTGGCGCCGATGCCGTCGAGGATCGGCATGGAGATATCCATCAGCACCACCTGCGGATGGCAACGCTCGGCCAGGCGCAGTGCCTCCTGCCCGTTGCCAGCTTCGGCCACGACCAGCATCCCGGCGTCTTCCAGCGCGCGACGCACACCTTCCCGCAGGAGCCGGTGGTCGTCGGCCAGAATCACCCGGATGGGGCCGGCTGAGGCCCCTGATTCATCAGGCGCCTCGCTCAGGCCAGGCAACACCGGACGACCGTCCCGCGTTCGGGCCCATCCTCCAGCTCCAGGTGGGCACCGATCAGGGCCGCCCGCTCGTACATGCCCACCAAGCCATCAGTGAGGCCCGGGGCCGGATCGAACCTCTGGTCGGGAGGTGCACCTTTGTATCTCACTTCCAGGACTGCGGGTCCTGGGGACGGCCTCCAGCTGACCTGGATGACATTGCTTCCGGCATGGCGCTCGGCGTTTGTGATTGCCTGCTGCGCGATGCGCCAGACCTCGCGCTCTTGATGCAGCGAGATACGGCCTTCCACGGTGTCAAGGCTCACGGACGAGTGGCTGCGTCGCTCTACTCGGGCAAGGAATCCTTCGAGGGCCTCGGACAAGCCGTGCTCCTCGGTGACGTTGCTGCGAAGGTCCGCGAGCGTCTCTCGGACGTGGGAGAGGATGCGCCTCGCCTCCAGGCGCAGCCCGTCGATCTGAGCCCTGGAGGCGTCTGGTGACTGATCAGGGCGGCCGAGGCCATTCCATACGCGATCCAAGGTGAGAGCCAGAACCGCCAGATCCTGGCCCACATCGTCGTGGAGCTGTTCGGCAATCCTGTGGCGCTCGTCGTCGGCCCCGGCGCTTCGCAGAGCGGCCACGAGGCGGACGTTATCCAAGGTGATCGCGCATTGGACGGCTACTGAGCGCAGGAGCTGGCTCTCGCGGTGACGGTCCCCGGGACGGTCCCACTCCAGTGCCACCAGGCCCAGGCAGCGATCGGCGACCAGCAAGGGCGCGTAGACCGCGCTTTTGGTACTTACCGACAGGGACTGGCCTCGCCGGTTGCGAATGGTGGGCCCGCCAGCGATGCAGTGCCGCATTGGCGCGGGCAGCTCGGCATCCGTGAGCACCGGACCAGGGCTGGCCCCTGTGCAGGCAGCAACCGTCCAGGTGCCATTGGAGGGACCTTGGAGAACCACCATTGCGGTGTCCGGTGTGGCCAGCTCGGTGAGTCGGGCTAGGGCAGCGTCCACCACCTGTGCCGTTGTGAGGTTGGATGGGATGGCGCTGCCCAGCTGGTGTAGCTCGACGAGCAGGGCATTTGCTCGGGTCAGCGTCCCGAGCTGGCTCAGTGCTTCGAGGTGCGCCGCGCCGACCGAGCTCGCCAGCCGTCGACTGTACGCGCCGATGATTGCCAAAAGCCCGAGCTCGACACACCAGCTCAACCCCAGTCGCCACTGAGATGTGCCCAAGATCCCGACGCTCCGCCCAACCCCGCCAGGGCCTGCAAGCCCGATGAGCTCCGCAGCTGCCACACCGGCGATGGATGCGGCGAGCATCGCGCCAGAGGCTGCCCACCCTGCCAGGAGGCCGGCCGCGACAATTGGCGATACCAGAACCACGACGAACGGAGATGACCAGCCACCAGTCAGCATCACCGCCGCGATGGCCAGGACGGTCTCATCCCACGGGGCAGGGGATCCTGCTCGCCGAAGAGCGGTTCGCACGCCCTGGTCGGCGGCCCAGGATCCCGTGCCGCTGACGCACCGAGCGCCCGCCTGGGGATATCGAGTGGGTACGAACCCCGGCGGTGGTTGAACTGTTCGCCAGATCGCGAAGACGACGAGCACCCCCCCGACCACTATTGCAATCGGAGAGCGAGTGGTTGCCTCCGCCCAGGTCAGGCCCCCACAGAGTGTCACCCAGCGGAGTGCCACCACAAAGCCAGAAAATTGCGGCGGTCCGTCGCGAGCGTGGCCAGGACCCAGCGGTCGGGGTCGGCCCGTGGCAGGAGGTCCCCACGGCTCAGTCGACCGACCCCGGCCGAGGACTCCGGCACCTCCGGCCCCGGCACCTCCGGCCCCGGCACCTCCGGCACCTCCGGCCCCGGCACCTCCGGCACCTCCGGCC
>JAVKSL010000161.1:0-3296 GCA_039583695.1 Acidimicrobiales bacterium | reverse complement strand
CTCCGCAATCTCGGCGGTGTCGGCGAAGTCGTTGGGCGTGAGCACCTTGCGCTGGATCACCGAGAAGTAGATCTCCATTAACCGGCCCTCGGGGCCAGGTCAAGGAGAAGTTCTCGATCAGGTCGAGTTTTTGAGGCGACGAAGGTGCCCCTCGATGCTGTCAATGACCCGCTGGTGGCGGGCGGCCTCTGAGTCCCACCCCCGGCCAGCGGCGTCGTTGCGCAGAGTGGTGACGTCTTCGAGTTGGGCCCGGAGGGTTGGCCCGAACTCGGCAGTGGTGACGAAGTTCTCGCACTGCTCGCAGATGTTGGCGTAGGGGCAGGCGTCAGCGACGAGGTCTCTGGAGCAGTAGCCGTGGGCGACGCGGGTCTTGAGCATCTCCGATCTCAGCCAGTCGACGCGCTCGGGCACGGCCGTCTTGCCCGCCGGGACGATCACCAAGGCGCTGCGGGTCCGGACCTTGCCCATGGCGGCCTCATAGGCGGCGCGCACGGTCGGCGAGGCGATGGAAGCGTAACGCAGGGTCATCTCAGCCGAGACGTGGCCGAGGACGGCCATCAGCGCTTGAAGCGACATTCCGGCATTGACCAGCGTGGTGGCATAGGTGTGGCGCAGCTGATGAGGCGTGACGTGCAAGGGGTTGGCGCCCCGTCCTGCCAACCCGGCGTCGGTGATAGCGGTGTCCAGGCCGCGGCGGAGCTTGAAGGCGCTGAGTCGTCGACCGCGTTCCATGAATAGGAACTCCGCGGGACGACCATCGCGGGGGTGGGCGAGGGGCCGTTGGCGTCCTCGATGAGCCATCCAGGCGTCGAATGCGGCCAAGGTGGCGGCATCGAGGGGGACGGTTCGTTCGGTGCCGAGCTTGCCGAGCGGCACCTTGACCCAGGTGCCATGGGTGGGGGTGTCCCACAGACAATCGAGCTCGAGGTCCAACAGTTCGCCCAACCGCATCCCGGTGCCTCGCAGGATCGTGAGGCCGTGGCGGGCGAACGGGTCCTCGAGGGCGGCGACGGCGGTCATAAGGTCCCGGTCGACATCGGGGGCGAGTGCCCGGGGTAGCGGCCGGTCGAGACGGGTGATGTCGGAGGCGAAGACCAACGGCCGGGCTGGCCGCTCGGCCCATCCCCAGATGGCCAGGTCCTCGAAGAACCCTCGTAGGTCGACGACGGCCCGCTTGGACACCGAGGCAGTGACGGGCTTGTCCCGGGCGAGCCATCCCCGCCATGGCCGGCCGTGGTTCCAGATCAAGAAACCGTCGATGTGGACCCGTTCCAGCTGCTCCAGCCGGAGGACGTTGCGATGATGGGCGTCCAGGTACTCGCCTAAGATGATCAAGCTGTCCGCTCTCATGAGTACCGTAGAGGGCCGCAAGGTGGTAGCAACGACCTCTAAGTAGCGCAGAGCGACGCGGCGGATCTCTGGCTGTGGAAGCGCTTGGAGGGTCTCGGCCAGCGTGGCTGCCGGCGGACGGTTCTTGCGGGGTGTGGACGAGCAGATGCCCAGCTCGTAGCAGGCTTGATGGAGACTGAAGGCTCGGGCGTGGTGGTGACCTCGGCCGTTGGCCCGGACAGAGGGTGCGGAGTCGACGGCGACGGTGAAGGCGTCGAAGTCGGCGTCGGTCAACTGGTCGAGGGTCTTGTCAGCCCAGAGGCACATGACGGCGAGACCGCCTCGGCTGACGTCGCGGGTCCAGTTGTCGCTCCATTGGAACCGGCCGGCCACCTCCACGACTCGCTCGACATCACCGGGATGGAGGCGGCCCCATTCGGCGTATAGGTCGCCGGGCGTCTTGGCCAGCAGCAGGTCCACGTCGGGGCTCACGACTCCTTGGAGGAAGCACCACGTGAGAAACGACCACGCCCCCGTCCGGCGCAGGTCCGCCAACCGGGCCTGAGTGGGTCGGTGCATCCATGTTGCCAGGTCGGGGTGCGCTTCGAGCAGACGACTGGCCGCGCTACGTCGCAGCCGTTTGGCATCGGGGCCGATGGACAGGCTGGCCACGAATCGGGCATAGTCCACCAGGAGGTCTGGCGCCCCGGCGGTCTCGAGCGCGACAAGCGCAGGCACGCTCATTGCAGCGCTGCCCGAGCCCGGGCGAACTCGGCCGCCAGCGTGTCAGGAGAAAGATGCACATAGGCCGCGGTGGTCTCCGGCGACGCGTGACCCATCAGCTCGCGCAGGACCAACAAGTCGATGCCGGCAGTGGCCAGCTCGGTGCCATAGGTGTGACGCAACCGGTGAGGTCGTACACGAGTTGCCCCGGAGTTGGCCCGATGTGTGCGAAAGATCCGGCGCATCCCGGCTTCGGTCATCGCCCCCCCTGTGGTCGGGCCGCGCAGAACCACAAAGCACTCGACAGTCCGACATCCGTGGGGTCGCTCGGTCCGCAGGTAGCTGCCCACCTCGGCGAAGAACGCCTGATCAACGGGCACGGTCCGTTCCCGGTTGCCCTTGCCGACGACCCGCACCCGACGCAACCCCATGTCCACGTCAGCCAGGCGCAGGCCGCGGACCTCCGCTGCGCGCAAACCCCCCAGCACCATAGCCAATGCCATAGCCCGATCCCGGTGCGTGCCCAGATCGGCTATGAACGTGGCGACCTCGGCGGGCTCCACGCTCTCGGGCAACCGCCGGGGCTGGCGAACCAGCCGGCCTCCCGTGGGCGCCTTGCGGGGCCCGATGTGGCCAAGCATCCCTCGGGCCTTGGGCCTCAAACCCGTCGCCCGTCGCCCCGCCGGCACCGGGTTGTCGTCGCGCGCCCCGGTGATCACCGCGTACTCGAACATCCCTCTGACCGCAGCGATTCGCCGGTTCATCGTCGCCGGTGCAGGCCCACGCTGTGAGGACAGACTGACCACCTTCGCCCCATGGCTCGGCTTCGGGCGACCCTGCCAGTCCAAGTAGTCGAACAAGTCGGTGGCCACCACATCGCCGGCCGTCGCTCCCCGCTCTGCCAGGAACCGGCCGAAGTTCAATAGATCGAAGGCATAGCCCCGCACCGTTGCCGGCGAGAACCCCCGAGATGAAAGGTGGGCGAGATAGCCGTTGGCCAACTCGTCGATAGGTCCGCCGCCGGCCAGGCGATGACTGTCATCACTGCAAACAACCCTGAGTTCCATTGGCCGCTCCTTGGAGTCAATTATCCCACTCCGCCGGAGGCCCGAAGTGGATGCTCAGGCCGCCAGGCGGAGACCGACTCCCGAAGGCCGGTAAACCCATACTTGGTTGAGCCAGGAGGCGTGGACAGGGAGATGGACGAGCTTGGCGTTGGCGCACTGCTCGGTGAGCCGCGTGCA
>JAVKSL010000160.1:0-3329 GCA_039583695.1 Acidimicrobiales bacterium | reverse complement strand
GGGGAGATGTGGTACGTCTGCCCGAAGGCGTCGGTGGGCACCCGGTACATGACGACCGGGGGCGACCCGCTGCCCGCCAACCAGTAGCCGCTCGTAGCCCACGCCCAGCGTGATCGCGGTGCCGACCCCGGCGAGACGGGCCGCCTCAGCCGGCCCGTCGCAAACCACGACCACTGCATCCCCGTCGTCGAGCACGTAGGCGGCCTCCTCCGCGGTGTAGCGGAAGTTGAGGTTGATGGGCGTAGCGCCGAGGCTGAATGCGGCCCACGTCGCCTCGAGGTACTCCGGGCAGTTGTGCATGCACAGCCCGACGTTCGCCCCCGGCCCAACTCCGAGCGAGCGCAGCGCCGCGGCCAGGCGCGCCGAGCGATCGGCGAGATCGGCCCAGGAGAGGCGCCGGGCACCCTGGACGATCGCCGGGGCGTCACCCTTGAGGGCTGCCATCGCCTCGAAGATCGTGGCGAAGCTCTCGTTCAACAAGCGTCCGCTGTGCTCGGACCCTAGGCGAGGATGCGTGGGACCCGGAACTGGCCTGCTTCCGTCGCTGGCGCCTGGACCAGCACCTCGTCGCGGGACAGGCCCGGCCGGGCGACGTCCTCGCGGGTCACGTTGAGCAAGTCCAGCGGATGTGACGTGGGGACGACACCGCTGGTGTCGAGGGCAGCCACCGCGGCGGCGTGCTCCAACACCCCGGCCAGCTGGGCCGTGAACTGCTCGACCTCGGCCTCGGTGAGGTCGAGCCGGGCCAGCCGGGCCACGTGAGCTACGTCTGACGAGGAGATCACCGGAACCATCGTAGATCTTGAGTGGGCGCGGCGGTGCGGCTCAACCGAGAACATTCTTACAAAAGGCGACTGAGCGAGCCTCGATCTCGGCATGGTCATAGTCCAGGGTGGCGACGTGGTAGCTGCGCTCCAGCCAGACCCGCTCGACCGGGCCGCGCACCGATCGGACCAGCAGGTCGCCCGACGACGGGGGCACGACGTGGTCCTGGCGGCTTTGGAGCAACAGCACCGGGCAGGTGATCCGGGCGGGCTCCAGGACCGCGCATGCCTCGAACAGCGACCGCGCAGCTCGTATCGGCATGCCATCGTAGGCCAGCTCGGTTGCGTCAGGGTCTGCCAGGTCCGCGCCTATGCCTGGGGCGACCTCGAAGCCGGCGGCGAGGACGCCTTGGAGGATCTGGTCGAAGCTCTCCGCTGGAGGCTCCACGAATGGGTTGATGACCACGATCCCGGCAATAGCCGCGTGGCGGGTCGCCAGCCAGCACGTCAGGGTCCCGCCCAAAGACAGGCCAACCACGACGACTGCCCTGCAGCGGCCAGCCAGCTCCACGTACGCCGACTCGGCGGCTGCCGACCACTGCTCCCAGCGGCTCGGGATGAGGTCGGCCATCGAGGTGCCGTGGCCCGGCAGCAAGGGGAGGTCCACAGCCAGGCCAGCGCCCGCCAGGGCCTGGGCCAGTCCCCTCATCGATTGGGGACTGGCGGTGAGGCCGTGGAGGACCAGGGCACCGCCGGGACTCGAGGGCGCGCCGGGACTCGAGGGCGCGCCGGGCCAGGACTGGGGCTCGGCGCCTGGCAGGATAGGGTTCCCCACCCCAACAGCGTTGCATATCCCAGGGAGCCTCATCGTGACCAGCTATGCGTTCCTCACCGACGAGTGGGTCGAGCAGGTGAGGCGCCTGCGCGAGGAATACCGGGTGCGGATGCGGCCGGTCCGTCAGCAGGTGAAGATGAACCTGGTGATCACCGAGGTGCCTTTTGGGCCCGGGAACATCGACGCCCACTTCGACACCACCTCGGGCGACATCGAGATGAACCTCGGACACCTGCAAAGCGTGGACCTCACGGTCACGCTGGACTACCCGACCGCGCGAGCGGTATTTGTCGACGGCAACCCGGGGGCGGGGATGCAGGCGTGGATGGCCGGCAAGATCAAGGTGGAGGGGGACCTGCAACGATTGCTGCCGGCGTTACAGACCAGCTCGGTCGACGCGGCCACGATTGCGCTGGCTACTCGGATAAAAGAGATCACCACCTGAGAAGTGACTAGTCAGGATTAGTCATCTTGACATTAGTCCTAGTCAGGGGCATGGCGGCTGATTTAGAATGGCTTCAGGCACAGGAACCACGAGAGGGCAGTGCTGCAGAGGTGACGTTCCCCAGCCGTCGCCGGTGCCGCTGCCCCCTCGGTTCCTGTGGCGCGCATCCGGCATGTCGGGACTGGTAGTGATTGTGGTTGCCACAGACCCTGAACCACTACCACCTCGGCCCTCGGCTGGGAGGCGCCCCCAGCTCACAGGACGAACACGTCGACTGTCACCCCGTAGTGCACGGTCTGGCCCGGCGGGGGATTGGTCGCCAGGACCGAGCCGCCCTGGGGATCGGGGCCGAAGACCTGGGCGTGGAAACCGTCGTTGTCCAGCTGGGTGGCGGCTGCGGCGCCGGTCTCACCGTAGACATTGGGGACTGTGGCCAGATGCGGACCAAGAGAGACCGTGAGGGTCACGGTGGACCCCCTCGGCACGCTCGCCCCTGGACCTGGGCTGGAGCCGATCACGTCGCCAGCGTTCACACTGTCGCTGTAGGCAGTGGTCTTGCTGGCCACCAAGCGCATGTTTTGGAGGAGGGAGGCGGCCGCGGCGTAGCTGGTGTTCGGCGCGAAGCTGGGCACGATCCGGGGTCTGGGTCCCATCGAGACGGTGACATCCACTGTGGTGCCCGGTAGCTGCAGCCCGGTGCTCGGCGCGTAGGAGATGACCTTGCCGTTGGGCACTGTCTCGCTGTACGCAGTGCTTGGCTTGGGAGTCAGTCCTGCGGCCTTGAGGCGGGCCAGCGCGACCGGCTCGGTCAGGCCGGCGAGCGAGGGCACTGCAACCGGGGCGGGACCCTTGGACAGCTCCACGTGCACCGTCGACCCCCTCGCAAGGAGCTTCCCAGGGGAAGGTTGCTGGGACACCACGTCACCCGAATGGACAGTGGCGCTGTAGACCGGGACACCCTCGACCAGGTGGAACTTGTCGGGCGTGAGCTTCGTCGAAGCCGCGGCCGGGGTGAGGCCCTGGATGTCGGGGGTGTGGTAGCGGGGAACCGCCAGGAGCGCCCTCGCCCCGAGGACCCCCCCGGCGGCCAGCAGGAGGATAAGCAGCAGCGCCAGCCCCCAAGACCACCGCCGCCGCCTGTCGGTGGAAGGCCTGGTGGGGCCGGTTGACCCGGTAGCGGAGCTGGTCGGCCCTGTGGTGGGGCTGGTGGGGCCGGGGCTGGTGGGGCCTGTGGTGGGGCTGGTGGGGCCGGGGCTGGTGGGGCCGGGGCTGGTGGGGCCTGGGC
>JAVKSL010000159.1:0-3339 GCA_039583695.1 Acidimicrobiales bacterium | reverse complement strand
GAAGGGTTCTTCGATTCCATGTCTCCATCCTCGCTTCCAAGGTATGGAGCCTCCAAGGAACCCAGGCCGGTTCAGACCGACCGGAAATCGCACTGCCCGGTGAACTCCGCCTTGGAGGTGGTTGGAGACCCATGGTCCCTGCTCGTCGTCCGGGACATCGTGTTCTACGGCAAGCACACTTTCGGTGAGTTCCTGGCCTCGGAGGAGCGCATCACGACGAGCGTGCTGGCCGATCGGCTGGCCAAGCTGGCCAGCAGCGGCATCCTCCGCAAGCAGCGCGATCCTGCCGACCGGCGCCGGGAGTTCTACTCGCTCACCGGCAGAGGCCTTGAACTCATCCCCATCCTGGTCGAACTCGCCAACTGGGGAGTCCGGTACGACCCCGAGGTCGTCGAAAACCCTCTGTGGACCCGCAAGGTCCAAACAGACAGAACCGGACTGTACAAGCTGATTCTTGACACTGTTATAAGGGGCGGGAGCGTCTGGCGCGGCAAAAACAGCGTGATCGAACAGCTCCGGCGCACCAGCGATCCGAAAAGTCGGTCGACGCGGGGACCTCGCTCACGGGCTTCCCCAGGATGAGTTGGTAACGAACAGCCCTCTCTATTGTCGGTGGGCAACCCATATCACTCAGGTTGGTGCCTCGTTGTCCATGAATCAACCGGCAGGAAGTGCGTGCCGGCTGGCGGTCCGCCTCCCGGGTCCTGAACGACCACCTTGCGAACTCCCGCGAGCGCCCGGGGACGCCTGGCCAGTCGAGCTTGCGTCGCAACTCCAGATTCTCAGAAATCTTCGCCGAAGGCCTTGACTTCGCGGCGTGATCGAGGTCTCCTCCGTGGTTCAGGGCGCGCTTCCCGGCCGCAGGGCATCACATCATGCTGCAAAACCCCACTTCAGCGCCCAATTCGCCGCGTCCACACGCAAGGCGAAACCCTGTCCAAGTCACCGAGGAACTCGGCCGAGGTGACCTGACCGCGACCTCAGCCAGGGCGCTGCGAGCGCCCGACCGGCGCCTGCTTGTGCTGCTCGCCGAGCACCGGGTGCTCACGACCCGCCAGCTGGCCCGGCTCACCGCCATACCCGAGCGGACTGTCCAGTATCGGCTCGGCGTCCTATTCCGGACCGGGCTCGTCAGCCGGCACCGGCCTCGGACTGCTGTCGGCACCTGCCCGTATCACTGCTGGCTCACCGCCTTCGGCACCGCCGCTGTAGGCGCCGAGCAAGCGGCGTCGTGGAGCGAGGACCCAATGGGCATGCGCACCGTGGCGGCTATCAGCGACCTCTGGATCGACATCGAGGACCATGGTCCAACCGCCGGCCTCACCTTGAAGGGATGGCGTCGTCTGCCGGACGGGCTCACCTATCGGGACCGACGTACCGGCGACGAACGGCGGCTCTCGGCGGACGCCGAGCTCACCGTCGGGTTCGACGGCACGCGAGAAATGCGGGCGATCGTCTTCGCGAGGCTCGACCGGGTTCCCGTGGCGCGCCTTGCGTCCGTGCTCGCGCGCTGGGCCGACTACCTGCAAGCTTCAGCATCCGCAAGTGCGACGTTCACGGCACTGGTGCTCACGGGTGGGCCAACCCGTCGCGACGCCGTGCTCGACGTTGCCCGCAGCGCGCCCGACGTCGCGGATCACGTGGCGGTGGCCACTGTCGGACCGCAACCAGTCGCGCTGGTCACGGGGGCTTTGTGGCGCATGCCAGTGGATGGCGATGACCACTGTCTGGCTGAGGTGCTCGCATCCATGGAGGGCAAGTGAGCACTTCTCGGATTACGTCACAGCAGGAGGCTCCCCGCCACCACCCGCAAGAGCGCCGTCCAGCCGACCCCCACCACCCACAAACCTCGGAGGAGGCGGCCTGGGACCAACGGGAGCAGCACGCGCGCGGGCAGCCCCACCATCCGCAACGTCTGCGGCCACGAGCAGGAACACGAGACGGTCACGAGCGATCGAGTCCGGAGTGCCACGACGAACACGGCTCGTCCGGTCGCGACCGGGGCTGGTCAGGCGACAAGCGCTTCGCCCTGCCAGCTCCGCCGACCGGTGCACTGCGCCCGTTGGCCCGGGCGCTTCTGTCGATCGCAGCCGAGACGCACGCTGTCCGGTGCGAAGCACGCCGCGTCAGCTACCCCGACCACGAGAGGACCTTGCGGATGGCCGAGGACCGGGGGCGTCTCCCCGTCCGTCTCCCCCTCCGTCTGGGGCTCGTTTCTCCCGCCACTCCTGAACGGACGGTGTGCACGGACGCGTCCTCGCACGTCGAGGCCGCTCCCACCCCGCCAGTGGAGAACTCCGACTGTATTGGTGATTGTGCATGAATGCTTCGACTTCTCGCCGGCGGCGCCGGATCACGGACCGGTTGGTCATGGACATGGCGTCGTCTCTGACCGATCGTGATCGACAGATCCTTC
Organism: Acidimicrobiales bacterium; assembly: GCA_039583695.1. Lineage (GTDB taxonomy): Bacteria > Actinomycetota > Acidimicrobiia > Acidimicrobiales > JAJPHD01 > JAVKSL01. The sequence goes on along the minus strand of JAVKSL010000159.1, from coordinate 923 downwards.
GCCTCCTCCGTTGGCATCGAGTGCTCACGATGAGCCAGATCCACATGATGTTCTTCTCTGACCTGAACACCGCCCAGCACCGGATGACCCGCCTTCACGATCTGCGTCTCGTGGAACGCTTCCGACCCATCCGCGCCGGCCGGGACGGCAAGTACCACTACGTGCTCGACGTGCTCGGTGCCTACGTGGTGGCCGTGATGGCGAACCGGGACCCGGACCGGGACATCCCGATGCGTTGGCGCACCGACCAGGCGCTCTCCATCGCCACGAGCCAGCGCCTCGCCCACACCGTCGGCGCCAACGACCTCTTCGTCCGCCTAGTGGCCGCTGCACGCCAGCGGCCTGAAGCCCAGCTATCCACCTGGTGGGGCGAGCGCTACTGCAAGGAGCGCTTCGCCGGCATCGTCTACCCCGACGGCGTCGGTGTCTGGCAGGAAGGCGGCGCGGCGGTGGTCTTCTGCCTCGAGTACGACCGGGGCACCGAGCAGCTCGCCCGCCTGGCCACCAAGGCTGCCGACTACGCCCGGCTTGAGGAGGCGTCGGGCTGGGCGTTCTGGCTCCTCGTCGTGGTCCCCGGCTCCCGGCGCGAGCGCGGCGCACAGGCGGCCCTGTCCGGCCAGGGCCTGGCGGTCGCCACGACCACCCAACCTCAGGCCGTCCGGCCGACAGACGCCGTCTGGGCGCCTCTCGACGCTGACGGGGTCCGCGTGCGGCTCGCCGACCTGGCCGAATGGGCCCGACCGGCCGAATCGGTCGCTCGCCTGGCCCGGGCTGCCGCTACCAGGAGCGCCAGACCGCAAAGGAGGCCAGCTGACGCCGAACGACTTGCACCACGACGAAGAACGAGCGGGTCTTCCGGTATGAGTGTGGGTAAGCGGCGGGGTCTGGGCTGTGGTTCTGCCTGGTAGGGGGCTATAAGGTGG
>JAVKSL010000158.1:0-3402 GCA_039583695.1 Acidimicrobiales bacterium | reverse complement strand
GCGGGCTACTCTTACACGCTCCTGGGTGGGGCCAGTTCGGGCCAGCACGGTGGGGCCAGATCGAGTCGTCATACCCAAACAGCCTCCGCACCTCCGATCTGTTCGTAGATGGTCATGTCTGGGACGCTATGGGCGCCCTGTTTCGCTCTCTGGTCTCGTGAGTGAACAGTGCGTGTCGCGATCGCACGCGAGTCCATCGGCCTACGTCGAAGGCTGGGGTGTCCGACACCGGCAATGCCGCCGTCCCGAGCTGAAGATTGTTCCAGATTTTCCCCCAGATACTGCAGGATGTTACGGGGAGGCATGCTAGGATAGAACACATGTGCGGGGACGAGCACACCGGGGGCAGCGAGGCGGGCAAGCGCTGGGAGATCGTGGATGCCTACGCTGGCTGCAGCACTGACTCCCTGATCGAGGGCTATACCCAGATGACCGCACTGTCCAGGGCGGCTCACGGCGAGGGCCTGGCGATGTTGGCAGCGTTGGACCAACGCTGCGTGCATGAGATAGACGGGGCGACCGACATGGCTGCCTGGGTGGCCATGCGGGTGGCGCTGCATCCCCACGCTGCGCGGGCCGAGTGCGCCGTTGCCACGGCATTGGTGAACCTTGGCCACATCGGTGGCCTGGTCAGCTCAGGCGAGCTGTCAATGGACCAGTTGCGCCCGCTGGTTCGTCTTGCTGATGCGACCAGCGATGGGCACTGGGCCCAGGTGGCGGCTTCGATGAGCCCAGCCCAGCTGGATCATGCAGCCAGGCGGAGCGACGCTCTGACCAACACCGATGCCAGGGAGGCTCATGAGGCTCGCCGTGTTAGCTGGCGCAACGCCGGGGCCGGGGCCATGTCCCTCTCAGCTCGGCTGCCCACCGACATGGGCCTGGTGGTCACCCAGGCGCTGTCCCGGCTCGCCGCCAATGCTCCGGCGCTACCCGACGGTGCATACGACTCCTGGAGGGCTCGTTGTGCTGATGCGCTGGTCGAGTGCTGTTCTGGGAACCTGACGCAGAGCTTCAGCGCCCCCAGGGCGACAGTGGTGGTTCACGTGAGCACCGACCAGCTTCGCAGCGAGAGTGCCGACGCCGCGCCAAGCACCACCGAGGCCATCGTCCCCGCCACCACCGAGCAATCCCCCACCGAGCAGCCCGGCACCACCGAGCAGCCCGGCACCACCAAGCAGTCCGTCACCGAGCACCCCGGCACGAGCACCAGCACCGAGTGCCCGATGGGCTTTTCCCACACCACTGAGGGTCTGGCCTTGGCACCCATCGTTGCCCAGCGCCTTGCCTGTGATGCCCGCCTGGCAGTGCTGGTGGAGGACTCAGACGGTATTCCCCTCGGGATTGGCAGGACTTCTCGGGTGGTGCCCTCCTGGCTCGAGACGCTGGTGGGCTACCGAGACGAGGGACGCTGCCGCTTCCCGGGCTGCGAGCGCTCCCGGGGGACCCAGTGCCATCACATCCGACACTGGGCTGAGGGGGGACCGACCGATCTTTCCAACCTGGTGACACTGTGCGCTCGACACCACCACCTGGTTCACGAGGGGGGCTTCAAGCTCCGGGGTGACCCCGACGCCCCGGCTGGCCTGTGGGTGAACCGCCCCGACGGAACTCGTGCCAGCCCAGTCCCGATCACTCTGGACGAGCGGGTGCGACGGTGCTACCTCGGCGACGGCGTCAACACCTGCCACGGACCATGAGTGGGCCACTGTGCTGATTGTTGAACAGCCGAGCCTCCCTTATGAGGTGATACTTGGTGACGCTGAAGGCGTGCCTTTGCACCTCGGCTGCCATGGTCCACATACGTTATCTCGGCGATCAGGCGGACCGATGGGTGGAGGGACGCAGAACGCGCTATGCTCTAGCGGGTTCCCCTGGGGTCAGCCTGCGGGAGACAGCAGATGTCCGTGTGCGCCCTGGTTCCGGTCTCCGGGCGGGGGACCGCTCGGCAACCATACTTGAGCGCTCCGCCTGTCTGTCCGGTTCGCCGGACCCAGGGCGGAGCCTCTGCATGACAAGACTCCCAGCAGCGCAGCAAGGCTAACTACACCCGTCATCCAGAAGGGCACGCAATGGCAACCAAAGCGATCGTCGGCGAGAAGGTCGGCATGACTCAGGTCTGGGACGACCAGCACCGGGCCATCGCGGTGACCGTTGTCAAGGTCGCGCCCCTGCGGGTGGTCCAAGTGAAGACGCCTGAGCGCGATGGCTACTCGGCCCTGCAGGTGACCTACGGCTTCCGCCGGCCCAACTCCTTGAACCGTCCAGAGCTTGGTCACCTGGGCGCAGTCGAGCCAGGCAGGCGGCTGGTGGAGGTGCGGCTCGACGACGTGAGCGACTACGCGGTGGGACAGGAGCTGAGCGTTGACCTTATGGCGGTAGGGGAACGGGTGGATGTGACTGCGGTCTCCAAGGGCAAGGGATTCGCTGGGCCGATGAAGCGACACAACTTCAAGGGCCAGGGCGCCTCCCACGGCAACCACAAGAAGCACCGGGCGCCCGGTGCCATCGGCGCTTGTGCCACCCCGGCCAGGGTCTTCAAGGGGACCCGGATGGGTGGCCAGATGGGCTCGGTGAAGGTCACCACGCTGAATCTCGAGGTGATCCAGTCCGACCCCGACCGTGAGCTGCTCCTGGTGAGGGGCGCAGTGCCCGGTCCCAGGGGTGGAATGGTGGTCATCCGCAATGCGATCAAGGCCCGACCGGCTTCACGGGTGGCTTCGTGATCACCGCCCCCCTTCACTCCGGCACCGGGGAGCGCTTGGGCCAGGTCGAGCTGGACCCCGGCTACTTCGGCATCCCCCTCAATGTTCCGTTGATGCACCAGGTGGTCACCGCCCAGCTGGCTGCGGCCCGCTCGGGCACCCAGAGCACAAAGACCCGGTCTGAGGTCCGGGGTGGCGGCGCCAAGCCGTACCGTCAGAAGGGCACGGGCAATGCCCGCCAAGGCTCGACGCGTGCTCCCCACTGGGTCGGTGGCGGGATAGCACTTGGACCCAAGCCCCGTGACTATCGTCAGCGGACGCCCAAGAAGATGATCGCCCAGGCGCTGCGCTGCGCCCTCTCGGATCGAGCCTCGGAGGGTCGGGTCGTGGTTGTTCGTAGCTGGGAGTTCGACCGGCCGTGCACCAAAAAAGCGGTGATCGCCCTAGCTGGTATCGGCGCAGGGGGACGGGTCGTGGTGGTCACCGAGCCCAACGACGTCGTGGCGGCGCGTAGCTTCGCCAACCTTCCCAACGTGGACCTGCTGGAGGTGGGGGAGCTGAACGCCTACGACATCCTGCGCTCGGACTGGGTGGTCTTCACCGCCTCGGGAATCCCCGGCGGGGCCAGGTCGGTATCGACATCCGCCGAGCCCGCCGAGCCTGCCGCCGCCGAGCCCGCCGAGCCCGCCGAGCCTGTCGC
>JAVKSL010000157.1:0-3406 GCA_039583695.1 Acidimicrobiales bacterium | reverse complement strand
CGAGGAGCTGACCGGTACTACCACGACCAACTCGCCAGGACCGTTGTTCAGGAGGTCGACCGAGACCACGACGGCCGGTCGCACGAAGGCTGGCTCGTGGCCGACCGGGTGGCGCAAGTCGACGTCGTAGACCTCCCCTCGCCAGATCAAGCCAGAGTGTCCCACTCCTGGCGCTCGGTCACGTACTGTTCCCAGCGCTTCGGGTCGTCGCGCAGGTGCTGGTAGTCCTGGTTGAGTCCACGGAGGAACTCTTGGCGCTCAAGGGCCTCCACTGCCGCGTGCACGACGTCGACGACCGTCGTGTGGCGGGCCTTGGCGAGGGATTGGAGGCGTTCGGAGTCGGGCCGGCGGACCCGGACGGTGGTGGTGTCCTCTGACGGCATGGCTTGAGTGTAGACGATATGTAGACGTCCGCGCCCGCGCGCCGATCACCTGGCGGGGCTCGAAGGCGAAAGTCCTGCTCAAGCCGCCAGATCGAAGACGGTCACGCGTGTCGCAGATGGACAAGGCCCCCCTCCGACACGCTCCAGGTCCACGCCCAGCTTGACCTGGAGTTTCACCTGCTCCACCCCCTCCAGGCGCCGGTAGACGAGGAGAACACCCAGGGACCGGTACAGCTCGCCCCGGTCCTCCGGGGCGGCGTCGGCCAGGAGCGACGGGATCCGGTGGAGCGTGGCAAGTGTGTCCACGACCTGCTCGACGGTGAGCGGAGGCGGTGCCGGTGGGGCGCTGGCCAAGGTTGCCTCGGCGGCGGCCTGTTGACGCTGCACCTCGGCCGTTCGGGCGGCGATGAGGGCGGGGTCCATGCCTGCCTCGAGGGCCTGGAGATAGCGATCCAGCCGCCTCCGGCAGTCGACCACCGCTGCTCTTGCCTGGGTCACGGCGGGTTCCTCCCGATGGCTCTCGGCGTCGGCCGCCACCACCAAGCTGGCCACCTCCTCGATCCGGTCGGGGGCAAAGAGGCGGGCCAGCCAGGCATCCAGGTGGGGGAGGAGCCGGTCCTCCCGCACGGCAAGAGTCGGTGGATGGCCCTGCACGCAACCCGAGAGGACTCACACCGATGAGCGCCCGGTCAACGAGTGCGCCTGGCGGACGGGCAAGCCGCATCGGCCCGATGGTGTAAAGTCGATGCTCGGAGAGACGGATGCGATTTGGCTTGCACATACCCGACTTCACCTGGCCCGGCGGCCCTCCAGCGCTTGGGCGGCGGCTGGCGGAGATCGCACAGACAGCCGAGCGTGCTGGCTTCGACCGGGTAAGCGTCATGGACCACGTCTGGCAGATCGATCACATCGGCGCACCAGAGCAGGAGATGCTGGAGGCCTACACGACCCTTGGCTACCTGGCCGGTTGCACCGAGCGTGTGAAGCTGCTGGCGGTCGTCAGCGCCGTCGTGTACCGCGAGCCGGGGCTGCTTGCCAAAGCGGTCTCAACCCTCGACGTCGTCTCCGGCGGCCGGGCGATGCTCGGCGTCGGCGCGGCGTGGAACGAAGACGAGGCGCGTGGCCTTGGGCTGCTGTTCCCGCCGACCGGCGAGCGGTTCGAGCGGCTGGAAGAGGCCCTGCAAATCTGCCTACAGATGTGGAGCGACGATGACGGCCCTTACGAAGGAAGGTATTACCGGCTGGCCCGCACGCTGAACAGTCCCCAGCCGCTCAGCCGACCACATCCACCGATCCTGATCGGGGGCTCTGGCGAACGCAAGACGCTTCGGTTGGTGGCCCGCTACGCCGATGCTTGCAACCTCTTCGACAGCGCGGACCTGGCCCACAAGCTCGACGTGCTCCGGGACCATTGCGAACGTGAAGGGCGCGACTACGCCGCGATCGAGAAGACAGTGCAGACCGGGTTCGACCTCGGCCCCAACGGCGAACGGGTCGACGAGACGATCGAGCACCTGCACGCGCTCGCGGAGCTGGGCATCGACCTCGCGCACGGCACTCTGATCGGCGCCGGCTCCATGCAGCCGCTCGAGGTGATGGCAGAGCGGGTGCTGCCGGCGCTCGCAGCAGCGTGACCTGTCGGATCGCGCCTTCGGCCTGTCCTGACCGCTCCGGCATGCCCTGCTGCGGCCGGTTTTGGGCCCCTCTGGAGCCCTCGACCAGATTATCCGGTGGAGGACGTGGCGCCGGTGCAACGGCTGCTCGACCTCTAATAACATCGCTTCCTACTCCGCCTAGACGATGGATCTCAACATGACATCTGCGACTCGTACCGCCGGTCATCTACCACTGACGCACGGCAGAGGACTCCTGACTGGCTGGGGCGTCGTTTGAGCGCCGCATGAGCGAATCCGTGAACCTTGGCCCGGTTCGGGCGGTGGTCACCGGAGCTACCAGCGGTCTCGGCGCGGCGATGGCCGACGCGCTGCTCGGATGTGGAGCGACCGTCGCAATGGCCGCGCGTCCCACCCGCCGGCTCGACGCTGCGGTCAGAAGGGGGACCGAAAAGGGCTGGGCTGCTGAGCCGTTGCCCCTCGACGTGAGGGACCCGGCGTCGGTGGATGCCGCGGCTAAGACGCTCCTGGCCCGGTGGGGACGCGTGGACGTGGTGGTCAACAACGCCGGGATCGGTATGCGCACGGTCAATCCGCGGTTTTTCGACGACCCCCGACCGTTCTTCGAGGTGAGCCCCGAGCGGTTCACCGACGTGATCACCACCAACCTGACCGGCTACTTCCTCGTCGCACGCGCCTTCGCCGCCGCGTTCATCGAGCAGGGCCATGGGCGCTTCGTGAACATCTCGATGAACCACCAGACCATGCGCCGGCGAGGCTTTGTGCCCTACGGACCATCGCGGGCCGGCGCTGAGTCCCTCAGCGTCATCATGACCGAGGACCTGCGGCCATACGGCATCGCCGTGAACATGCTCCTGCCGGGAGGTGCCACCGACACCGGGATGATCCCCGACGGCGTAAGCGAGGACGTCCGGTCCTCGTTGCTCGCGTCGCAGGTGATGGGGCCACCTGCGGTGTTCTTGGCCTCTCCGGAGGCAGAAGGCGTCACCGGCGAACGGATCGTCGCCAAAGACTTCGACGCCTGGCTCGCCGACTTCCGCTCCCGGTCGCAGACCGGAGCGTGACAGCAAGGCCGTGTGAGCCGGACTCTGGCGTCGACCGACGTGACGCGGCGACGATCCAACGGTGACCCTGTCGTTCCGAATGTCGCACCGCCCGCCTCGGCGGGCTGATCCACGAGTACCGGATGGTGGCACGACCTGCACGGACGGGTTTCGGGCACCCACACGATCGCCAGCGCCCCTGCGGGCAGCAACGGTCTGGCGGGATGATGCTGTGGCGGCGGAGGATGTCCCGGCCGGCGTGGAACTTCGGTGACGGCCCCGAACAGCTGAGCTATGCGGCCACCTTCTTCTCGGCAGCGTACTTGGGGGGTGTGTCACCGGCCCG
>JAVKSL010000156.1:0-3410 GCA_039583695.1 Acidimicrobiales bacterium | reverse complement strand
GGGACCTACCCGGCCGGATACGGAACACCACCGTCGTCGTACGGACCCGGTGACACCTGCGTATCGTCGATGAACGCGAGTGTCCCCTGTCCCTGCTGACTCGACTGACTAACATCCCTACTCTCCTCTGACAGGAGCGCTAATGCCTCTCACCACAGCCCAAGTTCATCTATACGCCGCGACGACGGTTGACTATCAGCTCGCTCTCGGGGCAGCCGCCGTTGCTGGCATCCCCGCGGCTAATGTGAGTGGAGACTTCTACCAGGCCTGGCAGGAGATCGCCAGTGGTAACTTCCTCGTCATCGCGGTTGGAGGCGCCGCAAACGACGCACTGTACTTCAACGCCTGCGGGTGGTCGAACCCAGCAGGCCAGGCCGGCGGGACAACACCCTTCTTCACGTCGGCCTCACCCACCGCAGCACTTCCCGGAGCAAACTATTACGAGAATGCCGGGGGTGCGGACCGAATCCAGACGGGTGAGATTGCTGCAGCATTGGCCTACTACGCCGTGAACGGGCAGTTCCTCACCGGCTACTCGACATATCCTCCTGCAGCAGCTCCTGAGTCACTCTGCAGCGGTTCACCTACGGTAGCATGTCCATGCAGCGCGACACCTCCGAGTGGTACGATAACCTTTGCTCAAGCCGAAGGCTACTGGGTCGCCGGCGGCGGCCCCGCGGCGGAGGCTGCCACGGCAGCGGCAATCACTGGAGCCGAAAGTTCGTTTCAACCAGGAGCTATTCAGCCATCTCAACCCTATATTACAACAGGATGGGGCTTGTGGCAGATTACTCCGGGTGACTCCGAGCCACAGTTCGGGGAGGATTACCAGATGCTTGATCCATTCAACAATGCCGAGGCAGCAGTAGCAAAGTATGAGGGAGCCAATAACACCTTCCAACCTCGGACCACCTACAATGACGGGGCATACCTTCAGTTCCTTCCGCCGAATCCGCCACCTCCGGCACAGGTGAGCGACCCAGGTCAGTACGTGCCGATCGGCAGCGGACCTGCAGGAACTCACAACACTTCGCAGCCCGGAAAGACCGGTAATGGTTGAGGGCGTCAGCAAGAAGGGTGGATGCCTGGGTGGCTGGGGGGCACGAGTCGGTGTGGGAATCGTCACCATGATACTTGTTGCAGCATGTGGCGGTACTAGTCACGGGTCGAGATCGACATCCCGGACAACCCCGCAATTCTCATCGACCACGGGATTGGTTCCCAACTCCCCGTCAACCACGGCGCCGGTCACGTCAGTTACACCCCTGGTTGCGCCTACCTCTACAGGTCGGAGTTCCACCTCCGACACGCTTTCAGCCGCGCCGCCCACGTCGCCGACCGCAACGATTGGTGACTGGACTGGCACCGTACCCTACCTTATCTATTTCTCAGGTGACGCCGGGAATATTGTTAGTGGAATTACCTGGTCCTCCTGGGATGCCACATCCGCGACAGGGCAAGGCACCTGGGACTATCTCACCTGCCAGCCCAACTGTGCCCAAGGACCCTCAACCCCGTACCCCGCGATGCTCGTGTTCTCCGAACCGCGCAACGGGCACTTTACGCGGCTGACGGAGCGCCAAACGGATCCTCACGGGCATACCTACGTATACGCGCTCCCTGACGTCGCGCTCTCCGGCGCATGTAGCAGGCTCGACGTTGGGGAGTGCGGACCATCTTGACTTAGCTCCTCGCTAGATCGTGTGGATTGTGGGCTCGTCGGCACGGGCGCGGGCCCGCTCGGGGTTGATGCGCGGCTGGTGGCCGCGCTGCGCCGGGCGGCGAGCTGGACCGCTCGGGCGTCCCAGTAGTTGATCTCGGCGGCGAGCCGGGCCTTGACCGCCGCGGAGACCTTGTCGCCCCGGGCCTGGGTGCGGGCTCGAACCTCGCCAAGGTGAGCCGGTACGACCGCTTCGATGGCGTAGTCCAGGCCGGCGGACTCTACGCTCTTGGCCAGCCAAGCATCGGCGGAAACGCCGGGGAGCGCTCTCCGCTCGCCCTCGGTGGCGCCGCGATAGTCCAGGTAGGGGGCGGGACCGGCGGGGCAGCGATGTCCGGCGGCGTCGAGGGTAACGAACCGGAAGCGCCGTGAAACCACATGGCGTGGGTCTTACCCACGGACCCGAGCGTCGGTGATCGTGTGCTCCACCAACAGGGTCGCCTCGCCGGATTCGGCCTCGTCGACTAGCATCGCACCCTGGGTCAGGCTGCCGCCGTCGCGGGCGAGCACGAGGTCGGTGACGGCCTCGAGCAGCGGGTGGCCTGGGCAGACGAGTCTCGACGAGCGGCCGGTCCGGCTGGCTGATCAGCTCCTTTTCGAAGGTGGCGCGCTCGTAGTGGCACAGCAGCCCCAAGGCGACGCTCGGCTACGGGCGTATGCCGACATCGGCTCGAGGTCGACCGAGTCGGCCTGCCTATTCGCAGGGCCATCGCCGACCAGGTGGACTACCCCCGGTCATCAGCGTGCGGGCCCGGCCCTGCCTACCGATCGTGCCCCGCCTGACCTCTTGTCAACGGCCAAGTAGCACTCCCCGCTGGTGGCCATGTAAAACTCCCCACCCCTCAGGTCGATCAGGGCTTCTTGGGCGTGGTGTCACCTCCTCTCTGGCGAGCCTGTCGCATCCGGAAAGACTCCCCGTCGGTGACCACCACGACGGCGTGGTGCAAGAGACGATCGAGCAGTGAGACCGCCGTATTGTGCTCGGGCAGGAACCGGCCCCAGGCCTCGAATGGCCAGTGGCTGGCGATCCCCAGCGACCGGCGCTCATACGCTGCCGCCACAAAGCGGAAGAACAGCTGGGCCCCGGTGTCATCGAGCGGGGCGAACCCGACTTCGTCGATGATGACGACATCGGCGCGCAGGATGGACTCGATGACCCGGCCGACAGAGTTGTCGGCCAGGCCCCGATACAGCGTCTCCACCAGCTCGGCTGCGCCGAAGTAGCGGACCTTGTAGCCGGCGGCCACCGCAGCGTGTCCGAGTCCCACCAACACGTGGGACTTGCCCGTGCCAGCCGGGCCAACCAGACAGGCGTTCTCCCTGGCCGCGATCCACTCCAGACTCCTTAGGTAGTCCAGTGTCGCCTTGGGGATGGACGAGGCCCCGACATCGAGCTCGTCCAGGGTCTTTGTGACCGGGAAGGCGGCGGTCTTGAGCCGAGACGCGGCATTGGAGGCGTCCCTTGCGGCGATCTCGGCTTCGACCAGGGTGCGCAACAGCTCCTCCGGTGCCCAGCGCTGAGTCTTGGCAGTAAGGAGCAGCTCAGGGGCCAGTCGGCGCATGGCGCCCATCTTGAGCCGGCGCAGCCCGGTGTCGAGGTCGGCGGCGAGGGTCGGAGCGGGGGCGCTCACTTGATGGCCTCGGCGGCATAGTCCGACAAAGGCCTGCTCGACACCACCGGCAGTGCGAC
>JAVKSL010000155.1:0-3412 GCA_039583695.1 Acidimicrobiales bacterium | reverse complement strand
CCGGGGGTGTATCAGTGAGACAGCCATGGTCGACTGGGACAGAATCACCCGTTCCGGTCAACAGTTCGCGACCCCCGAGAAGCGAGGTCAGCTAGCTGTGCGTTGAAGGTCGCCCGACGGGCGTGAGTCGATCGACGGACGCGGCAACAGGTTGAAGCCCAGCGGTGTCTCCCGGGAGAGGACGAAGATCTCAAGGGCGTGCTTGAAGAACGCCTCCAAGGGCGTGATCCCCTGAAAGACCAGGTCGATGTGAAAGGCGACCCACTGCTGCAACCAGCAGACGTTGTGGGCCCAGATGAAGGAGTGCAGGATGCTGTTGGTGCTCAGCTGGCGGCGGGCGGAGCGCCGCATCTGCCGCTCGGATCGCTCTGGGCGAACGGCAAGGTGATAGACGGCCAGCTCGGCCGCGTTGGTGGCGCGCATCGGGCCGAAGGTCGTCCACAGCGCGGTTGAGGACGCCAGCACGGGCAGGTCCGGGACGACGAAGTGGTTGAAGAGCTTCGCCTTGGCGCCGAGCGTGAAGGGCTTGCCGTCCTTGGCCAAGGCAAGGGTGTCGATTCCAGTGGCGTTGCCGGTCGCCCAGATGACCTCGTCGGCCTCGAGCTCGCGGCCGTCCTCGAGCACGACGGAGCCGGCGGTGAGGCCGACGGGATTGCCGACCGTGTAGGGGATGTCCCGGAGCTCCCGGCGCTGGGTAGGGCAGAGCACGCCGCCGTGGAAGTGGGTGAAGTCGGTGTGTGGCTTGCCCAATGTGTGCAGGTAGCCGGATGACCAGTGGAGAAGGGCGCCGAGTCGCCGGGAGACACCTGTCCACAACACGGTCGCGAGATAGGTAAGACCGCGAAGCTTGTCTGCGGGAGTGGCGCTGTGCAGCAGAGACTCGAACTTGTAGAACAGGTAGGGCTTGCGCATCACCCACGTGAAGTTGTCATAGGAGGCCCGTTTGAGGCCCAGGACGACATCGCACGCCGCCTTGCCACCACCGACGACGACGACGCGCCTACCCTCGCGCACGAGGTCGGAGAACTCGGCGTCGGAGTACTGCACCGTGTGCATCTGCTTCCCCCGGAACGCCTCGGAGCCGGCGAGCTTCGGAATAGGGCCATAGGCGGCCATGGAAGCCCAGATGACCATGTCATATGGGCCCGAGGTTCGCGTGGCACCGGTGCGCGTGTCAGTGATGGAGAGGGTCCCGGTGCGGTCGTCGGAGGAGTAGCTGAGCCCGTCGACGCGGCTGTTGAACTGGCAGTGGGGGAGCAGCTCCCGAGCCTCGGCGAACCGGTGTATGTAGCGCTCGACCTCCTCCGCCATGACCTTCCCGCCTTGGATGTCGGGGTCGTCGCTGTAGGGGAAGCCGTCAAACGAGGTGACGGTCATGCTGGCGTGGATCTGAAGGCCATGGTAACGCAGGTGCGGGTTCCAGGTGCCACCGATGTCGTCGTACCGCTCGAAGACATCCACGTCGTTGACCCCGAGCTGAGTGAAGCGTTGCAGGCACTGCAGCCCGCTCCACCCGGCCCCGACGATCGCGATGCGCAGGTCCTCGGGCCGGCGGCGGTAGTGCAGCGTCAGTCGCCACAGCCGGCGACCGATGATCGCCCCTACGATCAGCGGCGAGAGGACGAGCAGGATCGCGTAAAAGAGGAGGGTCCAGACGCCCACGAACAGCCAGCCCGCCGGGGCCCACCACCGGCGGCGTTCGACCGGCGCGCCGAGTTGCGAGTACGGGGTGATCTGCGGCGGCACAACGAACGCCGGCGACGACTGCGGGTGCGTGTCGGTCCTGGCTCTCAAGCGCCGGGAATGCTACCACCGAACCAGGCGACGTCAAAGGCGTTGTCGTCGCGCGCCTGCCTGGGCTGGTCATGACTGCTGACGCGCTGGTCCCTCGGGTGGAGAGACCAGGGCTCCCCAGGGCGGGCGCAGGAGTGGGACGAAGGTCCGGCCCGCCGAGAGGGGGGACGATTGGTTGTTGGCGCTCTAGCACGGCCGGAATCTGACGTGACTCCCTTTGTCGTTAATCAGGTTCGGCGGCGAGCGGCGGCGGGTCAACTGGGAGCGGCTCCGCAAGGCGCAGCAGTCGGGAGTTCACATGGCCGGCGACTCGGATGGTCTCAGGCTCCTTGGGACCTTCCTTTGGCTCGGCCTTTGACCGCAGCCGGAAGTAGCCCCAGAATGCGATGGCAAGCGCGGTGAAGGCGACGAACAGGATGAGCATGGACAAGAGGGTGGCGTGCACGTTGCCCCCGTAACGGTCCGTCTGCGGGTGCATGATCATCTGGACAAATATGAACATGCCCAGGCCGTAGAGGCCGGCCCACCCGACCCGGCTCCAGACGAAGACTTTTTCCCCATTGAGGAACCGCAGCGGGATGAGGTCGAACAACAGGGACTGAACACCGCAGACCCAGACCGTCGACAGGAGAGCGTCCAGCACAAGGAGGGCGAACGCCGTGTTCCCGCCCACCACCGCTTCTTCGACCGGCACCCATACCAGCCAGGCGCCCACCGCTACGCAGAGAAGCCAGACCGATGCAATGGCTACGCTCCGACCTTCTTCAATGTGGGTGGGCTCGACCTTGAAGCTCAGGCCGGCGAGGATCCCGAATACGTAGCCCGGCTCGAAGTGCGAGACGCGGGAGAACAAGACCATGACGACCGCCGCCAGCAAGCCCAGCGGAAAAGCCTTCAGCCGGCCCCGCTTGTGATACCTGCGGTCAAGGTAGAGCCCCCGGACCAGCTCCTGGGTCGAGGTGACCACCAGGAGCGCGCCGGCCAGTCCCAATAGCTCGGCCAGCGAGGCCCGATTGAACCCGAAGGTCGGATCGGCCAGCGAATAGAGGAGCGCAGCGACGGCGACGAAGACCGCGAGGATTCCCCCGGTGGGCAGCTTCTCCAGGGGAGTCGTCATGCGCTCCATCCACGTGTGCAGCTTCCGGGTGCTCGAGACGAGTGCATCATGGTGCTTTTCGAGGGTGCCGTTCACCAGCGCCGCTGGGAACCCCACCAGCAGGAGTAGCAAAAGAGCCAGAGAGGCGTTTTCTACCAACTGCTTGGGGGTAAATACGATCTCGGTGATGGGAGGGATGGACTGGACCAGCCCGGCACGGGCCTTCTGTCCCGGCCCCTTCGTGAACGGGACGACCGGGCTGGGATGGCTAGCCGCACGGTGCACGGGCTGGGGAGCCGGGGCGGCGGCCGGGTGCGCCGCCGGGGTGGCGGTGAGCTGGGGAGCCGGGGTGGCGGCTGGGCGGGAGCCTCGGGTGGCTGAGAGCTGGGGGGCGGGGCTGCCTGCGAGCTGGGGAGCCGGGGCGGCGGCGAGCTGGGGAGCCGGGGCGGCGGCGAGCTGGGGAGCCGGGGCGGCGGCGAGCTGGGGAGCCGGGGCGGCGGAGAGCTGGGGAGCCGGGGCTGT
>JAVKSL010000154.1:0-3433 GCA_039583695.1 Acidimicrobiales bacterium | reverse complement strand
CAGATGCTCGCCTGCTGGGGCGACTGCCGCCAAGCCTACGACACCCCCGAAGCCGTCGCCGCCCTGGCCGGCCAGACACCGGTGACCAAGCGCTCCGGCAAGTACGAGCCGGTCCAGTTCCGCTGGGCACCCAACAAACGCTTCCGGGCGGCCATGTGCACCTTCGCCGACAACTCCCGCCACCAAAGTCCCTGGGCCGCCGACATCTACCAGCGCGGGGGGAACTCCAGCATCGCCTACGACCCCTCCCGCCACGGTGGCGCCGCCCGCCTCGCCTCCCAGGCCGCCCCCGCCAGCGAAGCCCACACCGGTCAGGAAGCCGCCTGAAGGCCCACCAGATTCCCGTCGCCTAACGACGGCGTAACGATCACCTGCCCGTGCTGCGGCCGCTCCTTCACGCCTGTCGGCCGCCAGGGCTTCTGCTCCGACTCCTGCCGCCAAGAGCTCAGCGCCGGCTGAACCAGCGGAACGAGGGACAACCAAATGCAATATTTCTTGATTAGGATTAGGGGTTGACACAGAGGGTGTGGTGGGCTGTCCGGGTCCGAGCCTCCCGGCGGCGATGAGCCCGAACATCTCTCCCATGACCTCACCGAAGATCTGCGGTGCCGCCCGCATCAGAATGCCGATGTTGAGGCCGATGACATGGACCTGGTGTTTGTAGACCAACTCCCAGTTGGTGATCGCAGCATCCCCGCCGACAACGCCGTAGACGACTACCCGGCCGCCCGTTTGGTCGCGGCCAGGCTGGCGTCGAAGGTCGCGCCGCTGACCCACTCCAGCACCAGGTCGACGCCCTCGCGTCCTGTCAGCCCCAGGCCCAACGCGTGCTCATCGGACCAACCCTCGGGTACTCGGGCCGCGCCCGCTGTGGGGAGGATCATGTACTCGGCGAAGGCTCCGCTGGCGATGCCGACGTCGATCACGTGGGCGCCAGGCTCAGGATCGGTCACGCCCTCGCCCACCGCCACGACTTCACCCGCTCCCTCGCTCACCTTGTTCGAGACCTCGGGCATGGTAGGACCTCCTCGTGGTTGGTGGTGATGCGGGAGCGGGCGGGCACTCACGCGTGGGCGAGCGCCATCTGGGCGATGACCGAGACGATCTGGTCATGTTCGATGCTGCCAATGGTGGCGCGTCGGGGGACTTACAACAGGCCATAGCCGAAGACGCCGGGATGATGGTCGACAAGCTCGCCGAGATGGGTGTGGTGGTTCGAGAAGGCGAGGTCCTGCGTGGGACGCCCCTGGGGACCTGGCTGGCCGTGCGAGCTGGAGGAGGACGGTTTCCAGGTAGCCCTACACCAGTAGCCGCAAACCGGCGTCGGGATAGTGCGTAACGACGCAGAAGGAGGGTCTGTTCCATTTGGAGGTCGCGGGAAGGGAGGTGGCAGACGGTGCCCACGATGCCGACCTCTTTGCCGAGCTTGCCGAACTCGACCTTGAAGAGGCGGTTGTCGTAGTAGTCGGAGCCTCCGCGTCTGCGGTGATCATGCGCGCGGCTGGTCGGTAGCCGAGTGAGCCGATCGGCTTTCACGAGCGTCGGATGGCCTACGTCAGACAACGACCTCCCACACCTTCGACCAATAGGTGCGCCCGCCTTCGCCGAACCAGGAGACAACCGGTTCCTCCGGCTCTCCTGCCATGAAACGCAGCGTGACGGTCCTCGCCCGCTCGATCGGCACACCGCGCTTGGGCCAGCCGCCCGCGTCCGAAAAGATCCGAGTCCCTCTCGGGATCCGGACCTTCGTGCCAGGTACGGGGTCCCCCGGTCGCTCGCCTGGCTGGATCGAGACAGCGAGGTTCACTCGCTGCAACACCGACGCGAGCGGCGCACCGCCTCTGGTTGCGATCAGCGAGACCATCCAGGCCACGTGCCAGCAGTCCACGATCACCGTGGCCGGATGGACGTTGCCGCGTCCGTGCGCGAGCAACTCGGCCATGTCCGCCCAGCACTGATGGACAAAGTCGGGAGCTTCGACGACTGTGTCCCCGGCGACGCGGTAGACCGCTGTCCCGATGTCCTTGCGTTCGAGCGCGCCGGCGACGATCACCTCGTCGACCACGCGGTCAGCGATCGCGAGCGCTGCCTTCTTGGCGTACTCGGCAAGCTCGAGCTGGGCGTAGGTGAAGATCCGGCTCGCCTCGGGGATGTCGTGGGCCTCCTTGGCGTCGAGCCACTCGATCATGCGCTCCTTTGCGAGCTCGCATGCCCGTGCCTCGTCTGCAGGATGCGAGAACGTCGCCTCGTATCGCTCCAAGAACTCCTCGATGGCAGCAGGGTCGCTCGAGCCCGCATCCTGGGCAAAGGTACGGATCAGGTGGTCGTCTGTGCCGAATGTACGAACCATGCCCACATGGTGCCACCAAGTGGCGGGGACGCGCATGGCATGCCAATACTCGGCTCGCACGACCGACCACGAGACGGACGGGAACTCGAGCCCACCACGACGTAGTGGGTCCTCGGGAGCGTCCTAACGAGGGCACGACACCTGTTGGCCCGAGGCCAAATCCAGCGCGACCGGATCTTCCCCCTCAACTCCGGCTCTTCGGTACAGGCTTACCCCCGAGAACCCACTCGCAGTTTATCGCCCCGAGAAGGGGGAGGCAACGGCGGACGGCAGACCAACCGGCGACCGGGAGGGCCTCCCAGCAGCACCCGGCAGTCTGGTCGGCGTCGGGCTCGGGGAACAGGGAGGCCGCGCTCGAAGAGCTCCTCGGCGGTTACGACCTTGCCCCGTGCGACCTCTTGTCGTGCTCTGTCGATCTCCTCGAGCGCCGTCGGATCGGACAGCAGCTCCAAGGTGTCCTCCAGTGCCTCGAGGTCCTCGGGGCTCATGATGGCGGCGGCCGCGCGACCATTGCGGGTCAGTACGACGCGGTCGTGCTCATGCTCGACGCGGTCCACGATCTCCGAGAGGTCGGCCTTGATCTCGGCGAGGGGCCGTCTCCGGCATGACCATGATTATGGTCACATCGCTCAGCCGCGCGGCCCCGTCAGGTCGCTTCTACTACGCGCTCTCGGCGTCCCATTACCGCGGCTGGCCCCTGCCCTCGGCGTGCCATTGGGGCGTAGGCCGACCGATCAGCTGCATCCATCCAAGCTGATCTATCGACTGCGGACCGTCAGCGAGCATCGAAGGCGACACTTCCTCTGGTGGTCTGTGTGATCATGATCGTAGGCTCGACCCATGGGTCTGATGCCAGGCGGCGAGCCACGCGGCAGGACCGGTTCAGGCAGGTGAAAGCTGGCCTCGACCGTCCAGAGTGCGCGGCGCCCCTGCCGGTCGTACGCGTTCCCATGTTCTACGGTTCCTGCCGAGGGCGCACGCACACCAGTCCTCCGCGCGAACGTGCGCGGACGCCTTGGCCGCGTTCTCGTCGGCATTGTAGAGAGTGACTGCGACATCGACGGCGCTTTCGGCCGGCTGGAA
>JAVKSL010000153.1:0-3584 GCA_039583695.1 Acidimicrobiales bacterium | reverse complement strand
GCCCGACACCTACCACGTGGCAGGCATCAGGCGGGGGACCGCTACCTCAAAGTTCCACGCCGGCCGGGACAACCTCGTACTGGGCCGAGTCCACACGGCGGCCGCCGTCCCCCACCGCAGAAGCCACCAACCCGGCCAAAAGCCGTGGCCAGGGCCGGGCTCTCCGCCAGGTCGTCGAGCAGGGCACCCCGACCTTCAGCGCCGGCTCTGCTTCGCAGGCGCCGCAGCCATCTCCGCACCGTCGAGGCCGGCGTCCCATCTGCCCTCCCGCCGGCACTGACCACAGGCCAGGCTGGCATCAGCAGAGGAAGATACTGCCGCGTCAGTTCATCGACGGCACGGCCGTAGCCCTCATAGAATAGACCACGTACCGACTAGGCTCTTACAACGATATTTTGGGCCAGGGGATCATTACCTCGGTCATGGCCACGGCTGCCAAGAACGGTGTCGATGCCGTTGCCTACCTGGCGGCCCGGGCCGGCCCGAGCTCCCGACCCCGGCCTCGCCCTGCTCCTCGGCTGACGGCGATCACCGGGTCCGTGCCCGGAGGAAGCGTCATCCAACTACATTGGGTCGAGCCGGTCCCATCGCGCCTCCACCAGAGCGGCCCTTTTCAGCCATGGCTATCACGCGCCCAGGAATGCGGTATCCAAGTACCTCGCAGCGGTCTCAAGGTCCGCGCCGAGCGTGACCCAGGTAGCTATCCCAAGGGCACGAAGGTCAGCGATGCCGAGCTCGCTGCAGTACCCCGAGAGGCCCATCCTTTTCATGGCGAGTGGAACTACACCATCAATGGCACCCGCCTCGCGTCTCGTCGGCGCAAGAGAGTTACACCCAAGTAGTTTTGCGGAGGGCCCTAAGAGGAGGGCACAGGAATCGATGGAGGAGTCGGCAACGCCGCGTCATACGCGGAGACTCCTTCCAAGAACGTCCCCGCAGCGGCTTGGACGAACACAACCTTGAAATTCCGCGGTGGCGGGGACTGGTTCCCAACCGGGCCAGCACTAGGGGCGTGGAACCCGCCAGCCTCATTGATCTGTATTGCCCACGCCAACACACCGGAAGGCCACTGTGCATTCCTAAGGATAACGAGCTGCGCGGCAAGTGCTTGGGAGCCGGGTCTAACCTGAGCGAGAGCAGTCGCTTGCGCAGCTGCCTCACTCACTGTGCCGGTGATGGCTTGTTGGCTTAAGGCTGGCGACACGTTGACGTCGGTATTATTGAGTGCGTTGAATAGTTCATGAGAAAAAGAAGGAAGCGTAGGCTCCGCACTCGACTTTGCTGGACTCAAGCCCAAGCCCAGAGCGATCCCAACGACAAGCAGTATGAGTGCACAGGCAACAATAACCCCATCCTTATGGGTGTATCTATAGCGCCGAGTCGTGCTAGTTGTTATGTCCGCCATAACTGCCTTCTTCCGCGGTGATTACGTCCAGGACTAGATTGGCTAGTTTGGGCATGCGCTATCCCAAGTGGAGTAATAACCATTAGGACTCGTACCTGGTGATGGCGAAATATTGGCCCACGAGGGGGCGCTTGCGCCGCCAGTCGTCGTTGCAAAGGTACTCCCTGTGAACGTGTTCCAGGAGCCGTTCGAACCGGCAGGCATGAAGATTTGGAGCGAGCTGACGGGACTGGGGTCGTTGTAGCCCCCTGGTACCTGGTCTGCCTGCGTGTTTAGCTCGGCCGCGGCCTCGCCATAACCTGGCGCAAAATTGTAATTGGAATCCGTCAATTGACGGCCGTTCGCGTAGAACGTAAAGCAGTGGACAGTGCAGTTAGGATCATGAGTTACGGCGTACTCGATGTTGGAGTTGATCGGATAAGCAGGAAAGCTGTTGGTCCACGACCGTTCGTTAGGAATGTTAAATTGTACGAAGGTGTCACGCTGACTTCCGGGAAATTCACGCCAGCCGACTTGGGCCCATGAGGGTCCATTAGTCACCATAACCCACTGCGTTACTCCAGGGTTATCAGTTGATGATACCCACGGCGAATAGTTATAGATATATCCCTTGACTCCGCCAACCTCGACTCCCGGCTGTTGCTCCGCCCCAATATAGTAACGGGTGGGAAAGTTGTCGGGACGTCCGGGATTGCAGCCGTCACCGCCACCCGCTCCGAAGGCTCGCGTGGGATACAGGATCAGCATCGCAACCATGGCACCTGCAACGAGACCCGGTACGGCCACCGCCCGCTGAACACGGTTCATTGCTATCCGCCTAGTTACTCGTTCGGCACAGTACCAAGCCCAACTTGAAGGCTCATCGCTACTGCGCCAACATCACGCTACGCCCGGTAGCGGAGCGCTGTCAAGGGGTGAACGGAAGGGGCGTCACCTCGCTGGCGGCACGCGCCCCCGTCACCTCTGTGCAGCCCGCGTTGACAGCCTGCAACGGGCCGTTGGAGAGCCACGGGTCCTCCTACAGCCCGAGCTGGGTGGCGGCGTTGTCCTCCCAGGCCTCCTGGACCCTTACGTAGGCCGACAGGGTGGCAAGCGAGCGGTGCCTGGTCTGATGGGCTATGGCCCGGTCGGTGGCCCCGCGCAGGTGGGCGTAGGTGACAAAGCCGGCCGGCAGCGAGTGGGCCGAGTAGGCACCGGGGTCGATGCCGGCCCCGCCGACCGCGCCTTGGACCAACTGGTTGACCGACTCGGGGTTGAGACCCCGGGGGAGGGCCTTGTTGGACTTGGACACGGCCCGGAACACCGGACCGGAGCTGACCTGGGCCAGGCCCATCCAGGCCTGGAGGGCCGTAACCGGACAGCGCTTGGGGTTGGCGGCTTTGGGCAGGACCACCAGCTCGGGGGTGGTCCCCTCCTGATTGGTCTTGGACCGGGGGAGAGAAAGGACCAGGCCTTGGGGCCCTTCGGCCAGCTGGGACACCTGTATACCGGCCAGCTCCGAGCGCCGTAGGGCGGCCACGAAGCCGACCAGGATCAAGGCCCGATCCCTGGCCCCTCCCAAGTCGGGCTCGGGGGTGTTACCGGCACCTTGGTCCGCCAGACCTTGATGGTCGGGCAGGCCTCGATCACGTCCAACTGGTAGGGGGGCATGAGAGGGGCAGCCTGGGCCGGTGGAGCCCCGTGGGTACGCCGGATGCCCTCCCACACCGCCACCACCCTGGCCGCCTCGGTCGGATCGGGAAGGCCCCGGAGGCGGTGGGCGAATCGGAGAGCCGACAGGCGCCGGGCCATGGTGCCGACCTTGGCCCCATGTCCGGCCAGGAAAGTGAGGTAGGTCGAGATGGCCGAGGACTGCGCCGGCAGGGGATCGAGTCCCTCGGCCGAACACCACGAGCACCACTCGGAGAAGTCCGAGCGATAGCCCCGCAGTGTGTTGGCCGCCCGGGCGGCGGCCACATAGCCGGCTTCGTCCTCGGAGAGGGGAACGTCGTCGAGGAGGGCCAGAGGGTCTGAGGCCACCTCCGAGGACAGGCCGGCGAGAGGCGACGCCGGCAGGGCGGTCACGGCTCTCCCTCGTCGAGGGCTCGACGCAGGTCGGTGAGCAGGTGTTGCCGGCCAAGCTGGGTGATCGTCTGCGGACACTCAGGATGATCGCCATGAGAGATGGGTCAAGGGGCAC
>JAVKSL010000152.1:0-3635 GCA_039583695.1 Acidimicrobiales bacterium | reverse complement strand
CGACGCGCTGCGCGTCGATGCAGGCCTCTAGATCAGCCCCGCAGTGCGCCTCCGGCCCGCGACGTGCAAGGTGCCACGCCTCGACGGCGGCGGCGTCCCAGATGCGCGACTGTCCCACCGTCCCGAGCGGCGACGGGAAGTCGGGTCGTGCGGCGAGCACGTGGGCCCGCTGGCGCGAGACGCCCAGCATCGCAGCAATCTCGGTGGTGCCTACGGGAGTCAATTCCTACCCTTCGCACGCATCATGTACTCACGCCAGTTCGCGTGGCCGGGTTCGATCATCACCCCTTGGGGATGCACGTAGTCCAGGCCCAACAACGTGGCCAGGGCGGTGCAGTCCTGCGGTGTCATCGCGCAACTTGGGCCGAGCCGAGCGGGGGGCGCAATGATGGTGATCCAGTTGGCGACGGTCCCGCGGCCGGCCCTCACCGACCACGTCAGGGTAGAACGCTGGCGCAGGCCGGAGCGGATGGCCTGCACAACCGTGGATCGGGTAATCGGGGTGTCGGTGTTGGCGGTGGCCTCGGTGGTGTGTGTGGTGGTCATGTGTTCAGTATACCCGGTCGGTTGCGCCGTGTCAACGGATCGTGCGATCCACCAGACCGCCGTCGAGCCCCACCTGGTTGATGGCGACCACGAGCGGGCTCGGCACTTCGAGGAGTCGTGGTGGTTGACGCCCATTTCTTGGCTACATGGCGACATTTTTCAGAAGCAGGAGGTTGCCCCTTCTTGGCGGTGGCGATTACCCCCCGTTGCCTGCGCGCTCCTGGCTGACGGCGGGTCCGCCGTAGGTGGGATACTGGCGCCCTCGGGGCACCACGTCTTCGGCCGCCTCGTTGCCCCAGACTGTCCAACCAGGCTGGGGGTAGCGAGCGAAAAGCTCGAGGCGGGGCCCTGGCGAGCACGCCTCGATCACCGGGTAGATCTCATCGGGCTTGCGGCTGTGCTCGCGCTTGCAGGTCTCGATCATGTTGACCTGGCTTCGCCCCGGCGCCAGGGTCCGCAGGCCTCCTCGAGCGCCGAAGAGCACCAGCTCGGTCACGTTACGGAAGTAGAATCCCACACCGCGCCCGTCAGGGCCTCCGTCTTTGCGTCGCTTGGCCCATACCAGCATGGTCTTATAGGTAAAACCCCAGGCCTCGAGCACGGCCAGACCCTCGGCCACCAACGCGTTCGGGACCCACAGATAGCAGTGCGACTGGGCCGTCACCACGTCGGCGACCGGCATAGAAGCGATGTCCTTCCACGACAAGGTGTCATAACGAGATAAGCGGCGGTGCTCGGGCGCAACCTTGCCGGTACGGTTCACAAACCGCCACGGCGGGTCCGCTAGCACAGTGCCAAAGGGTCCCCCCACCAGAGTGGCAAGGTCGAGGCCAGCAAACTCCACATTACTCACAACTGCTCCCTTAGCTCGGCCAGGCTCTTGTCCCCGTAGCGCGCTACTCGCCACCGCAGCCAGCCATCCATCCGACCCCCACCGAGCGCAGCTGCCGCAGCTGCTGAAGGAGTCCGGCTGATCGTCCGACCCACTCTTATGGTGCCATCAGGTCGTAAGACGCCCTCAATGGCCGGGGCCGAGCGGCGCCGGATCAAGAGGGTTTCACCGTCGCCCAGGACCCCGCGGCGCAACAGCTCAACGAGCGCCACATCATCGCCTCGCTGAGCGGCGCTGGACCTGACGACGGCGTTCCTCCGCTGCGGCCTTGGCGGCCTTGGCCCGAGCCGCACGGGCGAGGCTCTCGGCCCGCTTGGCCTCCGCCGCGGCGTGCTCGGCCATCGTGGTTGTTCGGGGCAGTGAGCGCTCGTGGGCTTGCGGCGAGGCTGGGTGATGGTCGTCTAGTGCCTCCGTGGCCTCGTTGAGCGCCACCTGAGCCCCCCGCAGGCTAGCCGCCGCAGATTCCATCAACTGGGCCGCTCGAAGGAGACAGGCCCGCACACGAACGGTGGAGGCCTCAGCGGCCTCCACCGGGCGTGAGACGGCACCCTTCGCGCCCGGCCCGTGGCCGAAGTCGGGCCTGCGCCACGCGTCGGGGTAGCGACCCGCATAACGCCATGCGATCAACGGGGCGAGGTGCAGGATTTCGTCGGCCAGGCTGTCCAAGACCTCCGGCTTCGGGGCGGACTTCATTTGATTAGCCGATCACCGACAAAAAGGCGACAAAGGCCCCGCTGCGCCGTGTCGTATTCCCCCTCTAGGTCGCCGACGGTTGTAATAGGGCCACGGGCGGAATTGTCCCCTAGCGCGAAATCGTAGGTGATTCTTTCGGGCATCGTCTAGCGTCCTTCGAGCCGTCCTGCGACAGCCTTCGGCGTCTGGGGCTCGCCGAGACGGCCCTGGCGCCGTCGCCCACCGACGACGAGTAGCCTGCGCCGCCCGGCGGGGTACGGCCAAAGGGCGCTTTGGAGGGGGCTAGGCACCGGAACTACCCTCGGACGGTTTGCGGCCCTTAGAGACGCGACCCCGGAAGCTCTCACGAGCTTCCGGACTCAGCCAGCCTCGCCACACTCCCCCGCGCTGCTCTAGGACCGGGTTACCGCGCTTGTCGCGGACCGCCGCTGGGTCCATGCACCGGGCCTGGGCGTCGAGGTGGGCGTCGAAGGCTGAGTAGCCGGAGAAGTGCCTGTGACAGCGGGCACAATGGCCCTCGATCTTGGAGGTCCAAGTCCTATGACATTGGCGACAATGCGTTTTGCCGCCATTCCAGCCGGTCTCCTTTATTCGCTGGCATATTTCACAATCGGTCATTTGTTGCCTTTCGGTTCTCGGACGGGTGGGGGGCTCGGCGACCACGGCTGCGAGTTGGCGAGCGCCGCACGAGCCTCGGCGAGGCCGGCGTGCCAAGAATCGTCGGTGATTCGCGCCGAAAGGGGCTGGCCCAAGATGAGCTCGCCTGCGCGAGGCGCCCTGCCCACGGCCCGGCGCACCTCGCGGAACCGAGCGACGGTCGGCGGTCGGGAGTCGGTACGGGTCAGTTCCGCCAGCGCTTCGCGTACGCCGGTATCTGGTTCGACCCTCAGCGCCTCGGCCCAGATGCGGGCCTCGCCCTCGGACACCGGCGCGTAGGGCCACGCCTCGCCTCTCCACGCCAGGATTGCCGCGACCTGCACGGGTGTCACGACAGCTCGGCCAGGTAGTCCGGCGAGCCGTTGGCTTGCTCGGCGGCGATAGCCGTCAGGGCAGCGCGGATGCCGGCTTGACGATCCGGGCCACTTCGGGGCGCTGGGGATACCTCCGCGCACAGCGCCCAGTGCTTCGCCAGTGCCGATGGCGTCAGCGCCGCTTGGGGAAACTTGGCTCGGTACGCCGCAGCTCGTGAGGACACCTCGGTAGGGCTGGCCCCGACACGGCGCAGGCCTGCCACAGCCCGGCCGTAGCCGCCCCTGGCGCTTGGCGTGATATCGGCATCGGTGATCCCGCAGACGTCCATGACGGCATCCCACAGTCGATCCCGCCCACGGGGGGGCGAAGCGACGAGATCCGTGGAGGTATCCCTCTGGCCGGCGCTAGCCGGCGGGGTTTCGCCCCCCCCATCCGCCCCCGAAGGGGGGGAAGGGGGGGGTTTAACTGTCTCTGTCTCTGTCTCTGTCTCTGTGGATTCGCCCGCGGGGGGGGGGGGGGGGGGGGGGGGGGG
>JAVKSL010000151.1:0-3661 GCA_039583695.1 Acidimicrobiales bacterium | reverse complement strand
GCCTCAGCCAGTCGGCGTCCTGGCCCTCAGTGTCGCCAGAGCACCCCGCCGTGCTGGTCTAGACGGTCGCTCAACAGCACCGAAGACCCCGATGTCGTGCGGGTGTCCCTCAAGGTCGAAGACCGATCGTTTGAAGAGCGCCTCGCGGATATCTACGCGTACTTCACGGCACGCCTGTCAGACGCCGAGCGAGCAAGCATCCACAGTGACATCGACCCCACGTCGCTTGAGGCCGACGAGGAGGAGACGGAGAACGGCGGCATACCCGACTCGTACATCGCGACTCTCACCGCTGAACTCGCGAGGGCGGTGGAGGACTTCGACTCCTTGACGCCGGATCGGCAGGGCGCGATCCGCGGTTACGTCGACTCGGTCTCCAAGCCCGGGCTCATCATCGATGGACAGCACCGAGTGTTCGGAGCGAAGGACGTCTCTCAACACGACGTGAGACTGCCAGTGATCCTCCTTCCGGGGCTCGAAATGGGCGAGCAGGTCTTCCACTTCTACGTCCTGAACAACAAGGCGAAACCACTCTCACCCACCGAACTCCGTCGCACCATCAGCACCTCACTCTCGAACGCCGAGATCGACAAGCTTTGGAAGCGCTTCGAGGACGCGGGAGTGAACCCCGAGGCCACCCGCTGGACTCACAAGATCAACACCGATCCCACCTCGCCATTCAAGGATCTCATCGACTTCGGGCTCGGAGGATCAGGATTCATCAAAGAAAACGTCGGCTACCAGATCGTTTCGAAGTTCGTCAACATGCCTCGGAAGTACCGGATCCTCTATGCCGACATCCCCGCCTGGCAGCAAGGAAGCGACGAACGACTCACGTACTTCTACGCCTTTTGGTCAGCCATTAGAGAGCGCTACGCCGAGATGTGGGCTGCGGGTGTCGCCGAAGGGGGGAACCAGTTCTTCTACAAGGCCGCCATGCTCGTGCTCCAGGAATTCATCCTCGACTTCCTCGTCCAGGTGATGAATGTCCGCAAGGTCGAAGGCAAGCCCTCACCGTTCGCCGACTTCGACGAACTGAAGCAGTACGTCATGGCATCGATCGCCGACCTGCCACCAGAGTTCTTCGCCACGGAATGGCAGGAGAAGCAACTCGACACCTCCGACCGCCGCGCGTTTCTCCGCGGGCAGATCGAGATCGCGGTACGCAATCAGGGCAAGTTCCTCGGCAACCAGCAACTCTTCAAGAAGTCATGACCGACCAGGACATCTTGGGATCCCTCGATGTCCTGCTCGACCACCTCGTCATTGGTGCCGCCGCCGAGCAGGACAGCCCCCGATCGATCCAATACGAAACATTCGCCTTCTCGCGCGCCACCTCTGTCCTCCGATCCGATGAGGATGAACGGGTGCGCCGTCGTTTCGAGACGCGGCTGCGCCTCGCCCTTCACCTAGCCCCACTTTCTGCCATCAACTACGAACGGAGCAACCCTTCGCCCCGGTGGAGGTTGATCCGCGAGCATCTCGTTTCCAAATTCGATCGCGACCGCCGCGAGTGCGAGCCGTTGGCCCGCGAGGTCGCCACGTTGTTGGATAACTGGGAACGCGCCCGTGACGAGGTCACGGGTCATCGGGCCTTCCTGCTCCATCGCGACGGTCCCTACTGCCAGAACTGTCACGTCGAGTTCGGCACCACGCCGACGTCACTTTTGAGGGCTGACCCCTTCAAGCCCTACTTCGAGTCTCCAGAGGAGTTGCTGAGTATCGAGGTCGACCATCGCGAGGCTGTGAGTGGTCTGGGAACGAACGTCGTCGAGAATCTTCAACTCCTCTGTCGTCTCTGCAACGCCGGTAAGGGTGACGGACTCGGAGTCGATGTTCGCCAAGAGGCAAGACACGCCGGCAGCACGATCTCCGATGTGCCCGTCGCGCACAGGTACCGGCTGCTTTATACGGTGATCGACCGAGATGGCCGGCGTTGCATGCGCTGCGACGGCGCGTCAGCGGAACTGACCGTCCGGCCCCTTGTCACCGGAGGCGCCTACGTACGATCCAATCTGTTCACCGTCTGCTACGACTGCATATAGCGCTTGACCTGAGGCAGTTCTAGACAGCCTCACTGGCTGTTGGTTAGTCGTCTCGACTCGCCATCCAGACACGAAGGCTGGCCGGGGTGAGTTGGCAGGCTCGGCGTCCCGGTACCTGTTCGAGAAGCCCGGCCCGTACGAGGTCCATGAGCTCCCTGGCACCGAGCCCAGTGAAGCGAGACACCTCGGCGATCGGCACGCCAGGCTGAGTCTGAGCACGTCGCTGTCTCGGGATCGCACGGGCAATCCAGCATCGCTCGACCGATTCCCGGGTGACGAACGTGGCGCCGCTGCTGTCGGTCTCGGGGTCGAGATCAAGGTCGTCGCGCTTGACGAGCAGCGAGACAGTGCTGAGCGCCACCTTGAGCCGGCGAGCTGCCGCAGCAAGCTTCATCGAACGGCGGTGAAGCGCCCGGACGCGCTCGTGCTCGGCCCGGAGCGCCACTGCCGCCTCGGGAGTCACCTGGTACTCCCGGGTGCCGGGGTGCAGATCGAGGTTGAGGCTGAGCCGGCGGACCATGTGGTACAGCTCGTGGTAGCGAAGGCCCAGCTCTTCGGCGAGGTCGGGAAGCAAGACCCGGTTGGCGAGCCGGTCCCGGCACGCCCACACCGCACTGAGGCGGGCGAAGCGTCGGGGGATGCCCTGTTCGTCGGCGGCGATGATGCAGGTGACGACGCCGTCGGCCATCCATCGTCGGGCGGTACTGAGGTGGATGCCGAGCTCGGAGGCGACCCGCTGGGCGTCGCAGAGCGGGTCGTCGGGGTCGCCGGGCTCGATGCTCCAGCCGGCTGCGGCCAAGGTGGCCTCGATGTGGTCGAGCCGGGCGACGATCGGGTTGTCATGTCCCCACTTGACCCGGCAGGTGGTCGGGGTGAGAAGCGTCGCGATGCTGTTGGCGATCTTGTCGTCGAGCACGGCGGCGACCTTGGCGAGTGGGGCGACGTCGGGGTGGTCGAGGGTGTAGATACGGCCGAAGACGTCGTCGCCGGCCCGATGTCCCATGAACCGGCGTCGCACGGCGTCTTCGATGCCGGCCTCCCAGGCAAGGTCGCTTGCCGCGCTCTTACGCAGCAGGTGCGAGGACACCCGGAAGCCGAGGTCGGCGCTCGCGAGGTGCTCGGTGGCGAAGGCATCGCCGAGGGCTTCTTGGTAGCCAGCCTGCCCGGCCCGGTTGGGCTGTTGGATGCCGGGCACGAGCCGGGCCGCCTGGTCGACCTCGCCGGTGTCGGGGTCGGCGTGGAAGGCGTCGACGGCGACCCGGATGGCGGCCATGAGCGCGGCGGGGACGACGAGCACCCGACAACCCGCCGCGGTCTTCAGCGTGGGCTTGTGCGGGACGGCGATGATGTGGCCGTGGTCGTCTCGGACGCTGAAACTGCGCCCGCCTTGGCCCTGGACGGCGAGCAGGCCGGTGTCGCCGAGGTCGACGACGTCTCCGACCGTGATCCCGAACGCCTCGGAGATGCGCAGTCCCATGATCCGCTGCAACCAGAAGGCGAGCTGGTACACCGGGTGGAGGTGGGCGGCGACCCGGGCGCACTCGGGGAGGCTGAGCGGCCGGGGCCGGCCCCGGGCCGGGGTGCGAGCGGCAGCCTTGTCGGGGAGGGGGGCGTCG
>JAVKSL010000150.1:0-3693 GCA_039583695.1 Acidimicrobiales bacterium | reverse complement strand
CACCTCGAAGCCCTCCAGGTCGGCCTCGAGGGTGGTCGGGCGGTAGCTGCCGGCACGCAGCGAGGCCGCCAGGGCGGAGGAGGCCACATCCTCCACGTAGGACTCGCCGGAGCTCAGGGCCTTCACCCGTGCCCCGTCGGTGTCGAAGCCGACCACCGTGTGACCCACCTCTACGGCCCTCATCGCGAGTGGGAGCCCGACGTAGCCCTGGCCCATCACCACCACCCGCCGCCTCACATACCCGTCCACTGTCGGCCATCATTGCACGCCCAGCCCCGCTGCGCCAGGCGCGGGGATCGGGAGGGCGCCAAGCCGACTGCAAGGCCCGGACTGACCGGTGGGCCGCCGCGCCGATCCTTTTTGGCGGCGGTGGCAGCAGCGCTGGCGGTCCGGGCCCCTGGCTCGCCTGCGGGCGCACCCGAGGTGGGTGGGCGCGGGTGGCCAGGAGCACCGAGCGCCATCGCACCTAGCGCAGCGCCCTAAGAAAAGGCTGAGGTCTACGCTCGCCACCGAGCGCGCCCCCGGTATGTGACCCGCGCGGTATTCGATCCTCGGGCGGACGTCGAGCAGGGTCACCTCACCTGCCGCCAGTCGCCCGAGCAGCTCGTCCCGACCGAGCGTCTCGACGCCATGCTGGTCGCCGAGGTAGGAGGAGGCCAGGCGGTCGAGGTCGGCCCGCAGCACCTCCGCCACCCCTCGCAGCGTGGCCCACAGCTCCTCGACCTCGTGCCCGGCGAGGCAGTAGTAGATGCGGGTGCCGTCCCGCCGGGAGCGCACCAGGTGTTGACCGACCGTCTGGACCAGCGCGGCAGGGTGCTCTGGCGACACTGAGGGCCAGGCTCGCACGGGCCAGCGAGCGCAGGTGGTGGGAGGCATTTGCCATGCTCTGGCCGGTCTCTGTCGCCACCTCCTCCACCGAGCGCGCCCCCTGGGCGAGCAGGTCGATCATCTCGGCCCTCGACCTGAGGAGAACGCAGTGGCCACCTCTGCGATCGCATCGAAAAGTGCCGCCTTGGCGCCGTGGTTGACCACCAGATCATCCTGCTCAATTTCTCGCATCATCATTTGAGTCTGGCTCACCCAGTCGGCCTGCGGGGCATCCCGACAGTCCGTGGACGTGCTACTATTAGCACATGGCTACATCTATTAGTGCGCTTCAGCGCAACGCATCGGCCGTCGTACGGCGGGTCGCTGCATCCGGAGAGGCGGAGGAGATCACGGACCGAGGGCGTGTGGTGGCTGTGCTGTCCCCCCCGCCAGGGCTGAGCGGCCTCGAGCGCTTGATCCACGCCGGGGTTGCCCACCCTGCGACCCCGGCGGCGATCTCGGAGGCATTGGCCAGCGCTGAGAGCCTTCCGCCGCTCGACATCGCCGGCGCCCTCGTGGAGCAGCGTGACCTCGAGCGGTGAGGGCGGCGACGGCGAGGAGGTTGGTGTTGTCTACGTCGACACGTCGTTGCTCGTGTCGGTGATCGCTCCGGACGAGGTGCATCACGCTCAGGCGCGAGCGTGGCTTGGCCAGCAGCGCAACGAGCTCGTCACATCGGTGCTGGCCGAGGTCGAGCTTGGTCGGGCCCTCGGCCGGCGATCGGCACCGCGTTCCGTCCGTGCGACGGCTCAGCTCCTGCTCGACGGCTGTCACCTCGTCGAGGTCACCGCCGAGATTCGCATGCTGGCAGCGGTCCTCCAACCCAGCGCTCTTCGCAGCCTCGACGCCATCCACCTGGCAACGGCGCTGGTGGCGGGGGCGCGGCGACTGGTATCGCTCGACAAGCGCCAGACCCTGGCAGCCGAGCAGGCGGGGATGCAGATCGTGGCGCTCTGAGCGCGGCCCAAACGAGCGTCCCCCGGCCCCGGACCTCAGGTAGCCGCGGGCGTTCCGATCGCTCAACCAGACACGTCGCCTCGGTGATCAATGTGGACGATGTCGATGCGTCGAACCTGGTCGTCGAGTCGGAAGATGACGCGGTAGCTACCCCGTCGTGCTGAGCGCAAGCCGGCGAAGTGGCCGCTCAGCGGGCCGCCCAGGCGGAGCGGGTTGCCGGCGAAAGGACCGAAGATGAACTCGATACAGGCAGCGCCGATTTTGTCAGGCAGGCAGAGAACGTCACGCTTCGCCCGAGCCGAGATACGAACCTCGTAGGGCCGGCTCACCCCTCGGTAAAGTGGGCGCGAAGAGCATCGTTGTCCGCCACCCGGCCCGTCTCTAGGTCTGCGAGACCCTCAGCGATGGCCTGGGGGGCTCCGGGCGTGGTCAAGATGTCCACGGTCTCTTCGAGAGCAGCTAGGTCGTCAGGGGAAATCAGGATGGCGGTGGGCCGCCCGTGGCGGGTGATCACCACTCCGTCATGGGTGCGCTCGACGCCGGTGATGTACTCGGAGAGGCGGTCCTTGACTTCACCCAACGGGACGGTCCTCACAGCGTCAAGTATAGCCAGAACTCTGGCCACACAAGTGCCCCAGTTGGCAATCGATGAGCGGGTGAGCGCCTGCTACGGGCCGTCGTGGACCTCTGGGGGTCTTTGTGGTCCGGTCACGCCCAGCTCGGTGGCAAGACCGGTGCGAAGTCGATCTCGGCTGCGATGTCCGCCTCGCTCATCCCCTTGACCAAGCAGTCCAGGATCACGCTGGCCGGGATGCGGATGCCCGCGACAACGCGACACAGCTCTGGCCGTGGCAGACGGCGGGATCGGCCGAGATGAGGCTGAGCAGGCCAGTCATTGTCCCCCAAACACCTGAGTGGGCGCAGGACTACCGGGTTATCCGGCCCAAGGTGGAGCGCAAGCTTGGCCATCTCATGATTGCCAAGCACGGAGGCCAACGAGCCCCGGTCCGAGGTCGGGCCAAAGTGGCCGCCGACTTCAGTCTGCTTGCAGCGGCGTGCAACCTGGCACGCCTCGCCGTGCTCGGGCTGCACCACACCGGGCAGAGTTGGGCAGCGGCAGCGGCCTGAAAGAGCTCCATCGCTCAGGATGCTCAACCGGTTGTTCGGAAGGTTCCATGCCGTCATGGTACGGTGCCACGTCGGCTGGCGAGCAGGTCCTGCAGCCTGTTTGCGGCGGCCTCGGGGTCCTCATGCTCCCAAACTCTGGCCACCTCCCATCCGGCAACCCTGAGTCCCGTTCTTGCTCGCGGTCTCGGACCACGTTGCGATCGAGCTTTGGGCCCCAGTAAGCTGTGTCGTTCCGCGGCTCGGTCCCGTGCTCTGGGCAGCGGTGCCAGAAGCAGCCATCGACGAAGACAGCCAGCATTGCCCTCACGAACACGATGTCGGCGCGGGCCCGGCAGTGGGGTGAGACGATCAGGTAGTCCTTCCGGAAGCGGAGGCCCCGACGGTGGAGCAGGGGGCGGAGGGCGATCTCCGGCCGGGTGTCACGCTTCCGATTGCCTTTCATCACCACCGTGACCGCCGGAGAGCTGGGGTACGGGTAGGCCACCATGCCCAGCAGACGTGCCCGGAGCTGGAACCAACACGCACGCGCCCACTGGCGAAAGCGCCTGTGGCGGTTCGCTGGATGATCCCACACAAAGCCCAGGACCGACCTGACCTCGCCAAGCGTGGTCACCGCCGTACGCGCTCTGAGATGGCGCAAGCGGGAGCGAGCCAGGCCGCTGTCCGGGCCAAGCCCTCAGCCAAGTCGACACTGGGCTCCCAGCCGAACAGTGATCGGGCGAGGGTCAGGTTCGGGCGGCG
>JAVKSL010000149.1:0-3843 GCA_039583695.1 Acidimicrobiales bacterium | reverse complement strand
GATTCTCCTGCAACAGGAGGCACTTCTACGTGGATCGAACGTGCGTTCCCGACCCTAACTCACGGATGTAGGTCAGAAGAAAGCCGAGTGGCGGGCCCATCGCCCCAAGGCGACCAAACTCGCCTCGTGTTTGGAGCTACGGCTTGCCAGTCGTTTCAAGGGTCGATCCTTGCGACCGAGGACTTCATCCTGTTGCACGGTTTACCAACGTTACACAGTCCCTGAGCTGGTGTTCCACAACCAGGCCGTAGCGTTACAACACGACACGTTGGAAAGTAATGATTTTGTCAACGTTCGCGTCGAGATCCGCGTCAACGTTCGCGTCAATCGGTGTTCCCGATCCTGGGAGCATGCACATCCACTTCGCCCTTGACGACTTACTCCCCCACCTCGCCGGCCGCAGCGCCGCATGGGGTCGTGTCTTCCAGGTGATCGTGGTGCTGCTCGCAGCCCTCACCGGCTTCGCCGGATTGGTGGCCATCGCCGTTCCTGCCAGCGCGGACGGCCCGCCATCGTGCTGACCTCTGCGGGCAGCGTCGAGGTGACCGCGGTCAAGTCCAACCCTGGAGAGAGCTTCGCCGACTCGACCTCGGTGAGCACACCGAGCCCCGCAACGCCGGTCTGCAGTCCTTGTTCGGGCCTGACTGCCTCGGTCGGCCTCAGACTGGGTATGACAGCTCAAATTGGCTCCACCGTGCTGGCTCGAAGTGGCCCCCCCTTGGGACAGGTGACGCTGGCGCGCAAGCCTGGGGAACCGAGTTGGTGCTTTCCTTGCGGGGACTGGCAGCCGGCACGGACTGTGTGACCATTGTGTCGGGCCAAGATGGGCCACACCGAGGTGGTCGGCAACTGGGGGCCGACGTCCAATCATGTGGCCAACGTCCAGGTGGCCACGAATATAGCTGCCGGTGGCCTGGTGAGGGTGGGCATCCAGACCACAGCAGGTCGTCGCCTCCTCGGCGCCGACGTCGCCGCGTAGGCGGTGACTTGTTTCGCTCAAGTTTCCGTGACGGCATGTCGATACGTGGGCATCAGTCCCTCGTGGACGCTACGCCGTGCTAGAGACGTCCCGCCTCGCGAGTCCAATTGCCAGTGGCCCGAACGAAAGAAGGACGAGGACACCAATGCATCAAGACCCGACAACCTCCAGGGACGGCGCGCCCGGGCGGCGAGGCACCCGCAGGTTCACCACCAAGGTCCTGCTCGGCACGACGGCTGCTTTTGCCATGGTGGCCGTCCCAACAGGAGCGGCCTTCGCGGCCACCGGAACATCCAGCGCGACCCTCTCAACCGGATCCCTTTCGATCGGGACCGTGACACCCGAGGCGATCACCGGTACCGTCGCCGCGATCACCAACGGCATCCTGCCCTCAGCCCCGTGGTCCGACACCACCGGCACTGGTAATGGCTGGAATGGCACGGTGGCGGTGAGTGACCTCACCTACACCGGTGCGTGGGTAGCCCAAGGTGGGGCGACCGCCCTCACAACCGCGACCTCGGGCACCTACACCGACACCCAGGACGGCGTCGTCTACACGGTGACTACCGGCATCTTCACCTCGGGCATCGGGTCGTTCACCTGGACCTCGACTGACAGCACCGACCATCTCGGAGGCAGCGTCACCGTGGCGACAGCATCGCTGCCGTCGGCCGTCGGCACCAAAGGCATCACCATCAACTTCGGCACGCAGACACTCGTATCCGGGCTCGTGTACAGGATCGAAGCCGGCACCGAGTCCCCCAGTGCCTTCTCCCTACTCAGCGGAGCGACCGGTGCCGGCATCACCGCCGCATCCGGAACGACCAGCACCGCCCCAGCCTTCGTGCTCAGCGGCACGACGGTGACCGGCGGCGGTGTCGGTTCCACCGCCTACGGGTCGACCGCCATCAAGTTTGTCTCTGCCGCCATCAACACCGGCATGGGCACCTACACGGTCAACCCCGGGGTGCAGGTGGTCACCGACGCCAACTCGTGGGCGGCCACCTACACCGCCGGCGTGCAGTACAGCATCGTCAGCGGCCCGTAATCCGATGAAGCACTCGCCCTCCCCGCTGTCGAGACCGAGGCGACGGGTAGAGCGTTGCCTCGTTCCAGGGCTTCATCCGCAACGGCCCCACCACCAGTCCCCGGGCTTGGCGATGGCATCTCGCCCCTTCCGTCGCCGGGCAGCCAGGCTCGGCGGTGGTATCGCCTTTTGTGCCCTGGCGCTGGTGGCGACGGCGGTGCCTGCGCTAGCCGCTCCCGTCCCCGCCGCTCCCGCCACCCCGGGCCTGTCCGCAATGAAGCCCGGCCCCGGCGGGTACTTCGACTACACGCTCTCCCCGGGGGCGGCCACGTCGGGGACCGTCGTGGTCCACAACCTCAGTTCCGCAGAGACCCATTACCTGGTGTACGTGGCGGGAGCCACCACCTCCCCGGTCGGCGGCGTCTCCTACGGCCAACCCCAGGCCAACCCGGCCGGCACCGCGGCCTGGTTGCAGCTGTCCGTCGCCGGCGTCGACGTCCCGCCAGGCGCTGTGGTACCGGTCCACTTCAGTGTGGCGGTGCCACAGGGGACGGCGCCGGGCGACTACGTCGCGGCCATAGCAGCCCAGGCGCCGAACCCCACTGCCACCGCAGCGCCGGTCTCGGGCAAACGCTCGGTGCGCCTGCTCGTCACCACCCGGGTGGTCATTGCCGTGGTGGTCCACGTGCCCGGCCCTGGGGAAGGAGCCGCGGCCAGCCTCGGCCAGCCCCGCATGAGCCTCCAGCAGCAGCGCCGCCAGGTGCTCACCATCCCCATCCAAGACACCGGCAGCGTTTTGATGAAGCCCTACCTCACGGGCAACCTTGCCAACTGCTCGGGGGGGCCGCCGGTCCTGAACCTGGCGCGACAGCTTGACACCTTCGTGCCCCACACCAGCATCGACTATCCGTGGTACCTGAACGACCAGGTCCTCCCGGCAGGCTGTTACAAGACCACAATCGCCCTCACTCTCAGTGCCGGAGGGATCCGGCTGGCGGGTTTCACCGGGACGCTGCGGGTGCAACCGGCGGTGGCGGCGGTCCAGGCGACGCCGGGTGGGTCCCCGATAGCTCCCGCGGCGGTCCACGCCGGCCTGCCCATCTGGTTGATACCGGCGTTGGCGGTCGGCGTGCTGCTCCTCCTCATCACAGGGTGGATGCTCTGGCGGTCACGGGCGGAACGTCGCCGGTTACTCCAACGCCTGGCAGATAGCGAAGCGTCGGGCGCCAGAGGATCGCGCTAGCGCCATTTCCCGCAACTGATCGCTGAAACTCAGCATGAGTGGTCTGTGAGGAGCTTGCCCGGCCCTGGCAGGTCTCCGAGGTGGTCCTCTGCGGCTCCCGGTCGTATCCCACGACGGCGGCCTTGGGGAGATCTGGCTGACTAAGGGTGCCATGTCCCGGATGTTGACCGACCGTCTGGACCAGCACGGCGGCGACATTGTGGTCCAGCACACCAAAGGCACCGAGGGCCTCGAAGTCGATCCCGTCGGACCCCCACAGCGCCGTGCTGGCGTCTGCTGCGCCGATCACCTCGGCTGCGCGCTCGTGATCCCACGCTCCTCGGCTCGAGACCCTGAAGAACTCGGCCAGCCGCTTGGCCCCGAGGCGCTTCACCCGGTCTGGGCTGGCATAACGGGCACAGAACCGCAGAGCCGTGACCCCCATGTCCGAGCCGATCGCGCCCACCCAGCCGGGACCCAGGATCTCCAAGAGGGCGTCCAGGCGAGCCATCGATGTGCTGCGGCGATGCACCAGCCCAGAGCGGATCTTCACCGCCCGTTTCAACGCGTCTCCGGGCCCGATCCCTGCCTCGGTGTGCAGGCCGTCGGGGTGCA
>JAVKSL010000148.1:0-4206 GCA_039583695.1 Acidimicrobiales bacterium | reverse complement strand
CTCCACGAGCTGTCGCCCCAGGCGGCCTCGCTGGAGGAGGCCTTCATGGAGCTGACCGGGGACAGCGTGGACTTCCGGGGCGGCCCCGGCGGCGCGGCCGGCGGTGCCGAGCCACTGGCCGGCCCCCCTGTCCCGGCCAGCAAGGGAGCCTGACCATGGCCACCACCCTCGCCGGACCGGCGCCGTCCGCCCGAGGCGCCGCCCGAGCGAGCGCCGGCATCAGCCTGGGCCGGGTGCTCAGGTCGGAGTGGACCAAGTTCCGCTCGGTCCGCTCCACCTTCTGGACCCTCGCCGCCACCGTCGTCGTCATCGTCGGCATCAGCGTGGCCGCCGGGTTCGGCTTCCTCGCCCATTTCCACCACCTGGCGCCCCAGCGCCGGGCCCGGGAGCTGGCGGGCTTCGACCCGACCAACCTGAGCCTGAGCGGCATCTTCCTGGCCCAGCTGACCATCGGCGTGCTCGGCGTCCTCGTCATCACGTCCGAGTACGGCACGGGCATGGTCCGGGCCACCTTCGCCGCCGTCCCCCGGCGGGGGCTGGTGCTGGCGGCCAAGGCCATCGTCTTCGCCCTGGCCGCCCTCGTGGTGGGGATGGCCTCGTCCTTCATCGCCTTCTTCGTGGGCCAGACCATCCTGTCGGGGGACTCCCTGCAGGCCTCCATCGGCCAGGCCGGCGTGCTCCGCGCCGTCATCGGCGGCGGGCTGTACCTGACCGTGCTCGGCCTGCTGGCCGTGGGCCTGGGGGCCATCATCCGCAGCACGGCGGGCGGCATCGCCGCCCTGGTGGGCCTGGTCATCCTGCTGCCGGGGGTCACCCACGCCCTGCCCCAGTCGTGGCAGTACGTGCTGGACAAGTCGCTGCCCAGCGACACCGGCCAGTCCCTGATGAACGTGACCCACCAGGCTCACTCCCTGGGGCCCTGGGCCGGTTTCGGCGTGTTCTGCGCCTGGGCCGCGGCCGTGCTGGCCGCCGCCGTGGTCCTCACCGCCCGCCGGGACGCCTGAGCCCGTCGGCAAGCCGTCGCCGCCGACTCTTCCTCAAGCCGGCCCCGGGCCCTCCTGCGCCTCCTACGCCTATCCGGACCGCCCCACTCCATCCGTTGGTGCGCCGGGCGACTCCTCGCAGCCCAATGCGTCCCAACACAAGCGCCAGCCGGAAGCCCGAACTCCCTAGCCCAGCCTACGCCGCGCAGAACACATACGTACCACACGTATCGTTATAGCAAGCATAGTAGTCATAGCCACATCCGGTGCAGTGGAAGCAGCAGCTATACCCCTGCTGTCCAGGACACGGGTTCCCGTAGTTGCAATGGTAAAGCGCTGTAGTGCACGTGATCTCGCAACAGTTGGGTGTCAGTGGGGCATTCGGAATTGTAGGGTACGGCCCCCCGGACGGTCCAGCCCCTTGAGCGCCCGCTGGTGCAACGGCGGCAACTTCCGCTACTCCCGCCGTGAGCGCCGTCGCAACTCCGGCGAGTCCGAGCCTATGAAGAAAGCCCCGGCGATTCATCGGGGGGCCCGACGACTGACTGTTCTCGACCACGGACGAACGCTTAGACATAACAGCTCCTTACTCTGTCGGGAGTAGCAACGAGCTACTCGATGCTTCATCGCGAACCTACGCTACCCCGATTATTTCCGAGCCTTGCTCGAAAGAAACCGGTAATCGCTACCCATCGAAGCTCCACCGCCGCCACCGGCGGAGATTGATCCTGAGTCACCCGATATCCCCGGAGTAACCCTGATAAGATTGGCACGGATTCGGAGCTGCTCAACTCTATTGGGCACAATGCTACCCGCCACGATTCCGCTTCCATCTACTGCTAGCGCAAAGGGAGTGGCACGAATGTTGAGCGG
This sequence comes from Acidimicrobiales bacterium, assembly GCA_039583695.1. Taxonomy (GTDB): domain Bacteria; phylum Actinomycetota; class Acidimicrobiia; order Acidimicrobiales; family JAJPHD01; genus JAVKSL01. Next base: position 2,350 of record JAVKSL010000148.1, on the reverse strand, counting down.
ATTATCGCCCTCACACGCCTGCATAAACACACGCAACCTGCTGGTCAGGCCGAGTGACGTGGGACCACCAGGATCGGTGACGATAATCATCTCGTCGGCTAGACGCCCAAGGTCCACTTGGCCCAACTCGTCAGCGAGTACCCTGCAAGGTCCACACCCGGACCTAAGAAACACAATAATGCTCCCACATTGACCGTTGACGGTTTGAAGCACGCCGGCAGCGTCGGTAACCTCGAACTCCGGCAGAGCGGTCCCTACGGGAGGGCCCTGCTGTGCGGGGTGAGCTCCACTCGCCATATGCTGCGCCCGCTCAAGAAGAGGTACGACCAAGCGCAGGGTGCCCAGCTGCAACACCACGGAGACAACAACTACAACCCACAGAGCTATGAAGACAGCTACCCAACCGGGCGACATGGCCTACTCTCCCTCCATTTTTCTCCTCTGCGCTCGATCGTGACCTAAGCTCGATCGAACTCGGACCGCGAGGCGATGGGAAGAGACACCTCTTGTAATCAAATAGTAGAGAAGACCCGTTAATGAGAGCGCAATCGGCACCGGGAGCACATCCATGCTCGTGGTCGACCCGCTGATGCGTCCGATCCAAACTGGCCAGAGCGCGAGCACACCCGAAGGAGTGATGGCGAGACCCACCGCCACGCCTACAAGAAGGGAATCCTTGGCTACAATCCCCCAGCTGATGCCACGATTTGTAGAGCCTGAACAGCCGCAGTCGAACGAGCGGCCCTGTGCCAAATTTACAGCAATAGCAAGTGCGAAGACAAGTAGAAGGACGGCCATCGCAGCCGCCACCGGCCCAGTAAGAATACCAAGAAGCAGCAATAGGCCGCCAAATATCTCGAGCACAGGCAAACCGCGGGCGACCGAACGAACCAAGCCGCTGGGTATCAGGCCGTAGTTTGCCACGGCCAGCCCGAAGTCGTCCGGCGCTGAAAGCTTCGAGAGCCCCGCGCGCAGAAAGATGCCACCTAGCAGAAGACGCGCGGCGATGAGAAGGTAGATCACGGAAGCACTCCGAAGCCTATGCATAGAGTCCAGCGCCCTCTTGGTGTCGAGCGCAGTCGGATTCATAGCGCCTGAGATGTCGTTGCCTGAAAGGGCACTGAAGTCACCTACAATTGAGCGTGCAGTGGGGGCCCTTGGTAGGTCCAAGCGGCGTCGGCATAGGGGTCCGGTTCACAGTCATTGCCTGAGCCGTAGTCATCACCTGCTTCGCCGAGAGGCCGGTGGCTTCGAATATGAGATAGAGCGGCTTTCGCTCCGGGCTTATCTGCACATTGAGGGCGGCAGGCAGCTGCAGCCAGAGCTCGATGTCGCCATCTGGCTGATTCCAGAGGTAGGCTTGGTGGGTTCCGGCCGAAAAGCCTACTGCGCCAGCAGGGCGGAAATCCGGATAACCCTCCATGACAGCCCGGATGCATCCGCCCGTGGCCGACGCCCAGCTTGCATATGCATTGTTCCCTGCGACTGACACTCCCGCCTGATTTGCTACACCAGCAGGTATCGGGGGGCAGGAGCTCACGAGTCTGTAGGCGCTCGGCAAGTGCAGCGTGTAGCCAGCGAGCTGGACCGTGGGGGCATGGGCAGGGCGAGGTCTTGTCTGATGGTACATGTCGGCAGGGTGGCGAGACGAGGTGGGGCGGGGGCCATTGGCCAATGCTGATATAACCAAGGATGTGGTGACCGCCGCGAGGACAGCAATGGCGCCGACGGCCACAGTGGTGATGTGGAGCCTTCGACCCGGAGATGACTTTGGTACGGGACCCGGTCCCTCCTCTGTACCTTCCCGAGCCGAGGCGGGTAGGTTCATGTCGATTTGGTCCTCATCGCTCATCGCTAGGGACAGGACTCGCCGGGCCCGGGCCCAAGAGTCGGCATCAGGAGCCGGCACCTCGGACTGGAAGGTTCTCAACCGCTCGAGATCATCCACGGCCCTCATCCTCACTCCGAGTGTCTCCATCTCGATCGCTGATGCCTGCATGTTCCAGGAGGGCCCGTATGGCCACGCGAGCGCGTGAGAGCCGTGAGCGTACCGTACCGAGGGGGATATCGAGGGCTTGAGCGATCTCCCCGTAAGACAGGTCGGCCCAGGCGTAGAGCAGGAGGACGTCCCTCTGATCGGGGTCAAGCGATCCGAGCGCCCGAGCCAAGGGGGGCCGCCACTCCGCTGCTTCCAGCCGCGCTACTGCCTCCTCTTGAACCTCATCTATTTCAGAGGCCTGATCCTCCCTCGGTAGACGAGCGAGCAGGTCCAGTTGTTGGAGGCCACTCAACCTGATCACGTAACAGCCTGAGTGGCCATCCAGGACGACCGTGGAGGCTCTGGTCAGGC
>JAVKSL010000147.1:0-4284 GCA_039583695.1 Acidimicrobiales bacterium | reverse complement strand
AAGAGCTCAGCGCCGGCTGAACCAGCGAAACGAGGAACAACCAAATGCAATATTTCTTGATTAGGGGTTGACACAGAGGGTGTCATGGCCCCGGTGTCGGCCACACAGATACAAAGTGTGAAGAACCGGTAGGATTCAGCCGGCCCGGCGGGGATAGCGGGTCAGGCCCTTGGGGCCGGGCAGCCAGCCGGCCGCGGACAGGTAGGGCTCCAGCACCGGGTCTACCCGGCCCAATACCAAACGGTGGAGGCGGCCTGGGGTTAGTAGCTGGTCGAGAGCACCCACGGCGGAGGATTCCCAGGTTGGGTCACCTGGTGCGGACCACGGTCGAAGGGCGATCAGGCCACGGCCCGCCCTCTCGACATAGAGGCTGGCCAGGCCGTCGACCAGGACCACCCATGTTCCCGGCACCCGCTGGGGACCCTTGACCGGCCAGGACAGCGCCGCCCCGTAAGCGTTGGCCGGATCCGTCGAAGCCAGGACCAACGTGTCCAGCCGGCAGGCCGGCACGGGCGCCGGCGGGATGGCTGAGGGGATCGCCGCGGGGACAGCCGCTGACGCCGGCGATCCGCCACCCCAGCCGTCGCGCACATCGCGCAGGCGGTCCACCGCGCCGGGTAAGGCGAACTGGGACCCGCCTAGCCCGGCCACAAAGTAGCCCCTGCGCACCCTGCCCGCCTCCTCCATCGCCCGCAGCACCGGGTAGACACCGGCAAACCCGCCCGGGACACCCTCGGCCCGAACCGCCTCCCGGGTGAGCACGCCGTGGCGCTCCAGCAGCACCTTGACCAGGGCAGCCGTCGCCTCGGTGACCCGAGTCGCACCCGCGCCTGACCCGACCAGCGACCAGCGGCCCTGCGCACGAGGAGGGCCGAGGGCGCTCAGGGACCCTAGCCGTGGCCGGCGCAGCGCACCGACTCCCGCCAGCATGCGGCCCGACGGTCCGCTGCCCGGTCCACTGCCCGGTCCACTGCCACCAGCCACCGCCCGGCCGGCCCTGCGGGCGGTCGCGACCCGGAGCGCACCGAAACCATCGTTGGTGACCTCCCCCGCCCAGACAAGGTTCCACAGCGCTTCCAGGGTCGCCGCGTCGTCGCCGGGGCGAGCCGCCGCCACCGGCAGGGTCAGCTCCCGGAAGAAGCACGCCCCGCGCTCGGCCAGCAATCCCCGCAGCCGGTCGTGCTCGGGACCACTCGGAACCTCGGCGCTCGACGGCGTCGCAAGCCGACCCAGCAACAGCCCGGCCAGGTCGCGCTGGAAGAACCTCACCTTGCCGTCGTCGCGCCCCAGCGGCCCGGCACCGACCCACATCAGCTCGCCAGCAGCCAGTAGCTCGTCCAGCAGCTGGGGCACGTAGCCGGGGACCCGGGCAAACAGCACCTCCCGCTCGACCACGCTCGCCGGTATCGCCACCCCCTGGAGCTGGGTCAACACCTCCCAGCAGCGCTCCAGTGGCGGACCACCCCGACCCCCGACCCCCTGCCACACCGGAAGAAGGCGCGCCAGGGCCTCCACCCCGGTCGGCGCCACCTCCCGGCGAGCCGCGGCCAGGGAGCGCTCCCGCAGCCTGGCCAGCACCCCGGCGTCACACCACTCCCGGGTGTGCCCTTCCGGCCGGAACTGCCCCGATACCACCGTCCCCGACGCCGCCAGGGCCGCCAGGACCGATTCGACCCGCTCAGGCACCACTCCCAGGCGGGCCGCCGGCTCTGCTCCGACGAACGGCCCGTGGGTGCGTGCCCAGCGCCGGACCAGCTGGGTGAGCGCGTCGGGCACGGGAACCAGGAATGCGTCCGGCACCCCCAGGGGCGGCTGCACCCCCAGAGCATCGCGGTAGCGCCCGGCATCTTCAGGGGCGATGAGGCGCTCCTCGCCGCAGATGCGCACCGCCAGGGCGCCACGGGCGGCCAGGAGGGCATCCCGGGGAACCACCGACCCGGAGGGAACGCTGCCCCCACGCTCGGGAACCACCGTGGTGAGTGGGAGGTGGTGTGACGGCCCAACCGGGTTGATTTCTCCGAACATGCCCGGTACGCAACGGGCGAGGAGCTCGTCTGGAGTGAGATCGCCGAGCCGGCGCAGCAGGTCGTGGGCCTCGTCCAGGTTGCGGGCCCAGTGGCGCTCGTCGGCGCAGGCCAGCTCGGACTCCAGGGCCGCCAGCGCCCCCGGGTCGATAAGGGCGCGCAGCTCGTCGGAGCCCACCAGCTCGGCCAGCATCGCCCGGTCCAGGGTGAGCACGGCTGAGCGGCGCTCGGCTAGGGGCGCGTCGCCCTCGTATATGAAGTTGGACACGTAGGAGTAGGCCAGCGAGCTGGCGAATGGCGAGGGTACGAGGGTGTCGACCGAGCTCACCCGCACCCGGCGGGCGGCGATGTCGCCCATCAGCTGGGTGAGCGCTGCCAGGTCGAAGTGATCCGACAGGCACTCGCGATAGGTCTCCAACAGGATCGGGAAGTCGCCGTGCTCGCTCGCCACGGCCAGAAGCTCGGCTGCCCGCTGGCGGAGCTGCCACAGTGGAGTCCTCGAGCCCGGGCGGCGCCGGGGCAGGAGCAACGCCCGGGCCGCGTTCTCCCTGAAGCGGGCTGCGAACAGGGCGCTGCGGCCCACCTCGGCGACCACCAGGTCCTCCACCTCCTCGGGATCGATCAGGATGTGCTCGACCGGGGGACACTCATCGGCCTCGGGGAAGCGCACCACGATCCCGTCGTCGCTCCAGATGCAGCTGGCCTCGAGGCCGAGCCGGTCGCGGATGCGGGCCTCGATGGCCATCGCCCAGGGCGCGTGCACCCGTGCACCGAGCGGGGAGAGGACGCAGACCCTCCAGTCGCCCAGCTCGTCGCGAAATCGCTCAACGACGAGGTTGCGGTCGGTGGGCAGCACGCCGCCGGTGGCTTCGCGCTCGTCGGCTAGATAGGCGCGCAGGTTGGCCGTCGCCAGGGTGTCGAGGGCGCAGTCGGCAGCCAGGCGCTCATCGCTCCAGCCCTCGGCCTCGCCCACGAACGCGCCCAGCGCCTTGCCCAGCGCGTAGGGGCGCCCCGGCGCATCGCCGTGCCAGAACGGCATCTTTCCGGGCTCGCCGGGGGCGGGGATCACCACCACCTGGTTTCGGGTGATCTCCACGATCCTCCAGGTGCTGGCACCGAGCCAGAACGTCTCACCGACGCGACATTCGTAGACCATCTCTTCATCCAGCTCACCAACCCGGCTGCCCTCGGGGGTGCAGACCTTGAAGGCTCCCCGGTCCGGGATGGTCCCACCACTGACGACGGCCAGCATCCTGGCACCGGGCCGGGGCGTCAGCACCCCGGTGAGCCGGTCCCAGTTGATCCGGGGGCGTAGCTCGGCGAAGCGGTCGGAGGGGTAGCGCCCGGACAGCATGTCCAGCACCCCCTCGAGGGCCTGGCGTGACAGGCCGGCGAACGAGTAGGCGCCGGTCACAACGGCCGCCACGTCGTCGACGGTGAGGTGCTCCTCGGCCCCTTCGCCCGCCACCATGGCCACGATCTGCTGGGCGGCCACGTCGAGGGGGTTTTGGGGGATGGAGGTCGCCTCGATCAGCCCGGCTTGCATCCGATGTGCGCAGACCGCGGCGACAATCAGGTCGTGGCGGAATTTTGGAAATATCCGACCCTGGCTGCGGCGTCCCACTTGGTGGCCGGCGCGCCCGATGCGCTGGATCCCGCTGGCCACCGAGTTGGGTGCCTCCACCTGGATAACCAGGTCGATGGCCCCCATGTCGATGCCCAGCTCAAGGCTGGAGGTGGCGACCAGGGCGGGCAGGCGGCCGGCTTTGAGGTCGTCCTCTATAGCTAGGCGCTGCTCCCGGGCGATGGAGCCGTGGTGCGCCCTTACCAGGGGAGCACCGCCCAATCCGACACCGGCCAGCTCATTGAGCCGGGTGGCCAGGCGTTCGGCGAGGCGGCGGGAGTTGACGAACACCAGGGTCGAGCGGTGGGTGCGGATGAGCTCCAGGACGGCCGCGTCGATAGCTGGCCATATCGATGGCGGCCAGCGTGCTTGCTCACCGTTGGGCGGCTGGTGGTCGGACCGGCGGTGGTCGGGCGGCTGGTGGTCGGGCGGCTGGCGACCGGCCGGGGTGCTGGGTGGCCGGGCCGGTTCGGCCATGTCCTCCACTGGAACGACTACCTGGAGGTCGAGCGCTGGGCGGGCGCCAGCGTCGACGATGGCGACCGGCCGGGGTGCTGGGTGGCCGGCGGCGGGGTCAGGGCCGGCGGCGGGGTCAGGGCCGGCGGCGGGGTCAGGGCCGGCGGGTGCCATGCCGCC
>JAVKSL010000146.1:0-4400 GCA_039583695.1 Acidimicrobiales bacterium | reverse complement strand
TCGCTGCGTACCGAGCCGAGGACCGCACCACGCGAGTCGAATCCGAGCGCTTCCGCCGGTTCTCGTACCAGGAGCTCGTCTCCCGGGACAAGGCAAATCTCGACGTCTTCTGGCTGCGCGACGAGTCTCTCGAGGACGCAGACAACCTGCCTGCTCCTGAGCTGATCGCCGCCGAGATCGTTGAGGACCTGGAAGCCGCGCTAGCCCAGTTCGCGGAGATAGCGAGCTCGCTTGCCGCCAATCAGGAAGACTGACCGATGGTCGCGACGGCCGATGCACGCATCCAGCGCACGCACAAGGCTGTTGTGGACGAGTGTGAGTTGCTGCTGGCGTCTGATGCCTTCGATGCGTGGAAGGGCGCTGAGACCCTGCAGGTCGGCGATCTGATTGCCTGCAACAACTCGTTCTGGTACCGAGAGGGCCAGTCAACCACGAAAAGTGCCTACTACCTCGGAATCGAAGTGGGGGACGGTCCGAACTTCACGCTTCCCCCAATCGTGGTAATGGCCAATAGCCGAATCAACTCGCAGTTCAAGCGGCTGGCGGCAAGGGAGCGACCGAAATATGAGATCGCCGACCTCGATACGGCTCTGAATGAGCAGCTTCCCGGCCTTGGCTCGATTGTCTTCAGCCTCGCCGGGCGGATCGGCGAGCCGGAAGCAGCCCAGGTTCCTCTCGCGAAGGTGCCCGGTCTCGACCTCCTCATGTACGTTCCAGGTCAGTCAAGCCCAGCCGTGGTGTCGGGAAGCGTCGTCATGCTCGGCACCGTTGCCGACCTGGACGGTTCGTGGGCCGCGGTACAAGATGCCGCCGCCGGGTCGGACGGCGTTGATGCAGGAGCCCTTGGCGAGGCGTTCGAAGTAGCGTTCCACGCCCTTCAAGAGGCGTCAACCAGACCGGTAGACCCGGAAGATGTGACCGAAGATGCTCCTTCAATCCTCTCAAACGTGCTGGAACGCATGGAAGAACAAGTGAGCGCATTCTCAACGACGTTGCAGCAGCACCAGAGAATCCCGGACAACAACGACGTCTACAACGAGCTGCTGAGGGTCGCGTACAACTTCGCCGACGGCGCCCGGGCCTTTCTGCGTCTGATGGTGGGGGTATGCGATCTCAAGCCCGTGATCTTCTGGCTCACGGTGTTCGAACAGGTCGAGTTGGCGCACCGCTTCGAGAAGCTTCCCTTCTCCCTCGTCGGCAAGGGGAAGCCCTCGCTGGAGCGGTACCGATCGGTGATCGCCGATGCACGCAACCAAGCGTTTCACGATCTCTTCGCCTTTGATCACCCGTTCAGGGTGGAGTTGCCAGGCGACGCTCTCCGGTCCGCTGAGCTTCGTCTCTTCCGGGAGCACGCCAAGCGCGGAGACTCTGCTCTCAACTTCGAAGATCGCGGTCTCGTAGATCTGTTTGCAAGCTTCACGCGGACCCCGGAGCGTCCGGTGCCGGTTGGCTTCTGGCAAGGCAACGCGGAGGTCATGGCGGCTGTCGTAGACACCGTACGGTCGTTGCGGCGAGCCCTGATAGTGGTTGGAGCATGAGCGCGCCAGGCGCATTGATGGGAACGCGACCAAGGAGCTCTATCAAGTGGCTCGACTCAGCGCGTGCAAGTGGTGCTGTCGCAGCCTGGCGGTACGGTCGGTAGATGACCACCTCGGTACGCGCCGCCGTGAGCCCTCGGCTGCTCATATGGGCGCGTGAACGGTCGCGGCTGGGCATTGACGAGTTGGCGACAAGGTTCCCGAAGCTCACCGAGTGGGAGAGCGGAGAGCGGACTCCGACGCTCAAGCAGCTCGAGGACTTCGCCCGAGCGACGCACACGCCGATCGGCTTTCTCTTCCTCCCTGAGCCGCCCGAGGAGCAGGTTCCGATCCCCGACTACCGGACCATGAGTGACCTCGGGGTGCATCGGCCCAGTCCCGACCTGCTCGACACGATCTTCGCCTGCCAGCAGCGACAGGAGTGGTACCGGGACTTCGCCCAGGTGACCAGGGAGGATCCCGTCGCCTTCGTCGGGTCGCTGACGCCGTCTGTACCCGTCGAACAAGCCGCCGAGCAGATCAGGAGGACCCTGACCTTCGACCCGGGCGAGCGCGGTCATACCTGGTCGGATGCGCTATGGACCCTCGTTGACCATGCTGAGGAGCTCGGCGTGCTCGTCATGGTGAGCGGCGTCGTGGGCGCCAACACGCACCGCAGGCTCGACCCCGAGGAGTTCCGGGGCTTCTCCCTCGTCGACCGGCTCGCCCCCCTGGTGTTCGTGAACGGCGCCGACACCAAGGCAGCCCAGATCTTCGCGCTCGCCCACGAGCTCGTCCACCTGTTCCTCGGTGAGACCGCGCTCGATGACGCCAACCTCGGGGCTGCGCCGACCAACCCAGTCGAGCGTTGGTGCAACCAGGTCGCCGCCGAGGTCCTCGTCCCCCTGGCGACCGTACGCGGCGCGCTGCCACAGGACGTGCCGATTGCCGACGAGCTGGAATCGCTCGCACGCAGGTTCAAGGTCAGCACCCTCGTGATCCTCCGCCGCGTCCACGACGCCGGCCGGCTGAGCTGGGACGAGTATCAGATGGCCTATCGGGACGAATTGACCAGGATCCTGCAGATCCTCGGGGAGCGATCAGGGACCGGCGGCAACTTCTTCAACACCCAGCCGGCGCGGGTGAGCAAGCGCTTCGCCCGGGCCGTCATCGTCAGCACCCTCGAAGGCCAGACCCTCCACCGCGACGCCTTCCAGATGCTCGGACTCAAGAAGCTGTCGACCTTCCAGGAGCTGGTCAGCCGGCTCGGGACCGGCTGATGGCCTACCTGTTCGACACGAACGTCTTCATCGAAGCCAAAAACCGCCAATACGGCTTCGACTTCTGCCCCGGGTTCTGGGACTGGATCGACCACGCCCACCAGTCCGGCACCGTGTTCAGTATCGACAAGGTCGCCAGCGAGCTCGGCGCCGTCGACGACGACCTCGCCGCCTGGGCGAGCCAGCGACCCGGCGCCTTCTTCCTCGAAGCCGACGCAGCCGTGGTGCCGAGCCCGCAGGCCACCAGCGCCTGGGCCAACGGCGCCGGGTACGAGCCGGCAGCCGTTGCCACCTTCCTCCAAGACGCCGACTACTACCTGGTTGCCCACGCCCATGCCCACCAGCACGTGGTGGTCACCCACGAAGTCGTCGCCCACTCCACGAAGAAGATCAAGATCCCCAACGCCTGCCTCGGCGTGGGCGTGCGCTATGTCACGCCCTTCGAGATGCTCCGAGCCCAACGGGCCCGCTTCGTCATCGCCACCTGAACCGGCCGGCCTGCACACGTCGACCGCCATTCCGACGATCCCCACCGACTGCCTCACCCCAGCCGGGCCTTGTCGAGGACGACGATGAACGTCGGCCGCCGCCGGTGCGCCTCCCGCAACGCTGCCAGGTGCGCGGCGAAGGCACCCTGGCGCTCCGCCGCTCGCGCTGCCTGAGCCGCCTTCTTCAGGATCGCCACCGCTCGCACGTACGCTGCCTTTCCGGTCGTCTCGAGCTGGAGGTCGGCCAGGCGCAGGTAGACGTCGAGCGCGTCGCCCGGCTCAGAGGCTTCACGGGACTCGGCCAGGCGCATCCACCGCTGCGGCCCCGGATCCCAACCGGGATGGGCTCCGGGGACCTGCCAGGCAGCCTCGGGCTCGCCATCGGCAAGCAGCACGTCAACCAATCCGCCGAGGTCGTGCTCCGCCAACACCGCCCGGGCCGCCGAGCGCTCGGCCGGCCACAGCCCGCCGACCTCGGCTGCAGCGCGGAAGAGGCTGTACGTCGACGACGAGGGCATCCGCTGGTGCTGCTCCCGGCGCAGCCGGAGCACCTCTTGGTCCTCTCCCCGGCGGGTGTGGACCCCGGCGGCGAGGTCGTAGAGCTGGGCGACCTGCCAGCCGCTCGACTCGCCGATCCCGCGGGTGGCCCAGGACAGGACGTCGTCGTCGCGGCCCAGCTCCGCCATGGCCTCGGCAACCCTGATGAATTGGTACGGCCGGCTCAGGTCACCGCCCAGCAGCCCGACGAGGGCCTCCGTGTCGCCGTCGAGCACGGCCAGGCGCTCCTGGGCGTACTTGGCGGCGAACGAGTCGCCACCACCTGCTTCGACGCGCTGCTTCACGTCGCGGCGGTACGCCGCCAGCCCGAGATCACCCAGGGCGTCGGCGTAGCGGACCGGGTCCACCTCGAAGAAGTCCTGGTCGTCGAAGCGGAGCCGGACCATCCAGCGGGCCAGCTTGATCGGATCCGCATGGCCGGCGTCGCACGCCCGGGCGTGCAGGTCGAGCAGCTCACGGACCAGGTCGCCGATCAGCCCGTCTGTTGCCGGCCAAGCTGGGTGATCGTCTGCGGACACTCAGGATGATCGCCATGAGAGATGGGTCAAGGGGCACTG
>JAVKSL010000145.1:0-4421 GCA_039583695.1 Acidimicrobiales bacterium | reverse complement strand
GATGATCCATGTCCCATCCCACATCCTCCCTCATCCTTGGCTCGTGTGGGTGTCCGGTCGATGGGGGGAGGTTCAGATAGCTCGGCATGGGGGATGGGAACCGGACGTGGCGTCGTACGCGCCGGTGTCGAGGGACCCGGTGTGACCACGTCGAGCAGTCCGCGCACCAGCGGCCCGACGGCGCGCATTGCCGGGCTCGGCGCCGGGATGCCCTGTCTGCTCAGGAGGTCTCGCTGAGCCATCCCTTGGCAGCGCCGTCCGGCCGGACGGGCCACGACCTGGACGACGGCGGACTCACCCTCGTGCAGGTCGGCCGCGGCGCCGAGCACCGAGCGCAACGGGTCGAGGACGTGGCCGCTGGCGATCGGAAGCCACTGGGCGCGAGCCAACCGAAGCTGGCGACCGGCGTACGTGCCCGCCGGTGGCCGCGGAACTTCGCCGCCGGAGTCGGAAGCCACGACAGTGGCACCGGGCCACGCCGCCGTGACGGCGCGGCCGACGTGCGCCGAGATCGAGCGCGGCGCCCAGACGCCGAAATGGACACGCTGGCCCGAGCCATGGATCTCGAAGGTGACCTGGGGCCGGCCGCCTGTCGTGCTGCGCCAGGTGGGCTGGAGTAGCGGGTGCATGTTGGACCAGAACGCCTCGGCGCAACGGGGCTCCACGGTCGGTGGCGGAAGGATCTCCAGGAAACTGGCCGCCGCAGCCCCCCGGCGGGAGTGCCACCGGGCCAAGGCGACCCAGGCGATAGCCCCGCCCATGACCAAGGCGAACAGGGGTGGCCCGTAGTGGGCGAGGGCCATCAAGACTTCGTGGCCGAGCAAATTGGCCGTGTGGCGCAGGGTCCCAGTCGGGTCCTCCAAGAAGCGGGCCAGCGGGCCATGCGGGACCGCCGGGCCGGGCGATGTTGTCGGGGGTGACACGGGCAAGGCCAAACCTCCTGATGGAATCGAGTATTGACGGGACCTCGGCGGATGGCGAAGCCTCCATATAAGAACCACCCCCCTTTGGCACAAAGATCGATGAACCGTCCGGATTCGAGACGAAAGAAGCGGATACGCTGCCGGTACGGTGCGTGCCTATTTGTCAAGGTCCGATCGGGCCGAGGGGTTGGCGGGAGAGGGCCTCGCCCTCGAGGCTGCCCTGGCCTGGGGCCAGGCCGCCCGGATCGCTCCCCACGCTGCCGCCCGGATCGAGGCGCTCAGCGGACTGCTACGGAACGCCGAGATGGCCCTCCACCAAGCCGTCTACGAGGCGCACGAGGACGGGGCTTCCTGGAGGGTGATCGGCCACTACACCGACATGTCCTGGCAGACACTGCACCGTCGCTACCGGGGGCGACCGATGCGGATGCGGCCTTCGCCAGCGGACCAGGCGTGGGGGCGGGAGCAGGAGCGGTGGAGGCGGGGGCGACCGTAGGGGCGCGAGGCCTCCAGATATTGTTCCAGTTACTCTACTGTTCCGGATCTGCCGGAACGGCTATACTTATGGAACACTGTCCCCTGCCAGGGAATCGAGAGGAGGTGCCATTGTGGCAGGAAGTCCGCCGAGTGAAGCGGAGACGCTCCGCACGGTCGAGCGTCTCGCTGCCGACGCCCTTCCACCGGGCTGGTCCCTTCGCTCTGACCGCGACACAACGAGGCGACGAGGTCGAGTCGACGCAGAGTGGATCATCTGCTCCCCAGACGGTACCGCCGCGACGTTCGTGGTCGAAGTCAAGCGGTCGGTTCTCGGACGCCAGCTTGATGACCTGCTGGCGCAGCTCACCGCGGCCGCTGCTCGTCCGCTGCTCGCTGCGCCCTACCTCGGGGGCACCCTGCGCGGTTCCCTCGCCGAGCGAGGCGTGAGCTTCGCCGACACGACGGGAAACCTTCGCCTCGTTTCGGACCGCCCAGGTCTATTCGTCGAACGACAGGGCGGAACCAAGGACCCCTGGCCGTCGGACGAGACCTTGCAGTCGCTTCGCGGCCGGGCCGCTGGCCGTGCCGTGCGTGCGCTGGTCGACTTCCGTCCACCGTACGGCGTCCGCGACCTGGCCAAGCGGGCCTCGGTACCGCTCGGCTCACTATCCCGGACGCTCGACCTCCTCGATCGTGAGGGCGTCGTGAAACGTGACGAGCGCGGTGCTGTCGTCGCTCTTGATTGGGAGGCGACGATCCGACGCTGGAGTCAAGATTACGAATTCGCGCGCTCAAATCGGGTCAGCTACTACCTGGAACCTCGCGGTCTCGGTTCCCTGATGACGAAACTCGGCGAGGCCGGGTTTCGATACGCCGCCACCGGAGCGTTCGCAGCACAGCGATACGCGCCGATCGCCCCCGCCCGCCAAGCGGCCATCTACGTGGAAGCGCCCACTCGGGCGGCTGAACAACTGAAGCTCCGAGCCACAGACTCCGGGCCCAACGTTGTTCTCGCCGAACCGTTCGATCCCGTGGTCTTCGAAAGGACGGCGATGGGTAGCGCGACAACGGCCAATCCGGGCGATCGCTACGGCACGGGATTCGCAGACGGCTCAGGCGTGGGCACAGGCGAGGCCTACGGCTACGGATTTATCGACGGTTCAGGTATTGGCTCTGGTGCCGTTCCGGACCTTCGCGTTGTGGCGCTATCCCAGTTGGCAGTCGACTTGATGACAGGCCCAGGACGTGAGCCGTCCGAGGGTAACGAACTGCTTTCGTGGATGCGGACCAACGAGGACGCCTGGCGTGGTTGATCCGCTCTACGTTCGTGCCCGCGCTGCGCTCCTCGACGCAGCCGAAGCTCTCGGCGCGCACCTCGACGCTTTCGTGCTCGTGGGCGCGCAGGCCGTCTACCTGCACACCGGCGACGCCGACCTCGCCGTCGCTGAGTACACGACTGACGCGGACTTCGCGATATCACCGGTGGAGCTCGCGGCCGCGCCGTTGATCCACGAGCTACTGGAGGACGCAGGGTTCACACTACGAGAGCACCCGGGGGCATGGCTCAGTCCCGGGGGAATCTACGTGGATCTGATGGTTCCGGACACCCTTGCTGGACCGGGTACGCGCGGCGCACGACTGGGCCCGCACGGCAAGCGAGCGGCTCGTCGTGCGAAGGGTCTCGAAGGGGCACTGGTCGATCGTGACAAGCACACGATCGGCGCGCTCGATCGGGCGGATACCCGTACGGTATCGATGTGGGTTGCCGGGCCAGGTGCGCTCCTCGTCGCCAAGGTCCACAAGATCGCCGAGCGTGTTGACACGCGGGACCGAGTACGAGACAAGGACGCGCTCGATGTGTTCCGGCTGCTCCGCGCGGTCGACACCGACATTCTCGCCGGCCGACTCCGGCGGTTGCTGGATCACGAGCTCACACGCTCCGTAACGCAGGATGCAATAGCCCTCTTTCCGCAACTATTCGCGGAGCCGCAAAGTGACGGCGTCCAGATGGCCGTGCGCGCGGCTGGCGCGGGGGAGGACGCCGCGACCGTCGCAGGATCAGTGATCGCCCTCGTTGAGGACCTGAGGACCAGCCTTGAATAGCCCTTTCGGATTCGGAGGAGCCGGTGGATAGTAGAGACCTTGCCGAGGTTCGGCGTACCCTGTGGGCAGCCGCCGACCAGCTGCGGGCGAACTCGACGCTTGCGCCCAGCGAGTGCCGCGGGCCGGTCCTCGGACTCATCTTCCTGGCCTACGCGGAGCATCGATTCGACGAGGTGCGTCCTGAGGTCGAAGCCAAGGCCACCCCAGACGGCCAGTCAGCGTGGACGACTATCGAGCCCGATCAGTGCTCTACGTGCCTGACGAGGCGCGCCTGTCCCATCTCGTCGGCCTGCCAGAAGGCCAGGACCTGGGCGCTGCGGTGGACGCGGCGATGAAGGCGATCGAGACGCACAACCCGGAGTTGAAGGACGTGCTGCCCAAGGGCTACCAGCGCTTGGAGAATCAACCCTGATCGAGTTGCTCCGCTTGTTCGCGCCGCCGCCGCGCAACCTGGCCGGCGACGCCTTCGGCCTCATCTACGAGGACTTCCTGTCCAACTTCGCCATGGCCGAGGGCCGCCTCGGCGGCGAGTTCTTCACCCCGTACTCCATCGTCCGCCTGATCGTGGAGATCATCGAGCCATTCCACGGACGGGTCTTCGACCCGGCCTGCGGCTCGGGCGGCATGTTCGTCCAGTGCGCCAAGTTCGTGGAGCGCCACCGTGGATCTGCGTCTGCCGAGCTGTCCGTGTACGGACAGGAACAGAAGGAGTCCACCGTTCCGATTGCGAAGATGAACCTGGCACTGCACGGGCTGTCAGGCGACATCCGGCTAGGCAACAGCTACTACGACGACCTGCACCACAGCCCAGGCGCCTTCGACTTCGTCCCAGCTGCTCATAGTCAGATGCGTGGACTAGCTTCCAGGCCTGGTGGGTGCGGTCCTCGGCCCCTGCAAGGGTGCTGTCCGGTGCATGTT
>JAVKSL010000144.1:0-4421 GCA_039583695.1 Acidimicrobiales bacterium | reverse complement strand
TCGGTTGTACCGGAGAGCCTGTCAGTGTTGGTTCGTTTCGCGGTGGATCCTCCGCGCCAAAGTCAGACGCAGAACACTGGCGAGGATTGCAAGGCGCCGGGCGTGGCCTGAGGTCACGGCGGTCAGCAGCCACCAGCCGTCGGCGAGCCCGACTTGTGGTGCAATGTGGTGCAGCCGAAGTTCACCGGCCCAGCCGAGCCACAAAAAGTCCTGGTCAGCAGTGGAGCTAGCTGGACTCGAACCAGCGACCTCAGCATTATCAGGTCTTCTTCGCCGGACGGCGACGGACGCGCCGGGACGGATACGGCTGGTCGAGAGCAGGGTCCAGACGAACCCGAACACCCTTGAACGCGTCCGGACTGGCAGGCATGCGCGATAGATCGGGATAGCCTGCCCGGACGAATCTGGGCTCCCAAGGGGCGCGGACCTCCGACAGCACCGGGGGCCGAACGCGGCGGGCATCCGGTGCGACGGTGGCAGGGTTGTATCCGACGGTCTGCATCTGAATCGGTTGCGACCTTCGGGTTATGAGACCTATTTGGCCCGTCCGGCCCGTTATCCGCAGGCTCCCGCAGTCCCCTCGATTTGGCGTCTTACCTGGGCATATATACCTCGCAGGGTCCTCCGACCAGGAGAGCGACATCTGACAACTCCTCCGCAGTTTTTGAAGATTTTTTTGGGATGGCCGGACGCCCCAAGACGGCCGTCGGGGATGCGGCGTGGCGAGTGTTCGAGCCGGGATCGGGTGCTCCTCGGGACGATCCGTGCGGCTCCACTCCAGCACCGATACCACCTCCGTCCCGTGAGGCTCCGGCCTCAAGACGTGCTCGATCGCTGACGCTCTCTCGGGCCTCCGCCATGTACGGCGATGCTGCGGCTCCTCCATGAATCCACCGTCACTGGAGGGCACCACGATGATCCCGTCTTCTCCCATCCACCCGCTCCGCTCGCTGATCCGCCGAGTCCGGCTGGGGGGCACTGTCTCCCACGGCCATCCCGAGGCGGAGGCGTCTCTGGCACTTCCCCGTCGGATAGACGGCCCGGCTGCTGCTTCGCAGCTCGCCTGTGATCTGCTGCGTCATCACCGGGAGGACATCTCGCTCGTCATCTACCTTGACGAGCGTCACCGGCTGGTCGGCACGGCGATGGTCGCCGTGGGCTGGGTGCGAGCCGCCCGGCTGTCCGCCCGCCCCGTCCTCGCTGGGGCGATGGCGTGCAAGGCGACGAGCTGCATCCTCGTCCGCTATGGCCGCTGCGTGCAGCCGGTACGGGCTCGTGGTGGCCGATCACCCGGTGGTGGTCGGCGACGGCACCTTCAGCTCGGCGACCACCGTTTGAGAGGCGGCTCTCTCAGCCTCTCGACGACCTGCTGGGCGTCCGACGCCGCGTCGGACGCTTGGGCGCCGCCCCTCTCGACGTGTCTGGCGTGGACCGATCGTGCGTCGGCACCTTGGTGCCGTTGCTCTCGTGTAGCCCTAGACTCGGATGAACTTCGTACCCTTGGCAGTCTCGGCCATGATTCGTTACACCTCCGTGGATTCCCAACCGAGGTCGCGGGAAGTATACTGGGAAGGTGATGACGATGACGCCGTTCGGACACTCGGTGCAGGAAGTGGCGCTGGCCAGGGCTCCCCTGGTGAACGTTATCGCTCAGGTGCGCTTCCCGGCCGTGATGAAGATCGAGGACAGCGCATTCGTGGCGAACTTCCAGGAGTCAATCCGGAAGGACTACCCGATCCTCCGCCCGGAGCGGCAGCTCGGGGTCCTGATCGGACCGGGAGGGGTTCAGCCGCAGGACGCCGGGACGATCTGGCGCTTCGAGACCAAGGACCCTGATGCCTGGCAGGTAACGCTCGCGCCGACGTTCGTGTCGCTCTCGGCAAGGCGGTACACGCGACGGAGCGACCTTCTGGCTCGCCTGACAGTCGTACTCCATGCCTTAGAGGGATGGCTGCATCCGAACGTCTGTGACCGCATCGGCATCCGGTATGTGGACCGCGTGACAGGCGACAAGCTCGCTCGGATCAGCAAGCTTGTGCGGTCCGAGGTGCTCGGCGTTGCCGGAGATGAGGCTGCGCTCGGGAGTGCGGAGGTGGTCCACGCGCTGTCGGACACCTTGTTCCGCATCGATGACTCTTCGCAACTGCGCGGACGATGGGGCAGGCTTCCTGCCGGTGCCACATATGACGTCGGGATCGAGCCGTCACGAGAACCGTCCTGGGTGCTCGATCTTGACCACTACACCTCGCAGCCCGAGGATTTTGACCTCGCCACGATCGGCGGCAAGGCCGCTGACTTCTGCGACCGCATCTACACGTTCTTCCGCTGGGCGGTCACCGATGCGTTCCTCGATGAGTTCGGAGCAGAGCGATGAGCCCGCACGTCCATGCAAGTCCGGCTGCTCGACGCCACGATCCCGACGTAGCGGGACCCTGGTCGATCCTTCCGATCGCCGACACGCTCGTCGAGCGGAGGTCCTCAACCACGACGCGGCTCGGGATGCCCTTCGTCGTTCACGATCTGGACGACCTGCTTCTCGGTGCGGAACGGATGACGGGCGGAGCCATGAGCTGGAGCGACCAGTTCTGGCGGATGGACATCAGCTCCACCGAGACCGGGATTACGTACGCCAATACTCCCCGTCCAGTGCGCGAGGTGGTCCAGAAACTCCGCGACGAGATCGCTCGTCGCACGCGCCTCACTCGTGAGCAGATCGGCCGGGCGCTCGGGGTGGATCGCCGGTCGCTGAGTGCCTGGGTCAAAGGCGAAGCCACTCCCGGCACGGACAAGTTGGATCGCCTGCAACTGCTGGCGGATGTGGTCAGGGACATCGACGCGACCGAATCAGGGAGTGCAACGGAGGTGTTGCTGAGTCGCACCCGAGGACAGGACCTGCTCGACCACATCGCTGCCGGTCGCTTCACGCATGCACGGGACTGGCAAGCATTGCGGGGGGGATCACCCTCGGTGGCGATCGTGCACCGTCGCTCGACCAAGCGTCCGCTGCACCAGAATGCGCTTGACGCCTATCTGCGGGGCGAGCTTCGTCCGCTGGGGCGAGCTGCCACGATCCGTCCAGAGTCGGACTACGAACAGGACCTCGCTCAGGCAGAGCGCCTCATGCCC
The DNA here is from genome assembly GCA_039583695.1 of Acidimicrobiales bacterium. Classification (GTDB taxonomy): domain Bacteria; phylum Actinomycetota; class Acidimicrobiia; order Acidimicrobiales; family JAJPHD01; genus JAVKSL01. The sequence continues at coordinate 1,295 of JAVKSL010000144.1, read as the reverse complement.
GACGAGCCGGTCCGGAGGAGCCGCAGGGGCTACCGATGATGAGTCCGAACGATTTCTACGAGTGGCACGACGAGCCACGCCAGGGAGACATCGTGCTGTGCGGCGTCTCTCGGATCGTCGCGGAAGATCGCCACAGCCCGGCGCAGTGGGAGTCGCTCGATGCTCACTTCTTGCAGATCGACGACGCCTGGGACACGGGCCGCCCGCTTGGCATCGCGGCTGGCATTGGCCTGGCGATGGTTGTCACGCACGATTGCCAGCTCGACAAGGAATGGAACCAGCGAGTCCGCGAGCTTGAGCGAAGCGGAATGGACCGTGAAGGTGCTGAAGGTGAGGCCGGTTCGGATGCGACCCTCGACCGACCGCTGGTCGTCAGTCCGCTTGTCGATCCGAGCGAACTGCGTGGCGGTCGGGGGAACCTGCTGGCGGGCAGGGTCATCGGCTATCTGCCGGTCCCGGCGCACCCCGACAATTTCGTGGCCGAATGTGTCGCCGATCTCACCTACCAATGCACGATTGACCGTCTCGACGTTGCCAAGGTCGCCTCGATCACTGAGGCCGCTCGCAAGCAGCTGCGGTATGCCCTGATTCAGCTGGATGCGCTCCGCACCGCCGACCTTGGATTCGAGGTCGAAGCAGTTATCGGACGAACGATCCAGAAGGTGGAAGTACCGGCCCGTGATCCCCTGACTGTTCGGCTCCAGCTTGACGATGGCCAGGTGATCCAACTCCTCCAGCAGCCGGGTGCGCCGGATCAGGAGGATGGACATTCGGGTGAGTTCTTTTCCTCGGGGGGCAGCCCTCGCGGTTCTCAAGGAGAACAGCGTTGAACCACACGGATCATCTGCACGGCCATCGATCGGAGGCTGAGACCAATGCCTGAGCTGATCTGGGACGGCAAGTACGACGACGCCGGACGACGGGTCGCTCCGCCTCGGGTGGCCCTCCCGTTCCAGACCGTCGAGACTGTCAACGAGTCGGCGCAGGAGCGCCAGTGAGCCAGGACCCGAAGTCCCGAGCTGGCCGGAGAACCCTCAGCGCGCCGGACTGGCTGATGGCCATGGTCAGCGACCACTTGGCAGCACGGGGTTTGACCGGAGCCGACCCGGACGCGCCGGTATTCACCACCTCCGACGGTAAGCAGCTGCACTACTCCAACTGGCGCCAGCGGGTGTGGCTGCCCGCCACAGAGGCTGCCGGAATCCCTGGCTTGCGTTTTCACGATTTGAAGCACACTGCGGGGACAGCCATGGTCGCGAGCGGCGTCGACGTGAAGACCGCCCAGGTCCGCCTAG
>JAVKSL010000143.1:0-4563 GCA_039583695.1 Acidimicrobiales bacterium | reverse complement strand
GGGCTCACCTGGGCGCCGGGGGCGTGGCCTCGGGCGGGGCTCACCTGGGCGCCGGGAGCGTGGCCTCGGGCGGGGCTCACCTGAATGCCGGGAGCGTGGCCTCGGGCGGGGCTCACCGGGGTGCCCGGGTGCCGGTGAGCAGCTGGGCCACACCGCCGGTCAGCGCCCTACGCTGTGGGCTTCGCCACCCGGCGGCGGCAAGCATCCCCAGCATCGCGGTCGGTGCTGGTAGGTAGGTCACTGAGCGAGGCAGGTAGCGGTAGGCGTTGCCGTCGGACAGCAGTGCTCCGATACGCGGGACCACATGGCCGAAATACACGCCATGCCCCAGGCGCAGCAGTGCATTGTCGGGCTTGGCCACCTCCAACAGGGCGATCCTCCCGCCGGGGCGCACGATGCGAGCCAGCTCGGCGAACAGGCCAGCGAGGTCGGCGACGTTGCGAAGTGCAAATCCGGAGACGGCCCCGTCGAGGCAGGCGTCGGGCAACGGAGCTCGCAGCCCGTCGCCCTGAACCAGTGGCGCGCTGGTGCGGGCATGGGCCAGCATTCCCCAAGATAGGTCGAGCCCAATCGGATGAGCGTGAGCCGAGGTCAGCTCACGGCACAAGTCCCCCGTGCCGCACGCCAAGTCCAGGACCCTGGCGCCTGGCGCCAGGTTGAGGGAGCGGACTGTCTGACGCCGCCAGCCCTTGTCCAGGGAGAACGTCATGATCCGATTGACCAGGTCGTAGCGCGGGGCAATCGAGTCGAACATGTCCCTCACTAAGGCAACCTTGTCGTGCCCCTGGGGGAGGGGCCTGGCTTCGTCGTAGGGCACGGTTCGCTGGCCCATGTCACAACACTAGAGGGCTTCCCCCGAAGCGATTGCAGTTAGTCAGAACTCTGGGGTACGAAAACGCGATCGCTTGCGTCAGGTGCGGGTGGTTTTGTCCAGAGACAGGTTCTCGAGGGTCCTGCGGGCCCAGGCGTGGCGGGAGGAGGCCAGCTCGGGGATCTCCAGCAGCTCAGCCGCGCGGTGGCGCTCGGTGTGACAGATCCGGGCGACGTCGCCCAGGCTGAGGCGCTCGGCTCGGCTGGGGGTCACCACTATCGGGTCGCCGGACGCCAGCTCGCCTTCGTGAAGGATCCGCAGGTAGGCACCGGTTCGGCACTCCTTCAGGAATCGGTCTGGAAAGGTGTCGTCCCCCACGCGAATGCCGAGCTTGTAGCAGGGGGTGCGGGGCTGGGCAACTTCCAGCAGGGCGGTCCCCACGTGCCAGCGGTCCCCGACCATGGCCGCGGTGAGGTCCAAGCCAGTCGTGGTCAGGTTCTCGCCGAAGCTGGCGGGACCGAGCATTCGACCGAGCTGGATCGACCACCAGCCGTAGTCCTCGGTGGAGTAGGCATAGATGGCCTTGTCCGGCCCGCCGTGGGCCCGGAGGTCCGCTTGCTCGTCGCCCAGCAAGTTGGTTCCCCGCACCGCTACAGGTCCGGACACTGGTTGCTTCCAGATCCCCGAGCAGATCGTGCGGCCCCTCCAGGCAAGCTGGCGGGGCCTGCCCACGTTCACCGAGACCAGGGTTCCGGTGGCCATCATGGTGATGCTAAAGCGTGCTCAGTAGTTTGCGCACCGGCATCAAAGCTGGCGGACGCCGGAGTTGTTGATCGTGCCCTAGGCCTGAAGGCCGCCGAGGGTGCCTTGCAGCAAGATGAGCAAGATGAGTCACAGCTCCGAGTCATACTGGGGAGATGACCTTGGTGGACATGCTCCGAGCGACCGGCGTGGAGCGGCCGGCTGCCGACCGGGGTCCCGCAGGGCGCATCCGGGCCCGGCTGGAGGCGGCGGCGGCCGGTGCCCCCGAGGGAGTGACCTTGAGGGTGACCAAGGCTCGGCTCCACCAGGTCCTGTTGTGCCCGGCTCACCTGGTCGCCTCGTTGGGCTCGCCGGGCCCGCCATCTCCGGAGAAGGTCGCCGGCCAGCTCCTTGACCGACTGTTCGGGCTCGTGGCCACCGGGAGTCGCCTGGGAGGTGACCCGGTGGGCGAGGCGCTGGGGGCCGCGATGGCTGATCACGAGCTGGGACCGGTCATCGACTGGGAGTCGCTCTCCTGCGAGGACCAAGCCGAGGTCCGGGCCATTGTGGAGGCTTGCTTGCCAGCGGTGGTGGCTTGGCCAGCGCTAGCTGGCAGCGCGCTCGTTCGGGTCCAAGAGCCGATGCGCGTCGAGCTGGCGGGGGGGCGGGTGGTCCTTTCGGGTCGGGCCGACCTGGTGACCGGCCGGCCGAGCGCTGAGCTGGTCGGCGCCCGCTTGATCGACGTCAAGAGCGGTCGGCGGCGCCAGGAGGACCTGGCTGACGCGGGTTGGTACGCGATCCTGGAGACCCTGCGACATCGGGTGCCACCCCTCCAGGTGGGTGCTTACTACCTGCGCGACGGCGTCCTTGTCCTGGAGGTGGTGACCGCTGGGTTGCTGGACCAGGCGAGTGAGCGGATCGCCGGGGGCATCAGGTGCATGGTGGGCCTGGCGGGAGGCACGGCGGCCGCGACAAATCCGAATCCCTTGTGTCCTTGGTGTCCGGCGATCGACTCCTGCGAGCCAGGGCAGCGGTCGGCGTGGGAGCGGGGTGCCTACATCCACCGGATGACTTTGGAGGACGACGATGAGCTCTGAGCTGGCCGCTCACCAAGAGGCGGTGCGGGCCGCGGTTCGTGACGGTTTGCTGTCGACCCCGGTCTCGGGGGCCTCGGTGGTTGCGTTACGGGCTCGCTTGGTGGACGGGCTGGGTCCCGTTATCGGTCGGTCGGAGGTGATAGTTGATGGTTTCGGCCTGTCCAGGGTCGCCAAGTGCCTGGCCAGCCACGTGCCCGAGCCCTTTTACTGGACTGCTTCGCGTGCCGCGAGATCGCTCGGGCTGAGAGCCCTGAGAGCGATGACGACAGCCGCCCGCCTCGGGGTGGCTGATGCGGTTGGCGTGGCTGTCGACGATGCCATCGGAGAGGATCGCTCATTGGGGAGATGGCTGGCTGGTCAGGACGGCCCCTCTCGTGGCGCGACCGTGGCGGCAGCGGTGAGCTGGTCGTCGCGGGCCTGGGTGGCGGTTCCGTGGAACCAGGTGGGGACGGTCGATCTGGCCACCGGGGCGGCCATGGCACGGCCATTTGGGCGCAGTGGGTGGATTGCTCTCAAGGGAAGGCCGGATGCGGTGATCCAGCCCAGCGGGGGGCGTCGGGACGATCCCCGTCAGGTCTTGTTGCGCCTAGGGGGGTCATCGCTGGTCGCGCTCGGTCTCGACGCCCTGGTCTTTGCCCTGTTGCGCGGGGTGGCCCCCCTCCGGGTGGTGACTGTCCAGCCGTCGTCGGGCGTTGTTGGTGCGCTTGACGTGAATCGGGAGCTCTTGCAAGACACCGTAGATTGGGTGGTGGTGGCTGCTGGCAGCGTTGGGGAGTCTGGGCTGGCGGAGAGTCCCGGCAGGCACTGCTGGTATTGCCAGCGACGGGGCGAATGCGCCACCGGAGGCTCCTGGATGCGGGACCAGCCTCACCGGGTGGGCGGCATACCAGTCCCGGTGGCGGCGGGCCCACGATGATGCCGGTTGGGACCATGACTCAGGCCGTGGCTCAGGCCGACAAGGACAACGGATTTCGCTCGATCGCCAGCGCCTTGCGCCAACGGGGGGAGGAGTCCAATGTCCCGATGGGGCCCGCCGCGCTGCCCAACGGGGCTGGCGAGCCCAACCGCTGGCGCTCGGCAGCCCGGCTTTGCCGCCAGTACGCCGGGGTCACCCTGGAGGAGCTCTACGAGACTCGGGTCGAGAGAGGTCCCTACGGCTCCTGCCTGCACCTCACCGACCAAGTCTCGCCATTTGAGCTGGCGCTCCTGGACCCGGCCCTGGCGGAGGATTTGATCTTCTCCGAGCTGCGCCTTGTGTTCGGTGTGGGTCCGGTCACCGCCGAGGCGATGCGGGCAGCGGGGGTGCGGCGCATCACCGACCTATTGGGACATCACCGCTTTGGGGGGTCGGCCGCGTGGCTGGTGCAGTGTTGGGAACGCCAGGACCTCGGCGCTCTGCATGACCACATGCGTCGGCGGTTGGCGGGCGCTGGGCATGGTCTCGGGTTTGCGCTGGTCGGGCTGGTTCGTCCGGAGCAGGTGGTGGTGGTGGACCTCGAGACGCTCGGATTGTGGGGCTCGCCGATGCTCCTATTCGGGTTCGCCCGCTTGCATGGTGGGAGCCTGGAGATTCACCAGTACCTGGCCAGGAGCGGAGGCGAGGAGCCGGCGGCTTTGATTCTGGGGTTGGCCGCGCTCGAAGATTGCGAGGTGATGGTGACCTACAACGGCCGGAGTGCGGATGCACCGTGGCTGGCGCAGCGCTGTGCGTACTTTGGGCTGCGTAGGGGATCAGCGCCCCTGCACCTCGACCTGTTGCACCCGGTGCGCAGACGCTACGGGAGCTCACCCTCCGTCAAGTCCGAGCTCGGCGCCCCAGTCCCCCCTGCCAGTCCCGTCCCCCATGCCGCCCCCGGCTCGCCTGCCCCCGGCTCGCCTGCCCCCGGCTCGCCTGCCCCCGGCTCGCCTGCCCCC
>JAVKSL010000142.1:0-4597 GCA_039583695.1 Acidimicrobiales bacterium | reverse complement strand
GGCGAGGTGGGTCTCGACGGTCTTGATGTGGACGCATAGGCGCTCAGCGACACAACGATTGGTAAGGCCAGATTGGACGAGCTGTAAGACTTTTAGCTCAGCTGGGGTGAGATAGACATCGGCGGGCACGTGGTACAACCGCGACGAGCAGGCCTGGAGTGCCTCGGTGCAGTCGGCGAGCAGGGGGCGGGCGCCGAGGCCGGCCAATGTGGCGCCAGCTGCGGCCAGCTCGACCCGAGCGTCGCCGGGGCGTCCGTCGGCAATGAGGGCTTGGCCCAGGGCCAAGCGAATCCGAGCTTCCTCGTACGCCAGGCCCATGCCAGCCAGGTATGTCAAGCCGGTCCTGAAGTATTCCACGGCCTCTGCGGGCTCACCAGACGTGCTCGCCAGGTTCCCTCGTAGCCTGGCCGCCTGAGCCAGGCAGGACGAGCGTCCGGCGGCGTTTGCGAGGGCTTCGAAGGTGCCGATAGCCAAGCTGGCCTCCTCTGAGCGACCAAGGCCCAACAGGGCTGCCGCCTTTACCGGCCCGTCGGAGAAGAACGCCGGCTCTGCAGGATCGCACGCGGCACCGAGTCCGGGCCGCGCCAGGTCCACCCACGACCGGTTTCGAGCACGACCGCTACGGCGAAGGCCATCGGGCGCCCCGGTTACTCTTATCTGTCGAGTTCACCTCCAAACGGGGTGATAGTAACCGGTCAAGAAGGGCAATTGGGGAGACACGACGAGGGCAAAGTAGCAGGTCATAGGCTAGATTGGCAACGGTCGAGACATCGCCCAGGGCACTGCAAAGCCCTGTACAGCGGTTCGATTCCGCTCGCCGCCTCCAGTGTATCGCCGCAGGTCAGAGGCCCTTTGTGGTGTGGCCGCTGGTAGCCACTCGGGTCGCCATCCCGCGAAAATCCCGCGGCTCATCTAATTCGCGGCGTGCTTTTGGGCGTCCGGGAGGGCGACCAGGCGGGGCTTCGCCGGGGTCGCGGCGTCGAGTTGCGCCTCGAGGAAAGGCGGCCACCTGGCGGTCTCGCTCGGCCGTGGCGTGCTGGTAGATCGGCGCCGCCCGCGGGAAGGAGTGGCCGATCCGGGCCATCAACTCCTTGGTGGTGATGCCCGGCATCTGGGTCATGAGCGCGGTGGCGTGGTGGCGTAGGTCGTGAGGGTGCGTCTCCGGGTCGACTCCGACCGCCTTCTTCGCTTCTGTACACGCCTCTGAGATCCTGGATCGGCGGGTTGGGCCGCCGCGGGGGTCGGTGATGAGCTCTCCGGTGCCCGCGCAGCCGAAGGCTTCCAGGTGGGTGACGATGGCGTCCATAGCCTGCTTAGGCAGGACCGCCGTCCGCCGTCCTACTTGGGGCCCTTGACGATGCGGCCCATACCTGGGATCTCCTGAGCCACCTGGCGGATGTGGACGACCGAGCACAGGGTGTCGACATCGGCCAGTCGTAGCGGTATGAGGCGGCCGGAGCTGGTTGGTCGCGGCGTGCATGGTGCGACCGTGGGAAGGATTCCGGCTAGGCCGACCACAGGTTGGCGAGGGCCGTTGCCCGTGGGAGCAGCGACCGGGCCGAGGGGCCGGCATCCCAGGTCCCTTTGGAACTGTGGATCAGATCGAGGCCGACAAGGACGGAATGGAGGCGGTGAAGGTCGCTCAGGACCCGGGCCTCGTCGAGACGCTGTCCCTGCAATGTGACCCATCGGTCACCGAGCAGGTCCACTAGGCGGCCGGCCAGATCCTGCGGTCTGCAGGAACCATCAGCGACGAGCAGTGCGAGGGCGTCGGTGGTGAGCAACGACTCGTAGCCGTACGGGGTTCCGAACCACGATCGCAGGCGACGGATCAACTCAATGTCGTCGCTCGCGATCCGAGTAGGAGCCAGGACGCCCTTACGAAGGCGGAGTAGGCCTACCTCGCGTAGCAGGTCGTGCAGGGCCGCCAGCGGAGGCAGGTCCTCCTCGATCGACGCCGGGCGACCGAGCAGGTGCCAGTCGGGATAGTGCTCTTGGATCTGTCGCACCAGAGCACGAGGCAGGCGGCCGCCCGGTGTCAGCTTCACCCCGTCGCCAGTCAGACTGAGCAGGAGACGAACCGGCGCCGGCACGACACCCACCGTCTGCTGGACGAGCAGATCGGCCGTGGCCAGGTCGAAGCTGTCGCTCCAAGTTCCCGCCCAACCCCTCATGTGTTCGTGTTCCGGGTGGATCGGGTTGGCCAGCACCTTCAGGAAGTTGGCATAGCCGTGGGGTCCCCCCACGTCCTCAGGAGGACACGCACCCTCACCCTCGATGACCCCGGGCCGGTCGCCGCCCGATCCGATCAATTCGATCTCGTGCTGCCAGCCGTCTCCGAAGTCGTATAGGTAGGCAAAGCGGGCAGGTAGGGACCGAAGGGGGACGCCGGTCTCGGCCCGCTCATCGTTGAAGTCGTTGAAACCATCGGTGTCCGACATCCCGTAACGCACGTCGTCAGCAACGTACTGGTGGAGGTGCGAGTCGGTCCAGCCGATGGCGACCTGAAGGAGATCGTGCAGCTCGGGCAGGAGCACTGCGACCGGCACGTCGAGCACCCGTACCACCGCCGGCTCGACCTCGCTCATCGTCACCCGGAGGCGAGTGGTTCTCATCATCGAGACGTTATGGGCTGCCTCGCCTACCGTGGGCCCGACCAGACGAGCCTGGAGGGACATGCCGGAGATCAGCTTCAACGAGTCCTACCGACAGATCCGGGCGATCAACGATCGCGTGCAGGAAAGCGAGAAGGCCAAGGATTGGGGCGCAGCAATCGCCGGCCTTCACGAGCTTCTCGACCACCCCTGCGCGCACCACCAGGTTGGCGCCTGCGAGGTGTGGGACGACATCCACGAGCTCCACAAGCGTGCCGGCGACTACGACGCCGCCATAGCCGCCAAGCGGGAAGCGGTCCGGACCGGCTACCGGTCGGAACCTCAGAGCGACGCCGACATCGCGGAGTGCCATTTCCTGGCCGGGAGGCGAGCCGAGCGGATGCTCTATTCGCCGACCTCCGGGCGAGGACACCAGACTGCGTGGGAACGGCCCTCGGATCGCACCCGGCTACTCGCGGAGCGGCGATGTGAGCACTGTGGCTACGATCCCAAGTTATTGAAGGGTGGGGAGGGGAGTGGGCGTACCAACCGCCATGACGCCTTCTGGGGGTCGGCGCCAGGCCGACCGGCGGCAGGTCTTCCAAGCTCGTTGGTGGTGTCGCTGGCCTGGTTTCCCCGGGGCGAATGGGAGAAGGCGACCGCTAGATGGTATGACCTCCTCGAGGACCTCCCGGCCGACCATGTCGAGTACAGCCATCGGATCGAAGCTCACCTCGAGCGACTCGCCCGCGCCCCTGCCGGCCATCCGATGCGGGTGGCGCCGATGACTGTCGAAGGTCTCACTGCCTTCTGCGCCGAGGAGGGTGAAGGTCCAGAGACCAGGGAAGCCCGCTCCTCCTACGTGGCTGAGATCGCACGCGGGTGCGACGCCCTGACTTGGCCACCAGCGTGTAACGCCCCATGCTGGTGTGGCTCCGGGCGCAAGTACAAGACCTGCTGTGAGCCGATTCCAACAGCGCCGGAATGACCCGCGAGAGGGGGCTCGTTTTCCAGCCCGCGACAATCCCGCGGCCGAGGCCGTCCATCGACGTCCGCCCCCGTCCACCTCCAGACAGAGATGATGCCTTTGAGCTGCACTTATGGACATCAACGGACACCGGCGGTCACCGGCGGTCACCGTCGGTCACCGTCGGCGAAGGCCGGACAATGGCGCCGGAAGGGCCTGCAAACTCCCTTTCCGCACGTCGGGCGACGGATAACTCGACGGATATCTCGTCGGTTATGGGCAGGTAGTCGGCCAGCTTGTAGCTGTCGCCGGGATCGGACTTGGCCCGGCTGGCCCCCCAGCGGGGGCGGGCCGCGTTGAACGCGTTGGGGTGGATCGGCACCACCGGGTGACGGGCGGCGAGCAACCGGTCCACGACCAGCGCGCTGGTCGTCCCGATCGCCACCGGCAGCTGCTCGGACGGCCCCAGCCCGGCGAGCCGGCCGAGAGCACGGCCTACGCTCTCACAAAGGTTCTCTCTGCGTTCGTGGCACACCCGGAGGTCTGGGCCCGGGGGCGACTCGACGGGGGGGCCCCACGCATGTGGGCGACCCTCAATGAGCGAGGAAGGCGCCACCTCGGCCCTCGCTGCGCGCCGGTGAACAGCTTTCGAAAAGCTTCTGTGAATCTGTAAGGAATGACCCCCCATCTACGTCTATTGAGTGACGGGCGCTCCGCCCGGTCGATGCGACGAGACTGGAGACATCGAGATGCATTGGAGACCATGGACCAGGAGAGGCCTGGCGGCGTTGGGCGCACCGGCGCTGGCTGTACTGATGATCGCCACGGCCGACCCGGCCTGGGCGGCGACGGGCTCGGGAGGCAACACCTCGGGCTCGCAGAGCGGGACGTTCAACTACACGAAAGTTGTTGGGGTTCCTCCGCCCGTCGGGCCCTGCGTTTTATTCTCGAAAGTCCAGTAGTGGACTTTCGCACTTTTGAGTCTCGTCACCAAGTAGGCGCTCGGGTCCGGGCGGTCAACGGCTGCGCCATCGGT
>JAVKSL010000141.1:0-4636 GCA_039583695.1 Acidimicrobiales bacterium | reverse complement strand
AGCGCGCCAGGACCATCCTCAACATAACCGCGCGCTGGACATACAACCGGTTATGACAAATTCCACATAACCGGTTCGATGGGAGGGAGCTGGAGAAGGAACCGACTACGGCAGCCGATCACGGCAGCCCTCGGGAAACCGAAGGACCTGAGCCCGGTGTCGCCTACGGTCAGTCACCTCGCCAGCTCCCTACCCGACCATCCTCCTCAACTCGCGACGGCTGGGTAGCCGGTCGGCCGGCTTCCCAGCCGGCTGCCCAAGCCGCCTAACCCCGGGCTCTGTCGCCGTCCGAAGCACCTCACCGGTGGTCCTTTCGCGCCCCACGGACCACGGATGGTCCCCCTAGTCCCTCATCTGGTCGCCCGCCAGCCGCTCCAGGCGATGTCCGGTCGGTCGGACAGGGCTCAGAATCTCAGGGTTGTAACTTTCGTGTCATCTAAAGCGCGCCTTGGTTGGTGGCCGCGGCACTACCCAAAGCCCAGGGCGCGGGTCGGCAGCCAATGGTCCCCGCCGTCGCGGTACGCTACCCGGCAATGACCGAAGGTGTCGGACCCGGTGGCACGGAACGCCAGCTCATGAAGCTGGCCGTTGACTTGGCGCGCCAGTGCAACAGCGAGCCTGGGAAGGTCTCCCCCAAGGTCGGTGCCGTCGTTTGCAACCGCGAGGGGACATTCCTCGACTCGGCGTTCCGGGGTGAGCTGGATCCCGGAGAGCACGCGGAGTACACCCTGCTGGAGCGGAAGCTGTCGGACAAAACTCTGGCGGGCGGGACACTTTTTACGACGCTTGAGCCCTGCACGAACCGCAACTATCCCAAGATCGCTTGCGCCGAGAGGATCATCGCCAGGCGCATTGCCCGCGTGGTCATTGGCGTGCTCGACCCAAACGGCACAATTCGTGGTCTGGGCGAACTCCGTTTGCGGGACGCTGGGATAGATATTGCGAGGTTTCCTTCGGACCTGATGTCAGAGATCGAAGAGTTGAACCGCGACTTCACGCTCGCTCAGCGGGGCATTGCCAAAGCGGGGGCGACCCGCGAGCAGGCTGATGTCGGGGAAGAGGCAATGGACCTTCTTGGTACGGGCTCCAACAAGGAGCGACGCTACTCCGGTCACGTCGGCGAGGGCAGTGAAGAAGGCGTCCAGCGCTGGAAGGAGACCGAAGGCTCGCCAGCCGGGGATCCGGGTGGTATCCCGCTGCTGCGGACTCGCCAGCCGCGCCGTGTCTCGGAGGTGTCCTGGCAAGAGGCTGGTGTCCATCCGCCGATCCCTGAGATTGCGTTGGCCGATGACGGCCAGATCCCGTTCGTGCGGCGCGGGGTTGGTCGCTATGTCGTCGAGTGGCTCACCAAGGCGATCGGGCGGCTAGGGCCCTCCGTACTGATCCTCCAGGGAGAATCGACCGCCGGCAAGACGCGCCTGGCCTTCGAGGCTATGCGGGCGGTCTGCCCATCCGCCTGGTTTATCGCACCGACGACACCCAGGGCCGCGGTCTCGCTGTGCACTCTTACGGTCCATCCCGCCTTGGATCAGCCGGTGGCCCGGCAGGACCCGGTGGTCTTCTGGCTCGATGATTTGGAGCAGTTTGTCGGCGCCAACCCGGCATCGCTAACCCGCTGGCACGTCGAGGCGCTTCAAGGCGCCTCGCGGCCGCTGGTCTTTCTCTGCACACGCGGTGGGCGTGGCCAGGATCGGCTCCAGACCGAGGTCGGACGGCTTGCGGACATCGATGACTTCGTTCACGCCACCGGGACTGTCACCGTCCAGCTCAACCGGCGACTCGATGATGACGAGCTGGCCGAGGCCGCGGAGACGCTGCAGAGCGTCCCGATCGCAGCCCTTCGGGATGGTCTGGGGTCATTCGCAGTCGCCCGGCCACGCTTGCAGGCGCGCTACGACGGAGCGGCTGACACCGGCAGATGCGTCGCTGTCGGTGACCCTGGTGACGGCCGAGCGCTTGTCGAGGGCCTGTTGGTTCTCCGAGCCGTCTTCGGCTTTACGCCGATCGACGACGGTACGGCGCGCGCCGCGTGGGAGCGGTTGCGGTCGCGTCACGACCGTCACGGACCAGCCGCCCCGGCCAACTGGGATCAGGCTGTTGCGTGGGCAACCTGCGCAGCCGTGCCAGGCCACCCCCTGGTGTCCTGGCAGCCAAAAGCGGAGGCCTGGCTCGCTTCTGAACTCATAGGGTTTCGAGGTGATCCCGTGCTGCAGGCCCATCGACACCTGACGCCGGTCCTTAACGAGTGGGCGGGTGATGATCCGTTCAGGGCGCTGCTGATCGCGCGCCTCACTCATCGGCCTGACCGGGAGGACATCAGTCCCCTGCGGATGCCGCCGGCCGAGCACTGGTACCAACGGGTGCTGGCACGGAACTCCGAGGACGCTCGGGCCATCAGCGGTCTTGCCCGTTTGCGCGAGCAGCAGGGAGCCATGGACGAAGCGCGCAGCGGCTACCTTCAGGCGCTGACCATTGCACCGGATGACCCCGAGACGCTGGCAAACTACGCTCTGTTCACCCGGGCCAATGAGACCCCGGAGGTGGCCAGAGCAGCCCACGAGGCGGCGGCAACCAAGGCGCCCTCAGCGGTGACCTTCACCAATTTCGGCGGCTTTCTTGACCAGATGCGGGAGACCGAGCTCGCCCTCCACCAGTTCCTGCTGGCACTGGATCAGGACCCGACCCACTACACGTCACTGATGGGGATCGCCAGTCTGCTGGAACGCATCGGCAGAGTCTCCGATGCCCTGGGCTTCTACTGTCGGGCGTTTGATCTCGGGTACCTAGATATCGAGACGCTGTCCCGCTATCTCCATCTGCGTGGGAGCCACGGCACTGACGTTGTTGAGGCGTATGAGCAGCTCTTGGAGCACGACGAAGTAACAGCTTCAGTGCTCCGGCAATACGCAGACGTGCTGCGGAAGCACGTCAAGCACCCGGCGGGCGCGATAGCAGTCCTAGAGCGCGCCATCGAGCTCGATCCGAGCGACATCGGTATCCTGCAGGACCTCGGTGACGTCCTGCTGGAACAGGGTCGGACTGAAGAAGCCCTGCGACTCCTTGAGCGTGCCGCACGCGTCGATTCTGGGGCGCGGAAACACCTTGTGTTTGCCCTTCACAGGCAGGGTGAGCAGTCGAAGGTGGACGCGGAGTTGGCGGCGTGGCACGACGATGCCGGGTCAGCCGACCGATGGTATGTCGCGACCTTCAGCCATGTCATGCAGGAGCGAGGGTGTGCTACCGAAGCGGTAGCTCTGCTTCCAGACGTGCCCGAAACGTATGCGAACGATCCTGGCCTCCTGCACACTTATGCGAACCTCCTCTTCCACGCTGGCGATCTGGCCCGTTACGTGACCGTGCTCGAACAAGCAGCCCACTGCTACCCCCCAGATGCCAACGCCATCGGCGACTATGCAAGCATGTTGCGGCAATCGGGCGTTGCGGAATCGGCCCGAGAGGTCTTTGAGCGGGCCCTTGCTGCTGAACCTGCCCATGCCAACAACAATGCTCACTTTGCCCTGCTCCTCGAAGAGATGGGGGAGCACGCTTTGAGCTGGGAGCATGTCCGGCTGGCACGGGAGTCGGATCCCGATCTGCCGCTCGGGCTCGTCATAGAAGCCTGGCTGCTGCATGCTGACGGCAGCGGAGCAGAAGCCGCCGCGGTACTGAATAAGGCTTTCGATCTCAGTGTCGCGAAGGCACTTGCCGCCATCTTGCTGGTCTCTCAGAACACCAGTGGCGAGACGGCCATCCGTGCCAACGAGCTCTTCGATAAGGGCTTTCAGCGCCATCTGGGCCTCGACGACTCCTTCAGCAGGTACGCCGGCATGATTCGTGGCGGTACGCGTGACATGTCGATCAAGGAGTTTTATGACCTGGGCCTGGAGGGCGCGGGGCGGCACGACGCGCCGCAGTCGGATCAGTAGTTGAGCGCCGGCTTTTGCTTCATCACCTCCACCCCATCCGGGGCGATGTGCAGGAACCGACACCCGAAGTCGACGACCAACGAGTCGGGTACCCGCTCCGTGACGCTGTCGCCTTCACCCCAATCGAACCTCGCCAGGATGTCTTTGGTCATAAGGTCCATGGCCGCGGCGAAGATGACGTACCACTGGCGACCTTCCTGGGTAATGAATCGTGACGCGTAATGGTTGGCGTCTTCCCGCAGGTCTTGCAGACGCCCGTACGGCTCCAGGCTCGCCGCCTCGCTCTGGTATGCCACGGCCATGTAGAAGATGTCGCCGGTCTGGGAACCAGTTTTCAGGAGGCGCACGGTCTGTATGGCAGGGCTCACGTGCAGTGGCTCCATTATGCCCATGGCGATCGCTTGAAGCGTGAAGGATTCCTGGAATGCCGCGAGCGCCGTTCTGGCAAGGTCTTCGGTGAGCTCAGTGGGCTGCCCGCCGAGATCCTTCAGATGCCAGGCGTCCACCAGGTCAGGCAGTCCTGTCACAACCAGCAGGCGGGGCATATAGAAAGGGATCAGTCCCGGTATGTTGTCGGCTGATACCGTCTCCCACGCCTGCTTTAGTTCTGCATCGTCGTCATAGACACGCCCTTCAGCTCGCAAGAGGCGAGACGAGCGGCCCCAGACCTCCGGAAATGCTCCTCGGCTGACATATCAATCTCAACCCGC
>JAVKSL010000140.1:0-5194 GCA_039583695.1 Acidimicrobiales bacterium | reverse complement strand
AGTCAGTGCTTATGGACAAGGCCCTCGTGCCGCGCGCCTAGCTCGGTGCTCGGCGTAGGGTATTTCACCCTAGTAGAGCTGGTTTGAACGGGCGGCGAGTCGCCCGAGGGCCGGGCGCTACCTCAGACCCAACTCCGGACGACGCCCTCCCCGCCCGTTGGTCGTGCCGTGACGCATCAGATAGGAGATGCTTAGATATCGTCCCTGCCGGTCTGCGAGAGCGTCCAGGGCTCTGCCCGTGCCTTGGCTCCCTGGCCAGCGACGCGTCGTCCGACCGCCCCACCGGTGGTCCTCGCGGCCATGCCGAGCGTGGCAACGTGGCGCCGGTCGTCGCAGGTGTGGCCGTCCTTTCCGCGAAGCTCCTCGGTTGGCACGTAGTTGGGGAACGCGAACGGCAAGATCGAGCTGTCACTCGGGAGACCCCGAGTGTCGACAGGTATGTACCTTGCCGCCTCGGGCACCTTCCAACCCAACTCCCAGACACCATCGCGCACGGCGCGTCAGCACGGCGCGCCGGGCACCCACTGCTACAAAAACTGCTCACAACGGCTGACAAACCGCTGCCCGAGCCCGGCCTCTGCGCACGAAAGTCCAGCTCAGAGTGGTGGAGACGATGGGACTCGAACCCACGACCCCCTGCTTGCAAAGCAGGTGCTCTTCCGGCTGAGCTACGTCCCCGCATGCTCAGTCTATCGACCCTCGACCGCCTTGGTCAGGCTCTGGATGCAGAGGCTCCTCGCCTTGGCAGTGCGGGCGTGAGCGCCACATTCTGAGATGCTGTGGACGAGGGCCGGGTGATTGGCAAGGTACACGGCTTCGTCGATGACCAGCGCGCCGGAGGCCAGTAGGCCGATCACCCCACACACCAGGCCGATCATCGCTTGGCCGCGGTTGGACGCCTCACCACGCCGGATCCGCGCCCTGCCGATCAGGGCAAGGCACGTTGCTACCACGCCGGACAGCAGCCCGAGCGGAGGGACCAAGGCCATGAAGACCAAGCTCAGCAACCCGAATGCCAAGCCCAACGTCCCGGCAAGGTTCCGCTGGGCCGACGCCGGGAGGTCCTCCTCCGGCGGAGCCACCGTTCTCGCGCTGACTTGCCCATGGCCTCCGCGGGGAGGCTCCTTGCGCCGTGGTGCATCCGCCGCCTTGGCGGGACCACCGCGATGGGCGCTGTCCGTTCGGGAGCGGCCGGGCCGTGCCCAAGAGCCCGCTTGGCCCTGGCCAGTCTCGGCTAACGGGTCGTGGTCCGCGCGGTTTCGAATCCAGTTGGTGCTCGGTCTCACCTGGAAGGCAGCCTAACATCATCTCTCCAGTTCTTGGCGAAGGCCCACTTGACGCCCAGGTCCGACCGGCCCGCAGGAGGGCCGTTACGTCGAGCTTGATGGTAGGTTGACGGTTGACTCATGGACTGGCTTTCCCAGGAATACGGTTCTGGTGACGGTCGCCTTTCGTGGCCGCGAACCCGACGCACGCCCGGTGGAGAAAGCCGCGGTCAGCGCGCCTCCCTGCGTTCACCGGCCCGAGCATTACCCGACGAGTACAGTGCCAGGACGTACACCAAGAGGGCGAGCGCGAATAGCAGCGCCATCGCCAGAGAGCTCCCATTGGCCTGGTGGACGACAAAGCGGTCCCCATTGATCGCCGCGCCGACCAGCGCCACCAGACCGACTGCTCCGGCAGTCACCACACTGGCACGTCGAACCTGGATGGCTCGCACCAGGACACCTACCGCGGCGAGGATCAGCAAGAGTCCGATGATGACGTGAAGCACCAGGGCAGGCGCCCCGTGGGAAAGCGCCCGGCCAATTCCGGTGCCGAAACCACCGCTCTTTGCCCCAGCCGGCACCTTGACATACAGGTTGACCGCCATGCCCACTGCGAACTGCACCAGGAGGAGCACGATCATCGCCAAGGTCGTTCGACGCAGCACCACAATCCGGTTTCGTTGGCGAGCCGGGATCGGGGTGTCGCCTAGTTGAGTCGCTGGCCATGCCATGGGGAGATCACCTCCCCGTTTGAAGCCGAGCGCCGTATAACGCCGTGACGGTGCCGCCAGGGCCGCACCATCCACAGGCCCAGCCAGAAGATCCACCAGAAGCCCCATACGAGGTGACGGCCGGTCAGCACCGAGGACGCAACCAGCAGGGCAAAGGCCCCGATCGCGAACATGGTCAGGACGGGTATCCGTGGGCTGCGCCTGGGAGGAGCCACCGGTGTGGCGGCCCGCGGCCGGGGCGGCAGGTCGTTTACCACCTCAGCCAGCTCTCCCCGGGTTCGGGCCCGATAGGTGAGGCTCAATCGCTGGTCGAGCTCGGCCGCGTCGAGCCGGCCTTCCCCGTGGTGGTGTGCCAAGGTTTGAGCCACTTCCTCGCGTTCGGCGTCCGACACCCTCATGTCGGGTCCGGCCCTTTGGTCGGACTGCGATTGCGGCACCATGTGGAGTCTCCTTTTTTGCTTCACGGGCACGGCGGTCCGGGTCCGCGGTCCAAGATTCCTTGGATGTATCCAGTGTCGCCGAGCCAAAAGGGCGTGTCGTCGTGCGGGCGGAGGCTTGTTGGCTGCTTCTGGCGGCGCAGGCTGGGGTGTCGGGGTACTTCGGGTGTCGTAGCCTCAGGCGAGCCAGCCTGGGCGGACCAGGCCGGACTCGTAGGCCAGCACGACCAGCTGGGCCCGGCTGCGGGCACCGAGCTTGATCATCGCCCGGCTGACGTGGGTCCGGGCGGTGGCGTGGCTCATGAACAGCGCTGCAGCGATCTGCTCGTTGGAGCGCCCGTCAGCCACCAGCGCAACGACCTCACGTTCCCGATCGGTCAGCCGGGCCAGGGCTCCTCGGGAGGGGGGCTCCTTGGCGCGGGCGGCGAACTCGGCCACCAGCCGCCGGGTGACCCCCGGGGACAGGAGCGCGTCACCGGCGGCGACTACCCTGACCGATCGGACCAGCTCGGCCGGCTCGGTGTCCTTGACCAAGAATCCGCTGGCGCCGTTGCGCAGGGCCTCGAAGATGTGCTCGTCCAGATCGAAGGTGGTCAGTATGATCACTCGGACCCGGGATAGTCGCTCGTCGGAGGTGATGACCTTCGTCGCTGCGAGTCCGTCGAGCGGCCCCGGCATCCGGATGTCCATGAGCACCACGTCTGGGAGCAGCGCCTTGACCAGCGCCACCGTCTCGGCTCCGTCGCCGGCCTCACCGACCACCTCTAGGTCGTCCCTTGCGTCGAGCAGGGCCTTGAAGCCCGCCCTGACCAGCGTCTGGTCGTCGGCCAGCAGCACCCGGATCATGGCTCGGCCCCGACAGCCCCGACAGCCCCGGTGGCCCCGACAGCCCCGACAGCCCCGACAGCCCCGGTGGCCCCGACAGCCCCGACAGCCCCGACAGCCCCGGTGGCCCCGACAGCCCCGGTGGCCCCGACAGCCCCGGTGGCCCCGACAGCCCCGGTGGCCCCGACAGCCCCGACAGCCCCGGTGGCCCCGACAGCCCCGGTGGCCCCGGTGGCCCCGGTGGGCAGGGCCGCCCGCACCCGAAATCCACCTTCGGGCCGTGGGCCGGCCTCAAACCAGCCTCCCAGGGCCGTCGCCCGTTCCCGCATCCCGGGCAGCCCGTTGCCCTGCCGGTCCGCCTCGCCCCCGCCCAGCCCGCCCGGCCCGGCCTGCCAGCCCTGCCCCTTGCCGTCGTCGTCTACCTCGATGAGCAGGTCTCGCTCTCGGTAGATGAGCCGGATCGTGGCGTGGGCGGGGCCGGCGTGGCGGGCCACGTTGGTCATTGCCTCCTGCACGATGCGGTACGCGGCCGGCTCGACGCTGGCGGGCATAGGTCGGGGTGAGCCCAGAGTCTCCCGGCGCACCGACAGCTCCGGCCCGTAGTCCCGGGTAGCCAGCTCCGCGACGCGATCCAGTCCCGGCGCGGGCAGGTGGGCAGGCTCCTCATCGGGGTGTCGCAGAATCTCCAGCACCGAGCGCAACTCACCCAGCGCGGCCGTGCTCGCCTCCCTGATCGCGCTGAGAGCAGCTCGCGCCTGCTCGGGTCGCTCGCTCATTAGGTCCAAGCCGACGCCGGCTTGGACGTTGATCAGCGAGATGTTATGAGCCAGCACGTCGTGGAGCTCTCGGGCGATGCGGAGGCGCTCCTCACTCGCCCGGCGCCGGTCCTCTTCGTGCCGCCGGCGAGCCGCCTCGCGCGCTCGTGCCGGCGGAGCGCTATGAGCTCGGCGACTGCTCCCAGGGCCGCCATCCAGGCGGCAACGCCCAGCGCGACGGGGAGGGAGGGCAGTGGGCCCTGGTCAGCAAGGGGCACCAACCACATGAAGACCACGTAGCCGAAGACCAGGCTTGCCCAGGCCACCCATCGGTGACCCTGGCTTGACGCGGCAAAGAATGCCGCGATCAACGCCAGCCACACCGGCCCCTGCGCGTAGCCGAGCAGCGAGTAGGTCAAAGTGTCGGCAAAGACGGCGCCGAGCACGGCTAGCGGGTACCGCCGGCGCAAGGCGAGTGCCGCAGGACCGAGTACCAGGAGAGCAACAGCCAGCGCACTGTGTTGATGTGGGCTGGCGAAGTGGGTCCACACCACCTGCGCCACCGCAATCGGCAGCGCGGGAAGGACGTAGGGCCGCCAGCACAAGTTACGGAGGGGGCCGTTTGTGGCCACATCCGACAGGTTAGGCCGAACATGGCCGGATGTCATAGGGCGTTTGTCGACTTGGCGGCTAACGCCTCAGACGTACGCTCGTCTAGCGAAACGGGTTCACGTGGGACTAGCATCATGGCGTCAATGGGGGCGAAGAGGTCGGCTGGCCGCACCACACCTGGGCCAGCTATCGACTTCCCGCCTCGCCAAAGCCGCCCAGAGAGTAAAACCTTGTCCTCGCCTTCCCCACATCCGCCACGTTGGCCGCACCGTGACCTCTAAGTCGCCTGCCATATACCGGTGCCGCCAGTGCGGCAGCCTTGTCCATCCGGCCGAAAATGGGGACGAGCACCCGGTCGGGTGGTGCCCGCGCTGCGAGCGCTACGTAGACACTGACAGGGACGGCGGCTGAGGCTCCATTGCTCCTGACCAAGCCGGTCTCGATAGGCACGAGCATGGGCCATAGTTGGGGAACTTCCCTGCTGGCCGGCTAGTGCCGCGGCCAGGAACGTTCGCGCGTTTCAAATGACATGAAGTGCCAGATACGTAGTTTCGGAGGTGAAATTC
>JAVKSL010000139.1:0-5295 GCA_039583695.1 Acidimicrobiales bacterium | reverse complement strand
TTCAGGTACATAGTCCAGTGTATCTTGGCTACATTCTCCGACTCAAATCACCCATCAATGCTGCTGGTGGGGTACGTTCGGGGGCTGAGGGCACGTAACTTCGGTCTAGCGAGGTGGTCCGCCCCGGTCAGCCATCGGATGTGCCAGTGCCTCGTTGAGTTCATGCTCGGTCCGCTGATCGAGGCGCCTCGCCGGGTCGGCGACCCGTTGGAGCGACGCCGCGAAGTACCCGGTCAGCTCACGACCGAGCGGCTTGCCAACCCGACGTGGGTTCTCACGGAGCGGCCCGTCGCAGACCTCCCACACCGCGAGGGCGATCGCCACCGGCAACTCTCGTTCAAGGGCGCGCCGAGCGGCACCGGACAGAAGCAGCTCGTAGCGGCCACTCACGCAGCGCCGCTCTTGCGGCGCCGGCGCTCCTCAATCAGGCGGCGCATCTCCTCGCCGGTGGTGGAGTCCCCACGGGCATACTCTGCTCCCGCCTCGCGTATGCCAGCCAAGGCCTCTGGGTCCGAAAGGACGTCCACGGTCTCCTCCGGCGAGGCGAGGTCCTCAGGTGAGACGAGCACTGCGGCTGGGCGCCCGTGCTTGGTGATGGTGACCCGCGCGTGGGTCTTGTCGACCTCGACAACCAGCTCCGAGAGCCGGTTCCGTGCGTCGGCAAGAGGCAGCTCATCCATGGCCAGAAGCATGGGCAGATCCGGGGGAGTCACGGGGCAGCTCCGCAAGACACCCGGCGCGGAGCGGCGCGAGACTCGCCTGGTGCGCAAGGTCGACGACCGCGACAGTGAGCTTCGCAGCGCCGTCTGCGTGGGTGAGGGGCAACGCCTCGCCCCCGCACTGCTGAAGGAGCCCTGAGGGGATCGGTTACAACTCGCCGCCGACGCACCGACCACCCAGTCCAACGTCTCCCAAGGAGGACACGATGCAGCCACAGCCGCCCCTATTGGTCACCGGCGCCACCGGGAACACTGGCAGCGCCCTCCTCATCAACGAGCTGACCCGGCGGGCCCCGTTCAGGGCCTCCAACAGCGCCGCTAGCGGCGTTGGGGGTGTCCAGACTGGCGAGCACCGTTGCCCGCCAGTCCGCTATCTCGCCCAGCACGGCGTCGTCTCGCGGTTCGGCATCGAGCAGCTTTCCCTTGCGTCCCCCCCAGTCGCGGGCCAGCTCGCCCACGGCTCTGCCGGTCACGGCGGCCCCGGCTTGGACCGCTGCCCCGTAGGCAACCGGCTCTAGAAGCCCTGGCAGCAGTACCGGCCGACCCGACAGGCGACGGACCGTCTCACGCCACACCGGACCTCGGGCTCCGCCGCCGAGCAGGAGCAGCGGTGCCGTCGGATCCTGGGGCGCCCAGCGCTCGAGGGCCCCGGTGGCGTCGAGAACGGTCGCCACAACCCCCTCATAGGCCGCCTGAAGGATCGCCCCCCGGCTGGTCGTGCGCCGTAGTCCTCGCATGGTGCCGGTGGCGGCCGGCACGTTGGGCGTGCGCTCCCCGTCCAACCATGGCAGGCACACGACCCCGCCGGATGGTTCGACCTCCTCGCGGTCTAGGTTCAACCACTCGCTGACTCGGTCGACGGCGAGGGTGGCGTTGAGCGTGCAGGCAAGCGGCAGGAAGCGCCCGTCGGCGGAAGCGAATCCCGATACGATCCCCGTCGCGTCCTTGCTCGGGAGGTTGGCGATGGTGTACACCGTCGCCGACGTCCCGAGTGACAGGGCGGCCTCGCCTGGGCACAGGGACATTGCCAGGGCGGCGGCCGCGTTGTCCCCGGCTCCGCAGCCCACGACGGTTCCCTGGCGCAGCCCGTAGCTCTCGCCTCTGCTGCGGGGCACCTCTCCCGCCACGTCGTGGGGACCGAGCACCGGAGCCAGCATCCCCGGGTCGAGGTCGACGATGTCGAGCGAGAGTACTGCGTGCTCATATGTCTCTGATCCCGGGTTCCACCACCCGGTTCCGGACACGTCGCTGCGGTCGGTGCAGGCTCTGCCGGTCAAGGCGGCGATGAGGTGGTCGTGGGGCAGATGGACCCCGCGAGCGGCGCGGGCAACCTCAGGCTCATTGCGCCGCAACCAGGCCCAAGTGGTCACCGTGAACGACGCCGACAGGACCGACCCTGTGAGGAGCGCTGTCGCCTCCGGTCCCCCGAGGGCGGCCACGATGGCCCGGGCGTCCCCGGCGCTGCGAGTGTCGTTCCACAACACGGCTGGGCGCAGGGGCGTGCCGCTCCTGTCAACGACGACCAGCCCGTGCTGCTGGGCAGCCACCGATAGAGCGACAACGTCGGCCGCCCGGCCTGTCTGGGCCAGCGCATCGGCCAGCGCCCGCTCCCAGACGACCGGATGCGTCTCACTCGCGCCTCTCGATACCTGCACCACCTCGTGGCGCGCTGTGCCCGATGAGACGATGCGACCGTCGTCGGTGTCGACGACAAGGACCTTGGTCGCCTGGGTAGAGCAGTCGGCGCCAGCCACCAGCGGCATGCCTACGGATCATATCCACCGGCAACCAGGCACCGAGACGGAGCGCCGACGGCTGCCTACATGCGGGCACCCGACACAGGGTGGAACCCAAAGATATCGTCGTCTAGGACGGTCAAGTGGAGCGTCTCGCCTACCTTTGCCGGACGTCGACCGTCGGTTCGCACCACCAGCGGGTCGTCGAGACCCTCGACCGAGACGTGGAGGAGGGCGTCGGCGCCGAGTTCCTCAACCAGGGCCACCTCGCCGTACAGGTCGCTGTCCTGGGCCACCAACTTGAAGTGCTCGGGGCGGATCCCGATGGTGAGATGGTCCCCCTGCACCTGGGAGAACGGGGTCCTCAGCCGGGCCGGCAACGGCAGGGAGCGCTTGCCGAGCAACACTCGCTCACCGTCGAGGACCGCCACCTCCCGCAGGTTCATCCCCGGCGAGCCAATGAAGCCGGCGACGAAGACGTTGCTCGGCGACTCGTACAGTGCCCGGGGGCTGGCGCACTGCTGCAGCTGACCATCTCGGAGCACCGCCACACGGTCCCCCATGGTCATTGCCTCTATCTGGTCGTGGGTGACGTAGACGGTGGTGACCTCCAAGCGCTTTTGGAGGGCAGCGATCTGGACGCGGGTCTGCACCCGCAGCTTGGCGTCGAGGTTGGACAGCGGCTCGTCCATCAGGAAGGTCTGTGGCTCACGCACGATGGCCCGTCCCATCGCCACCCGCTGGCGCTGGCCACCGGAGAGTGCCTTGGGTTTGCGGTCGAGAAGCTCCTCGAGACCGAGGAGCTTCGCTACGTCGGCGATGCGGCGGTCCCGCTCCTCCTTGCCCACCTTGTGCATGCGCAGAGGGAAGTCTATGTTTTCCCGCACTGTCTTTTGCGGGTATAGAGCGTAGTTCTGGAACACCATGGCGATGTCGCGGTCCTGCGGGCTCAGATGGGTGACCTCGCGGCCACCGATGCGGACCACGCCCTCGCTGACTGGCTCCAAGCCAGCGAGCATCCGCAACGCCGTGGTCTTGCCCGATCCCGAGGGCCCGACAAGTACCATGAACTCGCCGTCGTTGACGTGCAGGTCCAGCGTTTGGACTGCGGCAGTCTTGGACCCTGGGTAGTATCGGCTGACACCCTGCAGATCGACTTCAGCCACGGCTGCCTCCTTGACTCGTCCGTCCGAGGATTCCGGCGCTCTCGGAGACCTCGATTGTCACTTGATGGCGCCCATCGATAGCCCACGCACCAGCTGTCGTTGCGCGATCCAACCGACCGCGATCACCGGGAGAGAGGCAAGGGTGGCCGCTGCCGCCAGCTTGGCATAGTACAAACCTTCGCTCGTGATGAACCCTTGGAGGAAAACTGGGACGGTCGCCGCGCTTGTCGCCGTTAGGTTGAGAGCCAAGAAGTATTCGTTCCAGGAGAAGATGACGCAGATCAGCGCCGTGGCCGCCACCCCGGGAGCGACGACCGGCAGCATTATCTCGAGCAGCTCACGGCGCAGCGGGGCACCGTCGACCCGTGAGGCCTCGAGCATATCGGTGGGCACCTCGAGGAAGAACGAGCGCATCATCCATACCGAGATTGGGATGTTCATGGCGCCGAACAGAAGGATCAGGACCCAGATATTGTCGACAAGGTGGAGATCCCTTGCTAGCACGTATAGTGGCACGATAGCGGCCACTATCGGCAGCATCTTGGTGGAGATGAAGAAGAACATCCCATCGCGCCATTTGCGGACGGACCGGATCGACAAGGCGTACGCCGCCGGGGCCGCCAACCCCACGGCGATGACGGTCGACCCGACCGTAGCGATTGCCGAGTTCTGCAGGAATGTGCCGACACCCCGGCTGAAGACCTGGCGGAACTCGGAGAGCGTCGGATGGAACGAGAACGTTGGCGGGTATGTGTACGCCGAAGGCTCAGGCTTGAACGCGGTGACCACCATCCACAGCACAGGGAAGAAGAATACGATAGCAACCACCCAGGCGACGATCGTCCAGCACAGTCGTGAGCGCATGCGACCGCGGTCAGAATGCCGCTTTATCCGGGCGGTCATTTCGCATCCTCCATTCGGAACACGGAGAAGAGGAGGCGCAGAGCAAAGGAGGCGACTACGATCGTGAGGATAACGACGATGACGCCCATCGCCGACGCTAGGCCGATGTTGTAGGCGTGGAACGCCTGCTCGTACAGGAAATAGGGGATGTTGGTGGTCGCGGTTGCCGGGCCGCCCTGGGTCATGGTGTCCACATCACCGAAAGTGTTGACCACGTAGATGGCTCCCAGGAGCACGCCGAGCTCGATGTAGGGGCGGAGGTGGGGCAGGGTGAGCTCCCGGAACGTGGACCACCACCCGGCCCCGTCGACGCGCGCGGCCTCGAGCATGTCGCCCGGCTGGCTCTGGAGGCCGGCAAGCACGATCAGCATCATGAAGGGTGTCCACTGCCAGGTCAGCTCGATGATGAGCGATAGCATGGGGTATCTGCTCAGCCAGGAGACGTGGTTGATACCGAACGGCGACAGAACCCAGTTGAGCAGGCCGTAGCTTGCGTTGAACATGCCCGACTTCCAAAACAGGGGCCTCCCGGCATAGATGTGGGTCAACCAGTGGGAACAGGTGTACGCTCATGAGGCAGGACGTGAGTGATCGGGCCCAGGCTCAACATGACGAGCCCGATTGCGGCTTCGGCCGAGTGGAACCCGTAGGCCCGATTGACGATCAAGCGCACCCGGCGGTTCAGGCCTTCGGCGCGCCCATTGTTGATCCCGAGGCGAACCGCGGCGAGAATGCCTTCGAGACGCTTGCGAACGGTCTTGGCGACGGTGA
>JAVKSL010000138.1:0-5403 GCA_039583695.1 Acidimicrobiales bacterium | reverse complement strand
CAGCCGCCCAGGATCGATCGCCGGGCAGCGATCTCCAGAGGGGGTGGGGCAAGTGAGCTTGTCCCCCCACCCACACATGCTGCGCGCCGCGTTCATCATGGCCGCTCTGGACGCCGGGGTGCCACCCCGGGAAGTTCAAGTCGCAGCCCGACACGCAGATCCCAGGACCACGACCGTCTACGACCGGGGACGCCAAGACCTCGACAGACACGGCGCGTACGTTGTCGTTGCCTTCGTCGCCAGCGGCTGATCCGCAAACTGATCCGCGTAACCTGCCCAGCAGCAGATAAAGCGGACTTCCCCAAAAGATCGAGGTATCGCATCCCAGATCCTCGAGCACCCGCCTGTCACAGATCGCCGGTTTGGTGCGCGATATTCATGGCACCATTGACTCATTCGCCGAGGGCGGCGGCGATGTCGTTGAGGCGGCGCCAGAGTCTTCGTGGGTCGAGGTCGTGGAAATCGAAGTGGCGGTAGGACCGGGCTGCCCGTTCGTCGATGGCGTCGACGACGACAGCGCGGGCACCGAATTGGCGTCCGCCTCTCACGCATCGGCGCAGGGCGTCGACCAAGAGGTGCCCGGCGAGGTGGTGGCCTTGCTCGCTGCGGTCGATCGCCAGACGCGCCAGCAGAACGACAGGAACCGGGTCGGGCATCCCTCTTCGCAGCCGAGACGGCGCCTCGTCGTGCACGATGGCGCTCATGGCCAGCGCGTAGTAGCCGACGACCCGTTCACCCCGGCACAGTATGTAGGTGGCGGCGGTGCCGGCTGCCGCCGCTGTGTGTGCCGAGTTCGATAGCCAGCGGTCGAGCTCGGCGGCACCGGAATCGAAGCTTTGGAGCTTGTGGGCAGGGGAGAGCAGTTCGACGGGACGAAGCTCGCCACCGTTCACAGAGGCGGGATCGGGCTGGGCTGTTTGGCGTAGCGGCTCAGGGTGGGCATCGACTCGACGGGGCCCTCGAGGGCGGCCACGAAGCGATCGAACGTCGCAGCGCTAACAGCTATATGACCGGCTCGTTCGAGAACCTGGTCGGCTCGTTCGGTTGCGGCGGCCAGCATGAACCCGGTGAGGGACTCTCCGTTAACCTCGGCCGCGGCACGCAGACGGGCTTCTTGGTCGGGGTCGACCCGCAGGTTGATCCGTCCCCGACTCTTGTGTTCCAGAGAACTCACCCTTGCCAGTGTACTCACCCTGTACGTACGATGCAAAGGCCTATTTGGTTGGTGCCCGGAAAGTGGGTCAAAGGAGGCGACTGATCTGGTTCGGGGGGGGGGGACGGTATCGCGATACGAGCCGTGGCTGCCCCTCCTTGAAGAGTTCCCTGATCCCGACGACCGTCACGTCGTGGCTGCGGCGATCGAGTGCGGGGCCACCACCATCGTGACCGGCAATGTCCGAGACTTCCCCCAGGCCGTACTGGCGCCATTTGGGATCCGGGCGGTGAAGCTCGACGATTTTGCACTGGCGGGGATAGACGCCGACCCTGTCCCAGGCGTGGGTCCTGTGCTAGACGAGCACGGGCATCGGCATGTCCGGGTCCCGGCGCAAACTGGGGCGGTGTGAGAACCGCCGGGAGACCCACAGCTCGGTCATAGGGGTAAGCTACGGCACCCATCGGTCAAGGTGCAGCCACAGATCATCCTGGTCTGGGGGCCATAATGGTGCTGTTCGGTCCGCAACAGGACGAGGCTGGCGTGGATCGGGTAGCCGCCGGCTCGGGTTTTGTCGGGGTCTGCGACCCCGACAAGGACACCCAAGTCTTCGGCCGCTTGGTCGACAACGCGCCGACGTTGGCGGTTGTGCCGAACCATAACTGGCCATAGGCCACCCCAGCGGCCAATGTCTCCGCGAGCAACAAAGCGGTCCCACCGTACCGGCCATCCGCGATCGCGTGGGTCGGGACCTCAATTCCCGGAGCCTGTCGTCCCGCGGTGGTCCCGGACTCCGTCTCACGGTGGTCCCGGAGCAGGGGTATGAAGTGGCGCCAACGCTCCGTAAGACCCGTTCGAGGGGACCTGTTCCTCTCAAAGCAGCAGCTAAAGGGCTACTTTATCCTGGTGCCCCCGGTGCGACTCGAACGCACGACACACGGTTTAGGAAACCGATGCTCTATCCTCTGAGCTACGGGGGCGCTGTTGGTGACAGTACCGACCAAAGCGATCGCGCTAGGCCACCTTTTCGGTATCTAACCGCGATCGCTCCAGCTTTAGTGCCGACCCAGCGGGTTGCGGCCCCTGATGGAGGCATCGACCAACTCGACTGGGTGGAACATCTGCAGGTCCCCCCCGACGTGTCGTCTTAGCTGCAGCAGGCAGCCGGGGTTGGCGGTGGCCAGGGCGTCCACACCTGCGGCCCGCAGCGTGGCGGCCTTGCGCCGGCCCAGCTCGGCGGCCGGCTCGGGCTGGATGAGGTTGTAGACCCCAGCAGAGCCGCAGCACATGTCGTCGTCCAACTCGACGACCTCGAGACCGGGGATGGCGGCCAGGATGGCCCGGGGCTCCGAGCGCACACCCTGCGCCTGGGCCAGGTGGCAGGCGTCGTGGTAGGCGACCCTGGCGGGTATGGGATGGCGGGGCGCCCGGGGATCCAGGGAGGCGAGCACCTCGCTCACGTCGCGCACCTTGCTGGCAAAGTCCGCCGCCCGTGCAGCCCAGGCAGGGTCGTCCGCCAAAAGCCGACCGTAGTCCTTGAGCGTCGAGCCGCAGCCCGCGGCGTTGACCGCGATCACGTCCAGCTCGACCGTCGAGAAGCGCTCGATCAGCGCCCGGGCCTGCTCCAGAGCGTCCGGCTCCCGCCCGGCGTGCACCATCAGCGCCCCGCAGCAACCCTGGGCCCGGGGGATCGCCACCGAGCAGCCCTCCGCAGCCAGCACCCGGGCCGTTGCCGCGTTCACCTCGCCGAAGAACGCTGCCTGCACGCACCCCGATACCAGCCCCACCCGCAGCCGCTGTTGGCCCGAAGGCGGGACCACCGAGGGCAGCCGGCGAAGCAGGCTCCCCAGCCGTACCTCAGGCACCAGGGACACCAGCGTGGCCAGCCGGGGCGGCAGCCGGTCGGCCAGGCCCGACCGCCGGACAAAGCTGTCCAACCCCAGGCTCTGGTACACCCAGGCTGCAACAGCCGCCATCCGGACCCGCCCTGGGTGGGGGAACAGGGCCAATATCGCCGCGCGCCACAGCCTCTCAGAGAAATTGCGACGGTGGTTCCTTTCGACCTGTGCCCTCGTAGCCTCGATGAGCCCGTCGTAGCGGACCCCCGACGGGCAGGCAGGAACGCACGCCATGCACCCCAGGCAGGCGTCGATATGCTTGACGAAGCTGTCTCCGAGGGGAGCTTTGCCCTCCAGGACCGAGGCCATGAGCAAGATCCGGCCCCGGGGGGAGTCCATCTCCTCGCCCCATAGGGCGTAGGTGGGGCACGCCGCCAGGCAGAATCCGCAATGCACGCAGTCGGCCAGGCGCTGGGCCGAAGGAGGGTGATGGCGGTCGAACCCGCCAGAGGCCCCGTCCGAGCCGGCGGCCCGGCCCGAGCGCCCGCCAGTGTTGCTGCCGAGCCTCAGAACCACGGCGCGAACCTTCCGGGCGCGAGCCGGCCTGCGGGGTCCAGGGCCGCCTTCACCCGGCGCATGACTCCCACCGAGGACGGCGCCGGGCCCCACAGGCCCACCAGACCGTCCAGCCCCGGAACCCTCCTGCGCACCACGACCGTGCCCCCGATCGCCGCGACCGCATCGCGCCACTCCCGAACGACGCGGGCCGATGCCTCGACTCCGCTTCCCCGCAGCCTGGCCGTGTGCAGGCCCACCCCGGCGTGGCTGGTGAGCGTGGCCTCCACGCCAGCACCCGCCGCAGCCACCGCCAGGGCCTCGGCCACCGCTCCAAGGTGGCTGGGCAGGGTGGCGGCTCGTGCCACCACCTCGCCCGGCAGCCCCGCAGAGCCGGTGCGAAGCTCGGACCAGGCCGCGGCCTCATCGGCCCCCTCCAGCACCTCGGCGGGCAAGCCGGACCCGGCTGCCAGGCAGAGCACGCTCGACGCCTGGGCCTTCACCCCGGCAAGGGTACCCTCTAGCCTCACCCAGGTAGCCGCGGGTGACCAGTCGAGCGCAGATGCCACAACCGGAGCGGCCAACAGCGCCAGAACGAACCTGGTGGCGGCCGGGGCGCTGCACTCCACCCGAACGGTGGCGCTCGCTGCAGGAAGCGGTTGCAGGCGGAGCGACACCTCGCTCACCAGGCCCAGCGTGCCCAGGGAGCAGCAAAAGAGCTTCGCCAGGTCGTAGCCGGCCACGTTCTTGATCACCTGACCGCCGGAATGCGCCACCACACCGTCGGCCAGCACCACCGTCAACCCGATGACAGCGTCCCGCATGGTCCCGTAGCGGTGCCGGGCCGGCCCGGCGTCCCCCGAGGCCACCAGCCCGCCGACCGTCGCGCCCTCGGCCACCGAGGCGGAGTCCAGCGCCAGCCACTGGCCAGCGGCTGCCAGGTGCTCCTGGAGCCGGGAGGCCGGCATGCCCGCCCCGACCACGGCCGTCAGGTCGCCGTGATTGTGAGCCACCAGGCGGTCCAGGCCCAGGCTCGATACCACGAGGTCGGGCGCCGGTGCAACCGGCGCCCCCCAGTCGGCCTTGGTGCCCGTCCCGGCCAGCGCCACCACCTGCCCGGATGCAGCCGCATCCCCCATCGCGCAGGCTGCTTCGGCGACGGTGGTGGGCGTCACCACCTCGGGCGTGGCCCCGCTCACCAGCGCTCCGCCAACCCGGCCACCTCCGCAGGGTGCACCCGGTACGGGCCGGGGACTTCGCCGCACAGCCGGGGGGTGGGCAGCACCTTTCCCGGGTTGCAGATGCCGGCCGGGTCGAAGGCCCCGCGCACCCGGGCCATCACCGCCAGGTCCGACTCGCTGAACATGGCCGGCATCGAGCAGGCCTTGTCCACGCCCACCCCATGCTCGCCGGTTATGGATCCCCCCACCTCCACACACAGCTTCACCATGGCGGTGGCGAGCGACTCCGCCCGCTCCGGCTCGCCGTCCACGGCGGGATCGTAGAGCACCAGCGGGTGAAGGTTGCCATCCCCGGCGTGAAAGACGTTGGCCACTCGCAGCCCAGCTGCGGCCGAGAGCTGGGCGATGCGGGCCAGGACCGGGCCGAGCATGGTCCGGGGGATCACCCCGTCCTGGATGTAATAGCCGGGGGAGATGCGCCCCATTGCCGCAAAAGCAGCCTTTCTTCCCTTCCACACAAGGGCCCTCTCAGCCACATCTGCGGCGATGCGGACCTTGGTAGCTCCCGCCTCCGCACACCTCGTGCGCACCGCGTCGAAACAGCACGCCACCTCCTCTGCCGGCCCGTCCAGCTCCACCACCAAGGCCGCGCCCGCGTCCAGGGAGTACCCCGCGC
>JAVKSL010000137.1:0-5655 GCA_039583695.1 Acidimicrobiales bacterium | reverse complement strand
CCCGAGGAGTTCGAGGAAGCCTGGAACAACCGAAGGGCCGCATAGTCATGTGTCCGGCTGACGGGGGGAACCCCACCGTGACACCTACGGCTACTTCGGCGACCCGGTCTATACGTACTCGCTCGCGCAGGGCATCGACGACGGGTTCCTCGCGCCCTACCGCGTGCGACGTGTCGTGCTCAGCCCGGATGCCGAGGGCTGGTCACCGTCGCCGGGCCAACTCGATCGCTTCGGCCGTGAGATCCCCGAAGGCGTGTACGAAACCACGCACTTCGAGCGCGTGGTGTCGTTGCTGGTGCGGACCGACCAGGCGGCGCGGCACCTGAGCGACTACCTCCGGCGCACCGACCGCATGGCGAAGACCGTGGTGTTCTGTGTGGACTCCGAGCACGCGGACCAGATGCGCCAGTCGCTCAACAACGCCAACGCGGACCTTGCCCGCCAGTACCCGAACTACGCGGTGCGGATCGTCTCCGACGAAGGCGACGTGGGCCGCCAGCACCTGGGCGACTTTGCCGACCCGGAGCGTGAGACGCCGGTCATCGCCACGACCTCCCAGCTGCTGTCAACGGGCGTGGACCTGCCCACCGTGCGCAACATCGTGCTCTTCAAGCCGATCGGCTCCATGGTGGACTTCAAGCAGATCATCGGGCGGGGGACGCGGCTCTACCCGGACGACGACAAGCTCACCTTCGAGATCATCGACTACTCCGGGGCCACGGCGCTGTTCGAGGACCCGGAGTTCGACGGCCCCCCCGAAGCGCCACCGGTCACCGAGGAGATCGACGACGAAGGCGGGATCGTGAGCGAGCCGGAGGTCGCCGAGCCCGAGCCCGCCTACGGCGACGAAGTCACCGGCTCGGACGAAGCCGACCCGGACAATGTCGAGGACGTCGCGGTCCGCAAGTTCTACATCGACGACGGCATTGCCTATGTCGTCGTCGAGGGGATCTACCTCCCCGATCCCACCACCGGGCGCTTGCGACTCGCCGAGTACAGCGACTACCTCGCCGAGACCGTCCGGCGGATCTACCCGAGCCCCAACGATCTCCGAGCGGCCTGGCATACCCCGCCCGGGCGAACGGAAGTCACCGATGCGTTGCTCACTCGGGGCATCGACCTCGCAGAAGCAGCCGAGAGGCTCGGACTCGGCGACCTCGACCCTCTCGACTTGCTCGTCCACGTCGCGTGGAACGGGGACGCCATCACCCGGCGAGAGCGAGCCGGGCGCGTCCGTAGCCGGCAGGTTGCCTTCTTGGGGTCTTTCTCGCCGGAGGCCCGGGCTGTCCTCGCCGACCTGCTCGACAAGTACGCCGACCACGGCATCTCCCAGCTCGACGATCTGAGAGTTCTCGAGGTTCCACCCCTGGACCGGCACGGAAGCCCCACCGAGATCGCCGCCCAGTTCGGCGGGGTTCATGGTTTCCAGGATGCCGTGGAGCGCCTCGAAGAGCTGCTGTACGCCTCGTAGCTACGCGAAACTAAAGTTTCGATGTAGGATCATGGGGTGCGAGTCGACCGCCAGGATCTCCGACGCCATCTGGCTGCCCTGGCTGCGACCCAGTCGGGTTATTTCAGCGCGGCGCAGGCAGTGGGTGTCGGGTACTCCTACCAGGCTCAGAAGTTCCATGTCGACCGGGGCAACTGGATCCGGGTCGACCGGGGCCTCTTCCGGCTGCCCGAGTGGCCGGTTGGAGTGCACGACGACCTGGTCCGGTGGTCGCTGTGGGCTCGTGGACGAGCCGTCGTGTCCCACGAGACGGCGCTGGCCGTCCACCAGCTGGGAGAGGCCAATCCGTCCGCCGTCCACCTCACTGTGCCGGCCAACTTCCGCTCGACCGCAGCCGGTGTGGTCCTGCATCGGGGTGCCGTAGACGAGCATGACGTATGGGAGCACGAGGGGTTCCGGCTGACGAGCCCTCTGCGGACGATTCTCGACGTGGCGGCATCCCACCTTGACCTCGACCAGGTCGCCAGTGCACTAGCCGACGCCCGCGCCAAGGATCCCACACTGGAGCAAACGATCATCAGCCGGGCACGAGAGCTAGGCCCCCGCGCCGCGATCCGCCTCCATCAGGCGCTCCAGATGGCGACGGCCGCATGACGTACGCGACTGACGGAGCGTTCCGAGCGGCGCTCGAAGCACGGCTGGCCGCCAGGTCCCGGGATGCAGGGGTGGACCTCAACCGGCTCCGCCGTCGAGTGGTGTTCGAACGAATGCTGGCCCGACTCGAAGCAGCCGAGCCGGGTTGCTGGATCCTTAAAGGCGGGATGGCGCTAGAGGTCCGCTGGCACGACCGGGCCCGGAGCACCCGCGACATGGACCTCGCCGCCAGGCATCCGCTGACCACCGGCGCCGAAGCCCGGGCCGCGCTGGGCAGGCCCCTCGCCGCCGACGTCGACCACGACCGCTTCCGCTTCACGGTCGGCGACGCACGCGACCTGCAGGCGGATGAAGCCGGCCGGCCGGGTTGGCGGTTCCCGGTGGACGCGACGCTCGCCGGCAGGCAGTTCGCGGCCGTCCGGGTCGACCTCGTCGTTCGTGAGGTCGAGATCAGCGGAACCGAACGGCTTCGTCTCCCCGGAGCGCTTGCTTTCGCCGGTATCGGGCCGTGCGAGATAGAGGTCGTCGATCGCTCCCAGCACTTCGCCGAGAAGCTGCACGCCCTGACCCGGATATACGCGTCCAGGCCGAGCACGCGGGTGAGGGACTTGGTGGACCTTGTCCTGCTCATCGACGACGGGCTCGAACCCAATGCACAGCTCCACGACACCGTCGTGCACCTGTTCGAGACCCGTACGAGCCATCCCGTGCCGGGGGAGCTGCCAGACCCGCCGGCCGATTGGTCCGCCCGTTACCGGGAGCTGGCAGACGAGCTCGACGTCAGCGCCGCCACCCTTGACGATGCCATGCAGCTTCTGCGTGCCTTCTGGCGCCAGACCCTATCGAGACAGGAATAGTTCTCCATGCCCAAGCGCTCCAAGGCCGCCCCCACCAGTCCGCAGGCGAAGCTCTCGTCCGTCATCAAAGCGGCGCGCGACACCATGCGCAAGGACGCCGGGCTGAACGGGGATCTCGACCGCATCCCGCAGCTGGCATGGCTCCTGTTCCTCCGCGCCTACGACGGGCTGGAGGAGCGCCGCGAGGTGACCGATCGAAAGTTCCGTCCCGCGATCGAGGCTCCGTACCGGTGGCGTGATTGGGCGGCCGACTCGGTGAACGGACGCACCGGCGAGGACCTGCTGGAGTTCGTGAACGACGACCTCTTGCCGTACTTCCGTGAGCTGCAGGGCGTTGGTCAGGACGACCCCCGGGACGTGATCGCCGCGGTGTTCAAGGAGACCCACAACCGGATGCTCTCGGGCTACCTGCTCCGAGATGTCGTCAACAAGGTGAATGAGGTCAACTTCACCTCGAGCGACGACATCCACACGATGGCCCATCTCTACGAGTCGATGCTTCGTGAGATGCGCGACGCCGCCGGTGACTCCGGCGAGTTCTACACGCCGAGGCCCGTCATCCGGTTCATGGTGCAGCAGGTCGATCCGCACCTCGGCGAGACGGTGCTCGACCCGGCCTGCGGGACCGGGGGCTTCCTCGTCGAGGCGCTAGGGCACATGCAGCCCGACGTTCGCAGCGTCGAGGAACTGCGCGCCCTCGACGGCGACACCCGTGGAGTCGAGAAGAAGCCGCTCCCGTACCTGCTCGGCATGATGAACCTCCTGCTCCACGAAGTCCAGCAACCCCACATCGTCCGCGACAACGCGCTTGCTCGACCGGTGACCGACATCCGCAATGCCGACCGAGTCGACGTGGTGCTGACCAACCCGCCGTTCGGCGGGGAGGAGGAGAAGGGGATTCAGGCGAACTTCCCGGAAGCCACCCGCACGGGGGAGACGGCATGGCTCTTCCTCCAGCTGGTCCAGCGCATCCTCCGACCGGGCGGCAGGTGCGGGATCGTCGTGCCGAACGGCGTGCTCTTCGGAGACGGGGTCGGCGCACGCATCAAAGAGCGTCTCCTGGCCGACTGCAACCTGCACACGATCGTCCGGCTCCCACCCGGAGTGTTCGCTCCGTACACCAGCATCCCGGCCAACCTGCTCTTCTTCGAGAAGACCGGCCGGACCAAGGACATCTGGTACTACGAGCTGCCCTTGCCGGAGGGGCGGAAGAACTACACCAAGACGAAGCCGCTGCGCTTCGAGGAGTTTGCCGACTGCCAGGCGTGGTGGGGCGGAAGAGGCCGGAAGGCCCGAAAGGAGACCGAGCACGCCTGGCGCGTGCCGATCGGTGACATCGAGGCCAACGGGTTCAATCTCGACCTTCGCAATCCGAATCGCCCGGACGACCTGGCCCACCGCCCCCCACAGGAGCTAGTGGCGGAGCTGCTCAAGACGGAGGAGGAGATCCTCAGCCTTCTCCACGAGATCGAGTCGGAGCTGGCGAAGGGATGAACAGCCGCTACCCGCTCCGGCCGCTCGGGGACGTGCTGACGTTCGACCTTGATCAAGTGCCCGTCGAGCCTTCGCGCTCCTACGACATTGCTGGCATCTATAGCTTCGGCCGCGGGCTCTTTGCACGAGGACCACTGCCGGGAACTGACACGAGCTACCACGTACTGAACCGCCTCCATGCGGGAGGTCTTGTCCTCAGCCGTCTGAAGGCATTCGAAGGCGCGGTGGCAGTGATTCCGGACGGCTTTGACGGACACTTTCTGTCGCAGGAGTTCCCAACGTTTTCGTACGTTTCGGATGAGGTAGATCCGACCTACCTGGGCTACCTGTGCAGATGGCCGACCTTCTGGGAAGCACTCGCAGGGACGTCCAAAGGGGTGGGAGCACGCCGTGAGCGGGTTCACCCTGAGGCCCTCTTGGCGATCGAGGTCCCGCTACCCGACATCGAGGCGCAGCGGAGCATTGCTGCGCGGCTTGGAGCTCTTGATGGCCGGCTGGATCGGGCTCATGCTCTCGGAGAGACCTCCTCGAAGCTTGCCCGTGCGATCCCTCCGTCTCTGCTCAACACCAGCGCCGAGCGGCGATCGGTTGGCGAACTGGTCCATCAAGCCCGGCGTGAGGAATCCGTGGACACGTCCACCGAGTATCGCCTTCTGGGCGTGCGCTGGTACGGCGAAGGCCTCTTCATCCGAGAGCAGAAAATGGGGGACGAGGTGGCTGCGGCCAAGCTTTACCGGGTGAAGCAGGGCGATTTCGTATACAACCGCTTGTTCGCGTGGAAGGGATCGTTCGCAGTCGTCGAGCCTGGTCTTGACGGCTGCCACGTGTCAGGCGAGTTTCCGACGTTCGAGGTCGATCACGCGAACCTCGATGTCCGTTACCTACTCGCCCTCTTCACCGACCCGGCGATTTGGGGACTCGTGGAAGACCGCAGCACCGGCGGGACGCCAACGAGCCGGAACCGCCTCAAGGAGGCAGCGTTCCTCAATCTTGAGATCCCAGTGCCCCCGTTGCCTGAGCAGGTCCGCCTTGCGGGCATTGTGGACATGGTCCGCACGACTGGGCTGCTTCGACAGCATCGAGGGCAGTACATCGACGGGTTGCGAGCATCCGTGCTGAACCAGGCACTCGCGGACCTCACGCAGTGATCCGATGCCAGCGATCACCGGCGACGACAACATGATCGAGGAAGCGGAGACC
>JAVKSL010000136.1:0-5788 GCA_039583695.1 Acidimicrobiales bacterium | reverse complement strand
ACGATGAGAATCCTCAGGCCGACGCGGCTTGAGACATCGAAGCGGACGAGTCTCCGTCAAACCCAGGCCGATTCACTTCGCTGGGCGAGTTGGCTCATGAGGAGCTTTGGGTCGCCGCCGTCCTCGATGGCGTGCACGAGGTTCGCTACCTTGCGATCCAGGTCGGACAGCTGTGATCGCACCCCTACCAGCCGGGCGGCGGCTACCGGATCGGTGGTCTGGCTTTCGGCCAGCCACGCTGGGTCGGCGAACGATTCGATCCAGGCATCGAGCCGGCCGAGGATCGCCGACTTGTTCACGTGGAGGGTGGCCGGATGGTCGGCCATGTCAGCGGGCAGCGCCCGAGTACTTCTGATCTCGCAGCGGTAGAGGACCCGGCCGGCGCCGTTGTGCCGAGAGGGTCGGTAGAGCCTTGGAGCCGGGACCTGCACCGGGAGCAGAAGAGGATTCCTCGTAAGGCATAGGCCCGGTTCGATGACCTGGCCCGCGGTGAACCGGGTGAACGTGACCCGAACCGGCCCGCGACAAGGGTGGCAAGGTCAGCCGATACGAGGGGCGGGTGAGTCTCCTGCTCGGGAGTGATCCAGTTCGCCTCGTCCCGCCATCTCGTCCTGGCCTTATGGCCGGCGGCTAGTCGTCAGGGTCAATAAGAGTCTCGTACTTCTCCTGCTTGACCCATACCCCTACGCCTCGGTAGGTGGGGTTGATGAAGCCCGTGGCTGTCTGCCGCGCGGCTCAGGGACGGCCATTAGCTATTGGCGCGGGTCGTGGTGATCTGCCCCGGGGGTGCGGCCTGGCGGTCGACCTTCGTTCCTGACGAGGCGCCCGTAGCCTGTGGGGTCGAGCGGTGGGAGTCGACCCACCTGACGATCTCACCGGCGTCGAAGCGCAAAAGGCCCCACCTTCACGTAGGGAATCCTGCGCTCGTAGACGAGACGGCGAACGTGACGGCACACCCAGAAAGGAACTACACTGTGTACACAAAGGAGCCACACATGGGCAAACTCAAGAGCGTCGGCGTCCGGGACTTCCGCAACAACGCGAGCACCTACCTGTCCGGATCGGACCCCATCGCCGTCAACCGGCACGGCAAGGTCATCGGGTTCTACATCCCCATCGAACGAGACGACGACGAGGTCCGCCGTGCCGTGGCGCAGCTCGGCTCGACAGTCGAGAAGGTGCTCGAAGAGTCCGGCATGACCGAAGAGGAGCTGGCGCAACTATTCGACCTGCGACGGCCGATGCCCGAGTGATCCTCGTCGCGGACGCCAGCGTCCTCGTTGGCGAGCTACTCCGCAAGCGCGGGCGTGACCTCATCAACCATGAGCGCAAGGGCGCATGCGCAGGTGGCACGGCAGTAATCGGCGCTGGCGGACCGGACCATGGTGTCGGCCTCCGCCAGCAGCGTGGTCGGGTCGCCGACGCTTCGAGCAGTCGTGCACCCGTTCACGGTGATCTCGCATGGTCTCTCGGTGCCGACGAAGGCTCGGCACTCCCTTCATTCCACCGGCTTGGTCGCCGTTGGCCAGGCGCCAGAAGGGCTAGGCGAGCCCGAGGGCGATGCTCAAGGCACGATCAAACTGGGCGCGCTTTGGCGGGCTCAACCGACCCCTCCGACGAACCAGGACCGTCTTTGGAAGGGTGAAGATGCTGTCGCAGTTTGCTGCTGACTCGTGGTCCAAACCGTCTTCCTCGTCAAGGAGCACCTCGGCTACATGGCCACGAACGCTGGTTGTCACGAGCACGCAGACGGCAGCCGTCACCAAGGGGAGGGCGGTGCCCCTTGTGGCTACGACCACGGGACGGCGGCCAACTCCTGGGATCTCGGCGTCCCAGACATCGCCTCGGGCGATCAGCTCTCGTTGGCCAGGCACTCAGCAACCGAGTAGGTGGCCAGCCGTTGGATCAGCTCTTCGTGAGGGGGGTCCGGCCTGACGTAACGACGGCGGTAGGAGTCCACAATCGCCTCCTCACCGTGGCTCGCGAGCCACTCCCGCACTGCTGCCGCGACAAGCGATGAGCGGTTCGGGGCCAAGCCCGCCCCCACCGCGGTGTCGAGGGCCACTACCAAATCTTGATCCAGACGCGTCGTCACCGGAATGCTCACGACGACAAGCGTACCATGAGGTGTACGTATTGTGTACGTCCCTCTGCCGTGCCTCGGGCAGATGCTCAGGCTGCCAGATCGAAAGACGGCCTCGCTGTCGCTATCGGCAAAGTCCCCCCTCTGCCACCAGCTCTGGACTTGGATTATGCCTGTCGGCGGCGGCGCCAGACGCCTGACTGGTATCCTTTTGATCACAGGTTGATCACAGATCCGGGGAGGATTGATGCCGGGCAGCGTGGTGGAGCGGGGCAAAGGGCGCTGGTTCTTGCGGGTGGATGCAGGCCGAGACCCCGTGTCGGGCAAGCGCCGCCAGGCGACCAGGACCGTCGCCGCACGCAACCTCACCGAGGCCCGGGCCGCACTGTCTCGCTTCGCCGTGGAGGTGGGGTAGGGGGCCACGGTCGGGGGACTGACGCCCGCACTGTGGCCGACGCCTGCCGGGAGTGGCTGGAGGTGGCCACCCCGGGCTTGGCTGCCAACACCGCGGTCACCTTCGCCGACTCCCTGTGGCTGAGCTCGGCCATCTTCTGGTCGTGGGCGGCCGTCTCCTCGGCGCTCACCCCACGTGCAAGGGGCCAGAGGTCGAACAGCGCCTCGGGCGTGGCGGGGCAGTAGAGCGCTCCGCTTCCACGAGATCGCCCCCTCGTGGGTGCCCTGGGTCCCCTGCTCCGAGGGGTGCAGGTCCATCACGAGGCTCGCGCCCGCAAGGCGAAGCGGGAGGGCGAAGGAGCTGGGGACCCGATGGGAGTAGCCCGAGTCTGCCACCACGTCACCGGGCGCCACGCCCGAGGAGAACATCCTGACCATGGCGCCGACCATCGAGCGCACCGGGTCGTGGTCACAGGAGACGAGGGTCGTGCGCCTCACCAGCTCGGGGCCTGCCGCATTCAGCTCGTCGGCTATCATGGTCGCAGCCGAGAGGTAGTAGCCTGTCATGAAGAGCAGAGGCGGTTCCGCGGAGCCTGATGTCGGCGCAGTTCGAATACGAGCGACTACGGGTCGATAATCAGGTCGATAAACCCTGTGGATAACCCCGTCGGAAGAACACAGAACAGCACCCCTGATCACCCTGCCCTACGCACGAGCTCCGGCCACCACATCGGCCGTACGCTGGGATTTCGGGGTTGCCGGTCTCAAAGGCGCCTCCGTGCCCTACTCAGCCCTACCGCAGCGTAGGGCAGTGCCCTACTCAACGGTCAGGGCGAGGGTTGTGGACGAGAGCGGAGAAGGCTGATGACTGCGCCGATCCGATCCTCGTTCTTCGCAGGTGCCAGAGCGCCTTCGCGACGGCTCCCACTGGAGGATGGGGTAGCACGGCGTGCTCAGCCAGGTCGTGAGCCACGGGTTCGACATCAGGTCCCCGTCGACAATCACGACACGCACTCGCCGCAAACCCTCCTGCCCTCAGGCGTTGCTGGGGTCGCGGCGGAGGGCAGGTCCACGTCGATCTACCTGAGGGACGCGAGTGGGGCCATCGATCGAGTGGCTCGGAGAGGCCCGTTCGGGGTTCGGTGGCGAATGCACACTCCCCGCGCTGCGCTGCCCTACGTCTCAGCTCGTGAAGGGTATACAGTCGAGATGGTGGCCCCTGAACGACGAATGTCTTACCGCATTTCGACCTTCGCGCCGCCTACCAGCCGCCGATCGGGGGTGCTACGTGCCACGCTGGATCGACGGAGCCGTCTTCGACCTGGCGCTCGCGCTCATTTGGCCGGATTCGGATCATGACGGTCGATCTCATCGTGGTGGGTACGGGATCGGCCGGCCAGAGCGTCGCCTACCCGTGCCGCGAGGCGGGGTGGAGCGTCACGATTGTTGACTCGCGCCCCTTCGGGGGCACGTGTGCGCAGCGCGGGTGTGACCCGAAGAAGGTGCTCGTCGGCATCTCCGAGCTTGTCGACTGGACTCGGCGCATGCAGGGGAAGGGGCTCTCAGCTCCAGCTGCAACGGTGACCTGGTCCAACATGATGCGCTTCAAACGGACCTTCATCGACGATGTCCCTACCTCCACCGAAGCAGGCTTTGGCGATGCCGGAATCCTGAGCGTGAATGGGCGTGCGCACTTCGTGGGTCCGACCAGCCTTCGGGTGGATGGCGAGACGCACGATGCTCGTCATGTGGTCATCGCCGCCGGGGCCCGGCATGCTCCTCTCGGCATTCCAGGAGAAGAGCACCTCCTCACGAGTACCGGGTTCTTGGAGTTGGACGAGCTTCCCCGCCGGGTTGCCTTCGTCGGGGGCGGGTACATCGCCTTCGAGTTCGGGCACGTCGCGGCGCACAGCGGTGCCGAGGTGCAGATCTTGCATCGCGGTGACCGCCCGCTCGAGGGCTTCGATGCTGATCTTGTGGGTCACCTCCTTGCGACCACGCGCGATCTCGGCGTCGACGTGCAGGTGCGCACCACGGTTGTGGCCGTCGAGAGGGCGGGGGACGAGTTCGTCGTGCGCACTCGATCCGGGAATGAGCAGGGCGAGATCGTCTGCGATCTTGTGGTCCATGCCGCGGGACGCGTGCCCGAGGTCGACGACCTGGCGCTCGATGCGGCAGGCGTCGAGCGTGTCGGCAAGGGTGGCATCGCGGTCAACGAGTACCTCCAGAGCGTGAGCAACCCAGCCGTCTACGCGGCCGGCGATGCCGTGGCCAGCGGCAGCCTTCCCCTCACGCCGGTGGCCGGGATGCAGGGCGGCATTGTGGCCACCAATCTGTTGGAGGGGAACACGCACACGCCGAACTATGACGGCATCCCGAGCGTGGTGTTCACGACGCCTCCCTTGGCGCGGGTGGGTCTGGATGAGTTCACCGCACGAGCTCGGGGCCTTCGGTTCACCGTGCACCAGGACGACACGTCCGGCTGGTACTCGTCCCGGCGCGTCGCGCTTGGCCACACCGGCTACAAGACCCTCATCGAGGACGGCACCGAGCGCATCCTGGGAGCACACCTGTTCGGGCTCCATGCCGAAGAGGTCGTCAACATGTTCGGGCTGGCCATTCGAAAGGGCCTGAGCGCAGGGGACCTCAAAGACATGGTCTATGCGTATCCGACCAGTGCGTCCGACATCAGCTACATGGTGTGATCAACGCCAGCCGTCGCCTCTTTGCCCGGGCGTCTTCGCGTGTGAGGATCTTGGAGAGGTAACTCGGCGCGGTACAGCCTGAGCACTCCTCGCTCGGTGTCCCCACCAGCCCATCCCGTCGTCGACAACTTGCCGGGTCGACAGGGCGCTCGTCTCCCGGTTCGGCCACAATGGGACTGATCGGGCCGGTCCTGCTTTCACCGGCTGCCCGTCGCGCACGGAGCGGCGGGTGTTCGGCACGACCGGAATGTGACGATCGAGAAATGGGTGGATGTTGTGACCCGAACCCGAACCGATG
Organism: Acidimicrobiales bacterium; assembly: GCA_039583695.1. Classification (GTDB taxonomy): domain Bacteria; phylum Actinomycetota; class Acidimicrobiia; order Acidimicrobiales; family JAJPHD01; genus JAVKSL01. The sequence continues at coordinate 309 of JAVKSL010000136.1, read as the reverse complement.
ACAGGATGCGCCGGGTAGCACGGGTCGCCGGAAGGGCACGAAGCGGGGAGTCCTGGGCTCATGACCTCCCGATCACCGCCGCGCCGAGGGCGTTCCCCACCGGAGACGCCTGCTACTGCGAGATCGTCGAGCATGCCGGTCGGGTGAGCCAGATGACGGCCCGCTGATCGAATCGAATCGGCTACCGAGAGCCGGTCGGCAGCCGACAGCTCATGCGTCGCTGGCGCCTAGCCTAGCGGAGGTTTCCGGGTTAGCTCGTTGAGGTGGTCTGGGGCTCCCCGAGAAGTTTCTTGCAAATAACGCCCTGAC
>JAVKSL010000135.1:0-5908 GCA_039583695.1 Acidimicrobiales bacterium | reverse complement strand
GGCGGGGCCCCTTCAACGAGACGAACACCTGAGTGGCGCCGGTAGAGGGCCGTTCGGTGTCGAGATATCGGGCCAAGGTGGTGAAAAAGCGTGCTGAGACGGGAACGATCCGCTGGTGGCCGCCCTTTCCCTCGGCGATCAGGACCCGTCGCTCGCCGGGCTGCAGGTGGCCCAGTGCCAAGCCAAGCACCTCGCAGCGGCGCAGAGCCCCCAGGACCATGGCATCGACCATGGCGCGGTCCCGGTTGGTGCGCAGGGCACCGACGAGGGCGTCGACTTCGACCGGGGCGAGTATGCGAGGCAGGGTGCGTGGGGCGCGGATCAAAGGGACGCCGCGGGACCCGGGTCGGGAGTTGGCCCGCCTGGTGGCCAGTCCCCGTGGCACCGGGTTGGCGAGGACCCCCGTGTCCCCTCGGGCCAACAGATAGGCGAACAGTCCTGAGATGCTCGATAGGCGCCGTTTGATGGTGCGTGCAGCGAGTCCCGCCTCGCCGTCTTCCAGCCGGACCACGCTCGGGCCCAGGCGAGGTGCTCGCTGAGCCTTCATGAACTCAAAGACATCGGCCGTCGTGACCGCCGGCGGATCCTTGGGCACGATGGTGAAAAAGACCTTCAAGTCGAAGGCCATCGCCATCAAGGTGTTCGGCCGGGCCCGGGCACCGACGAAGGCCAGGTAGTCGTCCACCAATGGGTGACCGAGGCATACACCACCCAGCTCACCCTCGTTCAAGTTCTTGATGAGGCACGGCATCCAGGTCATGGCGCTCCTTGATAGAGGACTGAGCCCAGAGCTTGACCGACCGGTCCGATCAGGTGGTGGATCACCCTCATATCACCCTCATATCATCGGGGTCGTCGCGATCGTCGTGCCCGACAACCCGACCACGTCGACGCACCAGCGGGCCAAGGGCGATGAGGCGCGAGTCATCAACGCTCGCTATCAGCAGTTGGCCGACCACTACCAGACGGCGATCGTGCCGGCCCGCTCCCGGAAGCCTCGCGATAAGGCGGCCGCGGAAAATGCGGTGAACATCGTGAACAAGCGGGTGATCGGCTATCTCGAGGGTGAGGTGTGGACGAGCCTTTCCGAGTTGAACGAGGCGATCGACGAGCGGGTGTGGGAGATCAACCATGATCTTCGTCGCGCCGACGACACGACCCGATGGGAACGGTTCAGCACCGAAGAGGCCCCGCTGCTGGCGCCGTTGCCCGACACCCGGTTCGAAGAGGTGCAGTGGAAGGAACTGAAGGCGGGGAGGAACTATCACATCACCGCCGACTATCAGCACTACTCGGTTCCCCACCGACTGGCGGGCAGGCTGCTGCGGGTGCGATTGACCACCTCGACGGTGACGATCTTCGACGGCGTCGACATCGTCTGCGAGCACCGACGCCTGAAGGGCCGCAAGGGCCAGTACTCGACCCTGGCCGAGCACGTCCCCGCCCAGCACCGCGACGTCGATGGGTTGTGGTCGCGGCGCTGGTTCATCGACCGGGCACGCGCCTTCGGGCCAGCGACCGTGACGATGATCGAACAGATCTTGGATCGGCACGTGATCGAGGCCCAGGGCTACCTCGACTGCCAGAACATCCTGTCCGGCCTCGGGAAACGCAACCGGGCACGTTTGGAGGCGGCCTGCCAGGAGCTGGTCAACAGGAACGGCCACGATGCTCACTGGTCCACCATGGGAGTGCCGACGTCCGTCAGGATGTTGGTGCTGAGCCGGTAGCCGTCGGGTCACTGCTTTTGATGCTTGCCCTTCGAGGGCCAATAGGAGTGGAGCAGGACCCGGCGGTCCGGCGTTGAGACTGGCGATAGGGCCACGCGCTTCGAGCGCCTTGCAGTGAGCGACCAGCACCAACGCCGCCTTTCGGTGAGGCATCCGATCGAGACGAGGGAGGTTGTGGTGTCAGATAATGCAATAGCAGGGATCGACTGGGCATCTGAGGTTCACGTTGCTTGTGTCCTTGATGGCACAGGGGCGGTGATCGATCGGTTCGATTTCACTCACGACGCCGGCTCTATTCGGGCCATGATCAAGCGTCTGGCAAAAGCATCGGTCTCCAAGGTGGCCATCGAGCGTGGCGACGGACCCGTAGTCGAGGAGCTGTTGGACGCCTCGGTGGATGTGTTCGTCATACCGAGCCGTCAGGTCAAGGCTTTGCGGACCCGCTACGGCTCCGCGGGGAACAAGGACGACCGCTTCGACGCGTACGTGCTGGCGGACACACTGCGCACCGACGGCCATCGCTGGAAGCCGTTGAGCGAGGACGCACCTGCGACCCGGGCTCTTCGGGCGCTGTGTCGCTCGCGTAAGGACCTGGTGGAGACCAGGGTCCAGGTCCTCAACCAGCTGCGAGCCAACCTGGAGCTGGCCTTCCCCGGAGCGATCGGGCTGTTCGCCAAGCCCAACAGCACCATCAGCCTGGCGTTTCTGCGTCGAATCCCGACTGTCAGCAAAGCTTCCTGGCTCTCCCCGAAGCGCCTTGGGATCTGGTTGAGATCGGTCAGCTACAGCGGAGGCATCAGTGCCGAGGTGCTCTACGCACGACTGGGCGGAGCGGCACCGGGCCTGGTCGGTGCGGAGGGCGACGCCCGAGGTCGGATCACACTCGGCCTGGTCACCATGCTTGAGGCTCTGAATGAACAGATCGGAGCCCTCGAAGACGAGATCGCAGCCCGCTTTGTCGCCCACCCAGACCAGCACATCTTTTCCAGCCTCCCCCGCTCGGGCACCGTGCGCGCCGCCAGTCTGCTGGGCGAGATAGGAGATTGCCGGGAGCGCTTCCCCACCGACGATGCTCTGGCAGGCCTTGCCGGCGCTTGTCCCTCAACGCGCCAGTCCGGCAAACACGAACGAGCCGTGTTCCGCTGGTCGTGCAACAAGAGCCTGAGAGCCGCGGTGATGGACTTCGCCAACGGAAGCCGAATGGCCGATCCCTGGGCAGCTGACATCTACAAGCGCGCCATCGAGCAAGGCTGTCGCCATCCGCACGCCATCCGGATTCTCGCTCGGGCGTGGCTGCGGATCATCTGGCGCTGCTGGCAAGACCGCGTCGCCTTCGATCCCGCCCTGCATCGGGGCCGTCAAACGGCGGCGGCTTGACATAGGGCACTCCTATGTCAAGGGAAAACAATGGGTTTCTCCTGTTCGGGCAGTTCAGCGTGCTGCTCGACGAGCGCGGCGAAGCGCTGTTGGGCTGCTTGACGGGTGGTGTCGAGGACGGTGCCGACGGCTGACCACGGTTGGCCGGCCTTCCGGGCTCGGACCACGGCGTAGCGGAGAGCGTCTTCGGCTCGGATGCATGCCCGCCAGGCCGCCACGATGTCGACCAGGGTGGTGGGGTCGGGCAGGGGACGGCGACCATGCCCTTGCCCACCGAGGAGCGCCGTCGGTCGCGGTCGCCACATAGCGGTGTTGGGCTGTAGCGCACCACCACCAGGCGCTCACAGTCGGGGCGCTGGTCGGGACGGGGGACGTAGTAGCAAGCGGTGACCGCACCAGATGTCAAGACCTCCTTGACATCTGGGCCACGGTCGGAAGCGTCGAGCGGCGGCACCGTTGTCGTCGTTGTCATGCCGCCGCCACGGGAGCGGGGGTCACAAGCTTGACATCACGAGCCTCGGTGACGAGGGACTTGTAGACCTCCCTGGCCACGTAGCGCTCGGCGGAGCGAGCCCGCCGCTCGTTTTGAAGCAGGCGGCGGTATTTGCCTTCGATGGGGTCGTTCGAGACATTGCGGCCCTCACTGACCAGCGCTGTGTCGGGGTCATGGTGACCACCACCGGCTTCCAGAAGGGTGCTCGGATCGTCGGAGAGAGCAAGGACGTCCTTCTGCTTGAGCTACGGGCACCAACGGAAGCCGACACCACCGGCCGCATCATGCAGATCAACGTCACCGCCATCGCCCGACGCCCAGTCGCCCGGAATGTCCATGTCGAGCTGCTCGGCGACCCACCCGAGGGCAGCATGGCCGGATGGATGGAGGTGGAATACCCAGACGGTACTCGTCGTGGCCTTGTCGAACTCCTGGTAGACGGAGAGACCGCCCCCCTCGGCCAACCCCCAGCAGCGTTCCATCCCGTGCAACGGATTTTCGACGGCGCCGAACTGCTGCTGAGAGACGGGGAACGGGTGGGAAACCTCCGCAAGGTCACCGCGGAGGTCGGAGACAGCGACGCACCGTTCGACTTCAGCGTAGGCGGCTTGGACACCATCGCCTGGGTCCTAAAGAATGCCGTCACGGGAGCACGGGTCTGGTTCGCTCACGACGGGCGCCACTGGTCCACCGACACTTGAACAAGGCGAATGCTCGGTCCGGGCGGGTCAACAGGACGGCTACCGTGCCTGCATGGTCGCCGACCCGCTGACCGCCAACCCGACCGAGGAACAGCAGCTCGTACTCGATGTCGTGGCGACGATCTACCTGCAGCACAACAGGTGGCCATCGTGGGCCTGGCTCGAAGAGACCATGGAACGACGGAACCTCGATGCCTGGAGCATCGTCGCCGGGATGCCCACCGAGTCGACGCACAACTACGGGTTTCTGTGGCCTACCCGACCCTCGTCCCCGCAACCTCAAGACCAGATCGGCTTGCGAATGGCCGGACTGCGTCACGTACAGCTGGCCGCAGGGTTGGTCGCGGAGTTCTGCGCCCTGGTCGGGGCGTTGGGGACGATCCGGTCGAACGTGAACCTCGATCCCTTTGCCAACGAACGCCCGGTGGCAACCAGCCAGGACATCGCCCCACAGCTCCGACCCACCATGCCACCCAACTCCTCGCTGCTCGACTTCCTCTCCAAGGAACCAGCGACCTGGCAGTGCCAGATCAGGGGCGACCTCAATGCGGAATGGATCATCGAATTGTCCCCCCACGTCCGGCGCTTCGCCGGCATCCGAACCGTCGATGAGTATCTCGACCGCCTCGGCAACCTCCTCGTGCCGACGTCGCTGCTCGACCGGCCGCACGTTCCGGTGTCACCGTTCTCCCTCCCAGCATCGATCGACTATCTCGACACGGTCTGGCGGCTTCGGTTCGGCGACCCCCTCATCGGGTCTCCTGGCATCGAGCGATCGGCTCGCTTGGCCTTCGACGTCTCCTCGCCCGAGGAAGCCGACTCCGCGCTCAGCGCGTTGGCTGAAGTGCTAAAAGGCCTCCTCGTGCCCGGCTGCCCAGGAGTCGATGGCCACCCGCTCCAGCGAATCGCGCCATTCCTGGCGACGCAGCTTCCCAGCGAGGCGGCTCCTCGAGTCGCAGAGGCAGTGGAGCGGCTCGACGCGGCAAGGGCATTGCGGGCCGCGGCGCAACACGTGGGTGCCCAAGCCAAGGCAGTCCGCGCCCACGCTGTACTCGGACTCGGCTATCCAGTCAGCGACTGGCCGGCAGCCTGGACCCAGGTGCAAGCGACGGTCGCCCACGCCATCGACGTGATCCGCGAGGAGCTCCAGGCATCTGGGTGAGGCATGCCCCATCCGGTACCAAGGGTCCCGGACACGAATTAGCGCCGCAGACTAGGAGTGCAGCTGGCTGTTAGCGGCTTCGAACAGTTTTACAGCTCGCTGGATCGTCTCCGAATCCAGCTCCGGCAGAAGCTGGTCCCGGTGCCGCTCGAAGTACAGAGCAGGAGGCAGGTGGTCGAGGCGACCGTGGTTGAAACCTTCGAGTACGGCGTCGATTCGCTTGACGTAAGTAGAGCAGGTTTGAACAGCCCGTGGCTCCGGCAGGCACAGTCGTCCCTCCAGACCCGACTCGGGAGGAGCCGCCCCCGAGTGGCTTACCGAACATTGTTTGCAGCGCGGGGAGCGCCAGCGGACCGCGCCACCCTAGACCGGTCTTCCGCACATGGAAGGGCGTGAGTTATCGATGGATTCGTGGGTCGACGTGGAGGAGGTTGAGGAGGCGAAG
>JAVKSL010000134.1:0-5911 GCA_039583695.1 Acidimicrobiales bacterium | reverse complement strand
CAGTTCGACAGCCGGGCACTCGCCGAGCTAGAAGCCGAGTCCACGGGACCTCGACGGCGGCCGAGCTGGCGAAGTCAAGGAAGCACACCATGATCTTGTCAAGGTCGCATTCTTGGGCGCGGTCACGTGCAGGCTGTTCGTCCGGAGGTGTCATGCGTCTGCCTCACGGGCACTGCTGTGCTGCTTGCCTGGCGCTAAGAGATGCCTACCTGGAGCAGGCAAAAAGGGCTCCGACCGCCAAGGTGGAAGCCACACCGATTGCCAGACGTTCCCTGAAGCGAGTCCCGAGTGTGGGAGCGCCGGTGAGGTATTCGCAGGTGGCCTCGAACGCCGTCCAAGCGAAGGCGACGGTCCAGCGGACGTACGTACCCCTGTTCCAGTCGTTCGTCGCCTCGCGAGCCAGCTGCCGCCCGTGAAGAGCGTCGGTCCAGATGTGGTAGTGCGGGCTGTCCCCCGAGCGGGGTAACCCCGCAAGAACCCCAGCAGGTTTGCGCGGTCGACACCAGGATTAGGCGGCCTCGTCAACGTGTCTGATAGCTGGTTGAGCGAAGAGGCACCGCGCCCCGGGGCGCCCAGGGACGTCGTCATCTCGGATGGGTCTAGCACGCTGGCGACCGGCAGTCCCGGCCAGGATCTCCGGCTCCCCTCCCTCGCCCCCGGTGACCGGCTGAGGTCGGCAGCGACGCAGCAGCAGCAGTCTGCTCCAAGACCCCGCGGTCCGCATGAGGGGGGAATGGGCTGCGGGCAGGGCCGAGGTGGCCGCGCCTCCCTCGCGCCCGACAGCTGACACGATTGATGGTGTGTACCCGCCCATCGAGCCCTACGACTTCGGCCACCTCGACGTCGGCGATGGCCACTCGCTCTACTGGGAGACGGTCGGCTCGCCGGATGGAACCCCGGCGGTGTGGCTGCACGGCGGGCCAGGCTCTCCGTCATCGCCGAACAGCCGCCGCAACTTCGACCCGTCACGCTACCGGGCCGTCGTCTTCGACCAGCGGGGATGCGGCCGCTCCCGGCCCCTCGCCAGCGTCGCCGACGCTGACCTGTCGACCAACACCACCGATCACCTCGTTGGTGACATCGAGCGGCTGCGCATCCATCTGGGCATCGACCGCTGGGTTGTCGTTGGCGGCTCTTGGGGTGTGACCCTCGCCCTTGTCTACGCCGAGCGATATCCCGAAAGAGTGCTCGGCATGGTGTTGGCCGCCGTGACCTCAGGCCGCAGGCGGGAGACGCAATGGATCACCCGCGATATGGGACGGGTCTTCCCCCGCGAATGGGACCATTTCGTCAAGCTGGTGCCCGATGCCGAGCGCAGCGGCGACCTTGCCGCCGCCTACGCCCGCTTGCTTGCCAGCCCCGATCAGGCCCTGCGGGAAGAAGCGGCCCGCCGCTGGTGTACCTGGGAGGACACCCACATGTCCCTGGCCCCCGACTACACGCCCCACCTGAGTGTCCGCGAGTTGTCCTGGCAGCTGGTCTTCGCCCGACTGGTGACTCACTACTGGGGGCACGGCTGCTTCCTGGCCGACAACGAGGTGATGGCCAACCTGCACCACATCGCCCACATCCCTGCCGTGCTGATCCACGGCCTCCACGACATTTCCGGGCCGCTCGACACCGCGTGGGAGCTGCACAAAGCATGGCCGGCCAGCCGGCTCGCAGTCATCGACGACGCCGGGCACTTCGGCGGCAGCATGGGCCAAGAGTTCGCAGCGGCTATCGACGTCATGGCCGGTGGCCCGCCCCCTTCGTAGCTCGTACCCCAAAAGCCAAAGGCTTGCGGCAGCCCCTCGACTGCTTGTGAACGTCTTCCAAGGTCCGTCACAGCGCCCCCGCAGATGGATTCTATGATACGTATGTGTGTTCGGGCCGCTCACGGTGGACGACCGCCCGCAGGGGGTTCCTGCTACGAGACAGCTACCCTGGGCTCTTCCTGGCAGACTTGAGGCGATGAGCACTGACCTCGCTCGCCGACTCCTTGACGTTTGTCAGCTTCGTGGCCACTTCGTGCTCCGCTCTGGCGTGATGAGCACTGAGTACTTCGACAAGTACCTCTTCGAGTCCGACCCGACGCTTCTGCTCGAAGTCGCTACCGCAATGGTCGACCTGCTCCCACCCTGTGATGTCCTTGTTGGCATGGAGATGGGCGGTATCCCCCTCGTCACCGTCCTCTCGCAGGTCAGTGGCCTTCCCGCCGTCTTCGTCCGCAAAACCGCGAAGGACTACGGCACCCGCAAGGCAGTCGAAGGCATCTCGGTCGATGGCTTGAGAATCGTCGCGGTCGAGGATGTCGTTACCACCGCCGGCGCACTTGTGGCTGGGTGCGAGCAACTCAGGAAAGCCGGAGCGATTCTCGATGTGGCGTTGTGCGCCATCGACCGTGACCAGGGAGGAAGCGCGGCTCTCGGAGCGCATGGTGTCGCCCTGCGGGCAGCGGTCGAGCGATCCGAGCTCGACCGGATCCTCCGAGAGCAAGATGGACACGAGGCCGCTCCTTGAAGGCCATCGCCATGCGGTCAGGCTGCCCCGACTGGCAGAGTTGAGCCATGGCCGAGAGCATCAGCTTTGGATACGACGATGAACGCGGTCTGGGCGATCGGCTCCCGGCGGCCGTGCTGCGGGGCGAGAAGACCGCCACCTCCTCGCTGGCGGTGGAGTACCTGTCCGGTCAGCCGCTGCCTCGGGTCGGACAGAGGCTGACGCTGGTGGACCACCGTGGGCAGCCGCACGGCGTCGTGGAGACGACACGCGTGACAATCATCCCGTTGCACCTCGTCGGCGATGACGTGGCCAGAGACGAAGGCGAGGGGTTCGCCAGCGCGGCGGAGTGGAGACGAGCCCACGAGGCGTTCTGGAGCGAGGTCACCGACCTGGTACGCGCCGACGCCGGTGACCCCACCTGGCAACTCCGTGAGGCCGAGCCAGTTGTCGTTCACTGGTTCCGGCTGATCGAGCCAGCCACTGCGCATGGCGGCGCTGCCTGAGTCCCCGCAGCCGATCCTGCTGCGGGCACGAGGGAGTGCCCAACCGACTGGACGTCAAATCGGCGGTTTCTCCAACACCCAGCGGGTGATCGGCTGGGGAAAGTTGATCGCGCTCGGCGTCATCTCCGGCATGGTGAACACATAGCGAAAGCCCGCCCGTTGCAAGGTGCGGTTGGGCGCCACGTTGAATGCGTTCGGCTGGCAGTACAAGCGCTGGAGTTCCAGCACTCGGAAGTAGGTGGCCGCCGTCTGCCTCACGAACTGCACACCCATGCCTGACTGTCGGCGGTCCGGCTCGAGGATATGCAAGTGCATGAAGGCCTGCTCCCCGAAGGTGATTTGATCAGTTGAGCTGAAGCCGACGATCTGATCGGCGAGCTCCCACACCAGCGAGTAGTTCTCGCGCTCCTGGATCGGCCGGGCGTAGTCGGCTTCATAGAACTCTCGCCACGCCTCACGCGACGGGAGCAGCGTCCGGTCCACTCCGAGGGTACGCAAGTGCTCATCCGACGCGTTGTGGAAGTAGTCAATACGGATCGCGACCTCGGCCACGCGCATCTCACGAACACGCAGCTGGGACTCTGCTGCCACCGGAACTGAGCTGGCCGCGCCGAGCGGGTCCGTTGCCATGGCACGATCATCGCAGACAAAGCCTCCCTCCTGAGACCCTCCCTGAGCCCGCGCCCCCCTCGAGTTCGTCCCGGCTGACCCGGAGTGCACCGATCGCCTTGCAGGACCGTGGGGGCCCACCAGGACCTTGCCGAAGCGATGACCCGACAATACGTACGTTCGCCGTCGGTGGCGGATGACCGCCCGTAGGGCATCCGGCTTGTGGGACGGGGAGGCCGAGATCGAATAGGGCGCCGGGAACGGCACGCATGAGCGCCCCTCCGCCCAGGTCGGCTCAGCGGGGTTCGGGGGCATCTTCTGGGGGCGCGGTATGCCTCTCCAACGCGCGGCATCGGCCGGTCCGAACAGGCCCGGCGTGCGGTCGCGGCACGCGGGCGCTTGGAAACGTACCTTCATAGACGGGATGGATGAGTACATCGCGGTCGATCGTGCTAACTGGGATGATCGGGTACCGATCCATGTCGCCTCCAATTTCTACGACGTGGAGAGGTGGCTGCGGGAACGACCGGGTCCTCGTGGATGGGAACTCGAGGTCCTGGGAGACGTGTCGGGTCTTGAGGTCGTACACCTGCAGTGCCACTTCGGTCTAGATACCCTGGCCTTGGCCAACGCCGGGGCGCGGGTGACGGGGCTGGACTTCTCGGGGGCCGCGATCGATCAAGCCCGCATGTTGGCCGAACGCGCTGGCCTCGCCAACCGCACGCGGTTTGTAAAGGGCGACGTTCTTCACGCCGCGGAGGTTCTCACGCCGGCACGCTATGACCTGGTGTACGTGAGCGTCGGGGCTCTGTGCTGGCTGCCGAGTGTTCAGCGTTGGGCGAGCCAGGTCGCTGCCCTGCTGCGCCCGGGGGGCCGCCTCTAGGTGCATGACGGCCATCCCCTGGCATGGGCGCTCGCAGAGGACGACTTGTGCGTGCGGTACTCGTACTTCGAGGAACCGGAGCCCTACCTAGACGATGCGGGTGCGACCTACGCCGATGGTGATGCCCGCCTAGGACGAGTGATTCCAAGGGGTCCTCAGTGGTCATAGGCGATGAGCGAGCGGGCGATCGGCTGACCGGTCAGGCGGTTGTGCCAGATCGCAGCGACGTAGGCGAGCAGCCGCTGGAGCACCCGGGTGACGACCCCTTGGATGGTATGGCCTCCGTGGCGTTCCAGGTCGAGCTGGCCCTTCAAGGTGTCGTTCACCGACTCGATGAGCTGGCGCAGCGGCTTCAGGTAGCTGGCGCCGGGGCGGGGGCGCTCGTTCACCTTGGCCGGGCGCAGGAGCTCGACGCCGTGCTCTTTGAGGAAGACCTCCAGCTCGGCCTTCGGCAAAAAAAGCACCCCCGAGGTCATCGAGGCGATCCACCAGCTGATGGCCACAGACACCGCCGGCGACCCCGTCAGCGGCGTCAAATGGACCAGGCGCACCACCGAGAAGGTCGCCGACGAGCTGCGCTCGGCCGGCATCGACGTCTCTGCCAACACCGTCGGAAAGCTCTTGAAGGGCCTCGGCTACCGGCTCAGATCGAACGCCAAGAAGCTCAACCGGACAAAGGACCCCGGGCGCGACGCCCAGTTCGCCTACATCGCCAGGATGCGGGAGACCTTCACCCAAGCTGGCCTGCCCGTCGTGAGCGTCGATGCCAAGCACCGGGAGCTGGTCGGGGACTTCAAGCACCCCGGGGCGACCTGGGCCGAGGAGCCGGTGCCGGTGCTCGACCACGACTTCCCCTCCGACGCCTTGGGGGTCGCCCTGCCCTACGGCATCTACGACGTCAGTGCCAACGAAGCCTGTGTCTCGGTCGGCACGACCCATGACACCGCCGACTTCGCCGTCGACAACTTGGCGAGGTGGTGGGACTGCCACGGCCAGCGCTACCCCGAGGCGACCGAACTACTCGTCCTCGCCGACTGCGGCGGGTCCAACGGAGCACGCTCCCGGGCCTGGAGGCACAGCCTCCAGCACCACCTCGCCGACCCCTACGGGCTCAGTGTCACGGTCTGCTCCTACCCGAGCGGCGCATCCAAGTACAACCCCATCGAGCACAGGGTGTTCTCCGAGATCTCCAAGAACTGGGCAGGCCGGCCGCTCACCGACTACGAGACCGTCGTCAACTACATCAGCACCACCCGCACCAAGACCGGCCTGCGCGTCGATCTGGACCACCCAGGGCACTCAGGGACCTACATTTTCAATGATCGCCTACCGACACGCGTACGTGATCCTCAACAGCGTTTGATGACCTGAGCAGCGCAGATGCTGTCGAGGTACTCCGGGTTGCACCCACTCCGTCTCTCGGGGCGGGGCT
>JAVKSL010000133.1:0-5989 GCA_039583695.1 Acidimicrobiales bacterium | reverse complement strand
CGATCCCATGCCTCGGAGCACCGAGCACAGCCGGTCCAGCGGGTCGGCAGCCTCTGCGTACAGCTCCCGGCCCCTTTGGGTCGGCTCCACCCCGCTCGGGCGGCGGACGAATACCGGCTCACCGAGGCATCGCTCCAACGCCGCCAGCTGCTGGCTGGCTGCGGGCTGGGTGATCCCCCGGCAGCAAGCCCCGTCGGTGACCGAGCCCGATCGGTACACCGCCACAAACGTAAGCAGCCACTCCGGGCGGATCATTAGCTGAGCTTATAACCGGCGGTGACAGATCTTCTTTGCTCATACCAAGGGGATCTTGCATGATGGCCCCATGACAGACACCTACATTCACGGCCATCACGACAGCGTCCTGCGCGCGCATCGCTGGCGAACGGTGGAGAACTCGGCTGCCTACCTGATCCCGAGCCTGTTCCCCGGCGCCAGCGTGGCCGACATCGGCTGCGGGCCGGGCACGATCACCGCCGGGATCGCCCGGCTGGTCGTCGACGGCCCCGTCGTGGGGATCGACTCGGTGGCCGAGGTGCTGACCGAGGCCCGGGCCGAGGCAGGGCGCCAGGGCGCTCAAAACGTGACCTTCGAGGTTGGCGACGTCCACGACCTTCGCTTTGCCGGCGGGGAGCTCGACGTCGTGCACGCCCACCAGGTCCTCCAGCACCTGTGCGACCCGGTCGCAGCCTTGCGTGAGATGCGCCGGGTTTGCCGGCCGGGGGGCGTGGTGGCCGTGCGGGACGGGGACTACGGGGGGATGTTCTGGTACCCGGCGGACCCCGTGCTCGACGAGTGGATGACGCTGTACCACGCCGTGGCGCGAGCCAATCACGTCGAGGCCGACGGTGGGCGCCACCTTCCCAAGTGGTGCCGGGAGGCGGGGCTCACCGACCAGACCGTCACCACCGGGTACTACTGCTACGTCACCGAGGCCGAGCGCACCTGGTGGGGAGGCCTGTGGGCGGAGCGGGCCACCAAGTCCACCTTCGCCGAGCAGGCCCTCGCCAGAGGCCTGGCCACGCCCGACGAGCTCGAGCGCATCGCCCGAGCTTGGAGGGCGTGGTCCGCCGAGCCCGACGCCCTGTTTGTGATCCCGAACGTCGAGGTGCTGTGCTGGCGTTGAGCAGGCGCTCTGAGCCTGGAGCTAGGAGGCGAGGCGGGCCGGCAGGGGGGTGCCGTGCAGCCGGTGCTCGACCTCGGAGGCGAGGAAGCGGCGATGTCCACCGAGGGTCCGGATCGAGGTGAGCTTGCCGGAGCGGGCCCATCGGGTCACGGTCTTGGGGTTCACCCGGAACATCGCGGCAACCTCGGCGGGGGTGAGAAGGTCTTCAGTCTCGAGCTGCTCGGTCATCGTCATCGGGTCCTCCAGGGGGTTGAGTCCGTCTTGTCACCCAGGCTACGGGATGGGACTCTTGGTGTATATAGCCCAAAAGGGTCATTTTTGAAACCGCTAGTGACTAGTCACTAGCCCCCGTCGTATTCGAAGCCGAGGTCCACCGCAGAGACCAGAGCGCAGAACTTGATCCCTGCCGCCCGAGCCAGGTGCCCACACTGCCCGCCGCGGTCGACCACCGCCACCATGAGCACGACCTCGGCCCCTGCTTCGCGCACCACTGTCGCTGCCTCCATCAGCGAGGTCCCTCTGGTGGTGGCGTCCTCGACCAGGACCACCGCGTCGCCGGGGTCCAGCGCCCCGGCAATCCGCCCGCCACCGCCGTGGTCCTTGGCCTCCTTGCGCACGCTGAAGCACTTGAGGTCCCGGCCCCGGGTCGCGGCCACCCCAGCGGTGGTAAAGGCCACCGGGTCGGCACCCATCGTGAGGCCCCCGATCGCGCTGGCCTCGGGGGGGATCACGCCCAGGATGGCGTCGGCGACCAGCAGGGTGCCGCCAGGGCGGCACACGGTCTGCTTGGCGTCGACGAACCAGGTGCTCCTGCGCCCTGACTTGAGGACGAACTCGCCCTGCAGGACGGAGTGCGCCAGCAGGTGGTCTCGCAGGGCTGCGTAGGCAGCACCCTCAGACATACGCTCGGGTGCGGGCGGCCTGACGGTAAGCGTCGACGTCGCATGGCGCCAGGCGAGCGATCCGGTCGACCAGCTCGATCAGCTTCACCGGGTCGAAGGGCTTGCTCACCACGTCCAGCGCTCCCAGGTCGAACGCTCGGGCCGTGTTTGCCGAGGTGGCGACCGCCGACACCACGATCGCACGAGGCCAGCCAGTGTGGGTCCGCAGAGCTTCGAGCAGGTCCCAACCGGTCGGCTCGGGCAGCAGCAGGTCGACGAGCGCCACGTCGAGGTCCTCAGCCTCCAGAACCGCCAGGGCCTGGTCGAGGTTGCACGCCAGGACAACCTCGACCCCGTCCCACGCCAGGGTCTCCTCCAAGAGGCGCCGGATGACCGGCTCGTCCTCCACCACGAGCACGCGGCGGACCCGCGAGGGTGCTCGAGCCGCTTCGACCATGCTCATCAGGCTACCGTACCTAGGTCCACGTTACCGGAACCATCGATGACCTGGCCGATCACCGTCGCAGGGAGCCCAAGGCGCTCCATGAGCCCGGTCGCCGCGCCGGCCGCTCCGGGGGCGACAATGGCGATCATCCCCAGGCCGAGGTTGAACACCCTGTCCATCTCCGGCGCGGTGATGTTCCCAGCCCGGCGGACCTCGTCGAAGATGCGGGGAACGCCCCAGGTGGCGCGGTCTATCACCGCGTCGCAGCTGGGGGGTAGGACCCGGGCCAGGTTGGCCGCGATGCCGCCACCGGTCACGTGGGCCAGGGCTCGCACCGGGCATTCCTGGATCAGGGCCATCACAGCGGGGGAGTAGATGACCGAAGGCCGGAGCAGCTCGTCGGCCAGGCTGTGTGCTGACCCGGCCCAGGCTGGGCTGTCCAGTGACCTATCGAGGAGGGCCCGGCGCGCAAGGGAGTAACCGTTGCAGCGCAACCCGGGAGAGGCCAGACCTACCAGCGCATCTCCCGGGCGCACCCGCTCCGGGCCGAGGATGGCGTCGCGCTCCACAATGCCGACGGCAAAGCCAGCGAGGTCGAACCCGCCCTCTCCGTGCCCGCCGCTCCCAGGATGCTCGGCCATCTCGCCGCCGATCAGGGCACACCCAGCCTGGCGGCAGCCCTCGGCCACCCCGGCCACGATCGTGGCCGCAGTGGCCGGATCGAGCTGCGCGGTCGAGTAGTAGTCGAGCATGAACGCCGGCTCGGCGCCGGTACACACCACGTCGTCCACGCACATGGCGACCAGGTCGATCCCGATCGTGTCGTAGCGGCCGGTCAGCCGGGCCACCTCGGCCTTGGTGCCCACACCGTCGGTGCTGGCCACCAGCACGGGATGGCGCCAGCGACCCTCGGGCAGGGCGAACAGCCCGGCAAAGCCGCCCAGCCCGGCGAGCACCTCCGGCCCGAAGGTGGAGCGCACGACCGGGCCGATCCGGTGCACGGCCTCGTCGCCCGCGCCGATGTCTACCCCTGAGCCCGCATAGGTCAGCGCGGGCACGGGGGGCTCGTCACCGCCGGGCAATTTTCCCCTAGGCATCTGGGACCGCGAGTGGGTAGTGCCCGGTCAGGCAAGCGCTGCAGAAGGTGCTGCCGGGCGTGCCGATCGCCTTCTCGAGGGCCTCCAGGGAGAGGAACGCGATCGAGTCGACGCCCAGGTGCTCGCGCATCTCCTCCATGCTGTGGGTGGCAGCGAGCAGCTCGGCCCGGCTGGGGGTGTCTATGCCGAAATAGCAGGGCCAGGTGAAGGGGGGTGAGGAGACCCGCAGGTGGATCTCGGTGGCGCCGGCCTCGCGGAGCATCCTGGCCGTCTCACGCTGGGTGGTCCCCCGTACGACCGAGTCGTCGACGACCACCAGGCGCTTTCCGGCGATGTTCTCCCGAAGCGGGTTCAGCTTGCGTCGCACGCCCGCAGCCCGGGCTTCCTGGCCCGGGACGATGAAGGTCCGCCCGATGTAGCGGTTCTTGACCAGCCCCTGGCCGTAGGGGATGCCGCTGCGCCGGGCGTATCCCTCCGCCGCCGGGACCCCGGACTCGGGTACCCCCATCACCAGGTCGGCGTCGACCGGTGCGACCTCGGCCAGAGCCTCGCCCATCCGCCGGCGGGCGCCGTGGACCTCGGACCCGCAGAGCTGGGCATCCGGACGGGCGAAGTACACCATCTCGAAGATGCAAAAGTGTGGGTCGATACGGCTTGCCGGGAAGGGTCGGACAGAGCGCACGGCCCCGTGTTCGATTACCACCATCTCGCCCGGGTCCAGCTCCCTCACGACAGTCGCGCCGACCACGTCGAGGGCTGGCGTCTCCGAGGCGAGCGCCCAGCCTTCACCCAGGCGCCCGAGGCACAGGGGGCGGAACCCCTGCGGGTCGCGAACCCCGAACAGGTGGGTGGAGTCCATGCACACCAGGGAGAAAGCCCCCTCCCAGGTTGGCAGGACTGTGGTGAGCGCTCGTTCCAGCTCGCCCCGGTCGTCGCCGGGCCCGGCGGGTGATTGGGCCTCCAGCTCGCGGGCGATCAGCTCGGCCATGAGGTCGGAGTCGGTCGTCAGCACGCCCGGGAGCATCCCGGCCCCTGCGGCCAGGGCCGCTGTGTTGATCAGGTTTCCGTTGTGGCCCAGGGCGAGCTCGACCGTAGCGGCCGAGCGATAGACCGGCTGGGCGTTGCGCCAGCTGCTGGAGCCGGTGGTGGAGTAGCGGGTGTGGCCGATGGCGAGATTGCCCGGCAGGCCCGAGAGCACGCGCTCGTCGAAGACGTTGGTGACGAGGCCCATGTCTCTCACCACTGTGAGGGTCTCGCCGTCGCTCACCGCCATGCCTGCGGACTCCTGTCCCCGGTGTTGCAGTGCGTAGAGGCCGTCGAAGACCAGGTGGGCGACGGGCCTTTGCTGTGACGGACCCCCGACTGTGATGGGTCTCGGGGGGTTGTCGGGGGGTGCCCCCCCGACTGTGATGCCGAACACCCCGCAGGCGTCCTTGGGGCGGTCGGGCAATGACGAGACTTCAGCGAACGAACCCAACGCTGGGACACCTCCTGGTGCCCTCCATCCTAAGGTGCGAGGAAGTGATCGACCTCCATACGCACTCCGATGTGTCCGATGGATCGGACCCGCCAGCCCGGCTGCCCGAGCTGGCCGCGGCAGCTGGTTGCCGGGCGATCGCCCTCACCGATCACGACCGGCTCGATGGGATCTTGGCGGCCCGCGCATCTGCTGCGCGAGCCGGAGTCGAGCTTGTGGCGGGCTGCGAGCTCTCGTGCGCTTGGGAGCGGGGCACGATGCACCTGCTGGCATATTATGTGGAGCCGGGGGAAGGTCCCTTAGCCGTGGAGCTGATGAAGCTGCAGGCTGACCGGGCCGAGCGCAACACGGCCCTGGTTGCCAGCCTTTGCTCGTTGGGCCTGCCCATCAGCGAGGAGGCAGTGGCGCAGGAGGCCGGCGACATGGGGGCGGGCCGGCCGCACGTGGCAGCAGTGCTGGTAAAGGCCGGAGTGGTGAGCTCGATCCAGGAGGCGTTCGATCGTTATCTGGGCAAGGGCGGGTCGGCGTATGTGTCCAAGGCTCGGCTCTCGCCAGGGCGCGCGATTGGTTTGGTGCTCGCCTCGGGGGGGTTGCCGGTGCTGGCTCATCCGTTGACTTTGCGGCTGGAACCGGCCGAGATCCGGTCGGCGGTCGGTGAGCTGGTGGACATGGGACTGGTCGGCTTGGAGGCGTACTACGGTCGGTACGCGCCCTCGCAGCGAGCCCAGCTGGCCCGGATGGCGGATGAGCTGGGCATCGTGGCGACTGGCGGGTCGGACTACCACGGGACCTACAAGCCTGACCTTTCGGTGGGCACGGGAACGGGAGACCTGGAGGTGCCGGACGGGGCACTGGCTGCCCTGACCGCCCGGCGGGGCAGCGCTGCGGGGGGTCGGGCTGCGGGGGGTCGGGCTGCGGGGGGCCGGGCTGCGGGGGGTTGGGGTGCGGGCGGGCGGGTGCGCC
>JAVKSL010000132.1:0-6068 GCA_039583695.1 Acidimicrobiales bacterium | reverse complement strand
GACAGTTGACACGATGATCACGTCCCGCTCGTCGCCCTGGAATGCGGCCGGCTCGCCACAGCGAATCCTGCGCTTAGCCATGGCCTCCGGACCGAGCCGGTCCAGCAGTAGTCCCTGGATGTGTGGCGCCTGGGAGGTTCCCAATAGCGATACCACCCCGAAGGTCATCCCGTCGTATGCCCGGTCGGCGCACAGCTGCGCAACCAGGTCGGCGACGGCAACCGCCTCGGCCATGTTGACGTCACCGCCGTCGCAAACCCCGTCCGGGACGAAGACGGTACCGACCGGTCGCCATCCAGGCACGGGGGGCCGGTCCCGGAGCGGGATCATCCGACCGCCGTAGTAACGGCCATTGGGGAAGGTAATGATCTGCGGCAGGCAGCGGAAGTGCTCCCGCAGGACCACAACTTCGGGGAACTGCTGGCGCGCGACGTCGTAGAGGCTGTTGTCCGGGTCGAACAATGTGATCGCGTTGCGCACCGATCCTAGGTGGTCGTCGATCAGGTCGAACGCCTCCTGACGGTTGAGGCCCACGTTCTCTGGACTGGTCTGCTGGTCGTCGCCGACCACGATCGCCTTGCGGGCCAGGGCGAGCACGGGGAGCGCACTCAGGGGGATCTGGCTCGCATCGTCGGCGATCAGGACGTCGAACGGCGGCTCCTCCCGGGCCGAAAGCTGGACAGCACGCGGTCAACGGTCATCACCCAAACCGGCACCGGTGCCTTGGCTTCGTCAAGCGCTTCGCGCTGCTCACGCAACCAGCGATCCTTGTACTTACCGCCCGTCTTGCCGAACCTCTTGACCGCGGTCAGGTACTTGTTGAGCGCTCCTCGCTTGGCGTCGTCGAAGCCATCCACCAAGCCCTGCCAGGCCCGGGCCGCCACCAGGTCCTCCATCTGCCGGAGCATGCGAGCCGCAAGTTCCTCCAGGCTCCGCTGTAGGTCCGCTGGCGAGGGGCCCGAAGTTGCCAGCAAGAGGGGCCCCCTCCAGCCGGCGCCACTGCCAACCAAGCCTGAGTTGCTCCCAGGTTGGAGCCCCGACCCCTCGTGTAGTGGCGAGGTGGCGCTCGAAAACAGGGGCACTTTCGGCGAGGCGGCCCCGCAGGCTGGTAAGCCGGATCGCCCTGGGCTGAAGTTCAGCGAGCCGGCGAGCCTCGGCGATCAACGCATCCCAGAGGGGCCATGCCCGACTGGCGAATGCGTCCCCCAGTTGCGCCCAAAAGCTCGACTCCCCCACCTGTGCACCCTCCTGCAAGCAGTCGGAGATGTCGTCTACCTCGGCACTCAACACGCGCTCCCGGGCACGAAGGCCCAAAAGGGCGGCCGCGCCGAGCAGTGAGTCCAGGTCCTCGATGGTCGGATCGGACCGGCTGCGCAGGCCGAGACCGCCCAGTCGGCTTTGCAATTGGGGCCAAGCCTGCTTCTTCCAGCGCAGCGCCACCCGGATCACGTCGAGATGCTCAGCGACGGCATCCTCGGGGGGCCGGCGAGGGTCGAGCGGGGGGCCGCCGACCCGCCCCACCATGTTGGCCCACCGGGCGTCGAGCTGGCACCTGTGCTGGTCACGCTGCAGCGCCAACAGGCAGGCGTCGACCTGCTCTGCGCAGCTGGGCCGGCGACCGTCGACAGTGCAGGCGTCCAGGGCGCCGGACGCTGCCGAGTGCCGTAGCTTGGAGATACCTTTGCCGGCGGCGAAGCGCTCCCGGGCCTAGCGCAGGCCCGCCTCTACCCTGTCGTCGTCATCAGGCACAGACACCTGCCTGGCGGCCAGGGCCATCCGCATGTCGATCAGCTCATCTCGCTCGGCGCCTACGCAGTCGGCAAAAGCCACCCATTCTTGGCGCCCCACCTTCGCGGCACACTCCCGTCGGACCGCATCCAGCCAGCTCCCGGCTATCTTGCGACGCCAGTCCGCAGCATCGACCAGATCGGCGGTGAGATCTGCCAACACCTGCGGACCGGCCTCGTCGAGGAGCTCCCAATCGGTGACGGCCTCGTCTGCATCCGCCAGCCGAACCCGGAGGTGTATCGGCCTGGGCTCCTTTTGGGCGATGACCAGGACCCGCTTCCCGCAGGCGACAAAATGGCAGATGAGGTTGGCGATGGTGTGGGATTTGCCCGTCCCTGGCGGTCCCTGCGAGGTGACGCCGGTTCGGTGCTGGGCGAGTCGAAGGATCCGGAACTGCTCCTCGTTGGCCGGTTTGGGCAGGTACAGGACCTCTGGGCCGGGCCGTGCGACCGAGTCGTTCGAGCCCAGCGGGTCGTAGAGGCCGGAGGGATTGTCGGTGACGAGGGACAGGAATGGCATGGCCGGCACTGATCCGTATATTGCGGTCGGTGGGCAGGTGCGCCAGCGCTGCCAGCTCGGCGACCGTCAGCAGGTCAGCGTGCCCCCACCGCCGGGCGGCCAACGCCGTGCGGGCCCGAGGCAGGCGACGTCGGATCAGGCGGTTGCGCCCGTCGAAGAGCGCGAAGGCAGCCACGAGACCCTGCGCCTGAGAGCGCAGCCGCCGACGGATGGCGCGACCGCGGTGGGCGCTGGCCACGCCGTAGCGGACGACCACCTCGAAGCCGATCGACGCGGACTTCTCGGTGGCTGCCCGGATGTCTGCGCTCCAAGCCGGGTCGCCGGAGAGGTTGTCAGGGCGAGGCGCGCCTTTGGTCAACCAGAAGTCGACGAAGCGCACCAGAGCGCTCATCGACCGCCCGGTGCGCATCGCGGTCGCGGCCTTCCGGCACCGCCGGTAGCGGCGGGGGGAAGCGGGGCGGCCGAGCACCTGGACGACGGCCGTGTCTTCGGGGCCGAGGCCTCCCAGGGCGCCGAGCAGCATCCGGTATGGGTCGGCGGGATGCTCGATGCGGATCGCGAACCACTCCGGCTCGACCAGACGCAGCTGGCCGGCGGCCGGTGCCCCGCGGGCAGCGGCGCGGACGCAGAGGCGATCTGGGTGCTCGTTCCCGGCCAGGCAGCCTGCACCGCAGCGGCCACCCGTGCGGCGGGCACTCCGGCCGGAACCCAGATCCCGATGCTCAGCCTCCCGCCTGCCAGGACAGTTCGAAGGCAACGTGTGGCCTGCCGGTCAGCGAACCCCACCAGGTGCGCCGCAGCACGCCGTGCAGGCCGTTCCACAGCGCCTCAGTCCCAGCGGGGGCGACCTCGGGCCCCGGCGCGACGCTGACAAGGTGACCGCCAGCGCGGGCGCTGCTGTACCGGGCCAACCACAGGGCGATCCTGACAGCTATTGCCGTACTGAGTACAGCAACGGCGACCGGTGCGGCCACGTGGACGATGGCCAGCAGCAACTGCAATAGATGGTGGACGACGAGGAAGGTCTCCCGGCCGGGATGCAGCAAGTAGCGGGCCAGCGGCCAGCGCGGGGTGGGTGGCGCCGGCACGGATGGGGCCTGGCTTGAGGTGATGGCGGTGGTAGGAACGGTGGTCTCCTTTCGGTAGGCTGGGTCGACGGGGAGCCCCGCCACGACATGGCCAGCGGGACCGGCACTCAGTAACAAGGGGGAAGGGCCCGAGATTCGACAAACCTCCTCACACTCACGGCGGGCCTCGATCTCGACGACCGCCACCTATGAACCGGCAGCCGAGGGCCGTTTTGGGATAAACTTTCCGTCGAGGCCCACCTGGAGCAGCCGCAGCTGACGGCTCCGGGAGGGGCACCGGCAGGGTGACGGGCCGATCGGCTGGGCGGCCGGATCGAGTGCTTCACACCCCCCAATCCGCGTTTCGGGCCCAAACGCGACACCGGAGCTTCAAGATTCTTCGCCGACTGGGGTTCAGACCATGGCTGGCCGAGTAGTTCAGGCCCCCCGGCCGCACAGGCTGGCCCTAGTAGCCCTGCCCTAGCACGCCACGCCGCCTTGTCGATCACCCTCACGTCGCTGGCGTACGGCGGGGGGTGACGACCAGGTCCACTGCCCGGCAAGGTCGCCAAGCAGCTCGGGAAGTGCCGAACGTCGCCTTGGCGCACCTCGGGGAGCGAGCGAGCCTCGGGTGCCAGGACGTTTGTCGAGGTTGCACGGACGAGGGTCACCCAACGAGATCGAGGTCGACGCAGTGCCGGCCGGCCAGCGTGGCCAGACGGCGAGGAGCACCGACTCGCCGTCGGCCGAACTCGCAGGAGGGAGCGAAGACGGGGAGCAAGCGGAGAGTGGCATGGGCTGGCCCACGACCATCGGTTGCGCCGATCGGCGGCGCCGTCCGAGCCGCGGGGCGAGTGAGGGCTCGCGACGGCTTGACAGTGATCTTCGTCGTCGAGCTGTGGTGCGCGCGCTTTGTACAGCGTCGCCTACGCGTAGTATCCTTAGCTCTGGCTCGTCGCCAGCGGCCTTGGGCCGATGGAGGTGGTTGCTATGTCTCGGGTCCGGTTCCGGGTCAGTGTCCCCTTGGCGCTCGCAATAGGGGGCATGGTGGCCCTCCCTAGTGGAGCGGGCGCGCAGACCGCCGGACCACCGACCTTGTCCGGGCCTGGTGTTGTCCACTATCACCCAACCGAGGTACTCATCAACCGGACGTACCAGGTCTATCAAGGCAGTCAGCTACCGGGAGGAGGTTGCACTTTCCACGGCAGCGCGACGGTCATGCCAGGACAACCTCAGGTCACTCAGGTTGAACTCGCCTACGACCCGACGAGATGCCGCTCGGTGTTGGAAAGTGGGAACTTGGTTGCCGGTTCAACGGGGCAATCGGGAGCCAGGAGTGCCTCCGGCGCGCACCAAGCCACCAACGGACCGGTTTCGGCCCAGACGGCCGGCAACGCCGACAATTATGCATACCTACACTCCTGGTTCCACGACCCGCCGGGCATCCACGTAGCAGACGCTACTAACTATGTGTACTGGTATCCGAACGGCTCTTGTGCATGGCCGCCCGGCACAACCGCAACAGTAGGCTACAAATACCAATGGTTTACGGCTACTGGCTGGTATTTGGCCGGTAGTAACTGGACTTACGGTTTTAGCTGCTCCGGGATCTACAGCCAGTCATACGCGCATATGCAAAACCGGGCCTTTTGCGCGGCAATTTCACCAATTCTGTATTTCTTCCCAACCGATGTATACTTCAACAACAACTATGTCGATGGGCTAGCTAACGGTGGTTATTCAGTCGCGTGGACGTGGTCCAAGTCTGGGCCCTGCAGCCCTCTCCTCAGCTACCAGAACCAGTACGCCTGATGTCCCAGTACGCCTGATGTCATCGATCGAAACCCCTCCACTCTTCGCCGCCACCATGCGCAAGGATGCTCTCGTCGGGAGTGCAGCTGAGGTACTCCTACTGGCGGCTGGTGTGCTGTACCTGGTCCTCGCGTCTGAGCAAGACCTCTGGAATACCAATCGCAGCCGAACCGTGTTCATGAGTTGTTACTTGGCAGCGCTGGTTGTGCTTGGTCTTACCACCACTCTTTCGCGAAACCGTTCATTCCGACTAATAGCTCCCATTGCTGGTGCCAGTGGTTCCATTGCCCTAGGTATGCTCTCGATCTACTCGATCGGCCTTCCCCTACTCGTTGCTGGCAGTCTTCTTGTTATTGTCGGTACACGTCGTGGTAGCTATTCGCCGCGATGGTTGACAGTAGCTTCAGCGGGGCCTGTGGCGGTGCTCGCCGCGGGGTTGCTGCTCACCAGCTGATCCTTTGACCCTTTCACGGTCCGGTTTAGCAAGCCAGCCTGTTGCGCAACCACCCCTGCCGGCACCGTGTGCAGCACCCGCCAGCGGATCGTGCGCGTCCTGGACGGCTGGTCGGACGCCGAGGCGCGATGGTGGTCGCCTATGCAAAGGTCGCTGCCACCTGAGCCGAGCCGTGCTGACCGCCGCCTCAGCGCTATCTGCCCGTCCTCGGCGCGCCCCAACCCAGGGGCAATGACGAGCCTCGACTGCTTACAATGCCCCCGAGATTGCCCGCCTGCCCGCGTGGTCCGGACTGGCCCGGCTCCTGCCGAGGGCACAACAGCAGCAGACCAGTCCTCTGCGCGAACGTGTGCGGACGCCTTGGCCGCGTTCTCGTCGGCATTGTAGAGAGTGACTGCGACATCGACGGCGCTTTCGGCCGGCTGGAA
>JAVKSL010000131.1:0-6090 GCA_039583695.1 Acidimicrobiales bacterium | reverse complement strand
TTGTGGCCTTACCCGGCTGGGTGCTCAGGTGAGGCTCTGAATTGACCTCATTTTTTTGAGCGTAAATCCAGGCTAACCAACCGGCGAGGGTCAGCGAAAAGTGCTTCAGACACTGGCCGGGTCTCAGTCAGACGGCCCCGCGCCACTGCCTCTACGCCAGGGGGCGGCCCCGTAGGCAAGCATCGGGTCGATCGTGGCGGCCACCGGGCTGCGCCAGCCGACGGTCTCGCACCACCTACGGGTGCTTCGCGACCGGGGCCTCGTGCGCGCCGAGCGGCGCGGCGCCTACATCTTCTACTGCGCGGCGAGCGAGGAGCTACGCCCCGCCATCGACGCCGCCAGGGTCCTGCTCGAAGACCGGCGGCCCCGGTGAGCGCCGCCCGCCTCTACTGCCAGGGGGCGGGCGCTGCCTACGCTGAACTGGGCTTCTTTATGTCCGGGCGCGCCGTGGCCGTCGAGGTCCTCGACGGGACCACCGACCCCGCGGCCACCGCTCAGACAGTCGGCCCGGGCACCGCCGCTCCGCCGCTGCACGAGCTCGCCCCGCTGGCCGGCCTGCTCGGCGAGTGGCGCGGGACCGGTCACGGGAGCTACCCGAGCATCGAGGACTTCGACTACACCGAAACCCGCGGCTTCACCCACACCGGCAAACCGTTCCTCACCTACGCCCAGCGCACCCGCCACGTTCTCGACGACCGGCCCCTGTACGTCGAGACCGGCTACCTGCGCCCCGCCGGCCCCGCACGCGCCGAGTTGCTCATGCCGGACCCCTCGCCGGCATCGCCGCCGACGCCGGTCCCGGCCTCGCCGGACATCTCGCCACCGTCACCGCCGACGTCCGCCGACCTCTGCCGTTCCCCGACGCCAGCTTCGACGCCTGCTACTCCCACATGCTGTTCACCATGGCCCTCAGCACCGACGAGCTGGCCGCCCTCGCCAGCGAAGTCCACCGGGTGCTGCGTCCCGGAGGGCTGTGCATCTACACCGTCCGCCACACCGGCGACGCCCACTACGGCGCCGGGCTCGACCTCGGCGACAACCTCTACGAAAACGGCGGGTTCGTCGTGCACTTCTTCGACCGGGCCCTTGTCGAACGCCTCGCCGAAGGCTTCGAGCTCCAAGACGTCACCGCCTTCGAAGAAGGCGGCCTGCCCCGCCGCCTCTGGCGGGTCAGCATGAGCCGGCCATGACCAACCCACTCGCTGCAAGGCTGGGCCCTGGCCGAAGCCACCATCGGTGATCTCACCGCCCTGCCCGCAGCGGTCCTCGCCCGAGCCGCCCGACTGTGCGCCACCGTCGTCGCCGGATGCTGCTCGACGATGCTGCCGATCTGCCTCGACGCCGTCTTCGCCCACCTCGACCCCGACCGAGCTGACGAACTGGCAACGAGGATCATCACCGAGCTCGCTGCCGCCGCCGACCGGCACCCACCCACTCCCCGACATCCCCGCCCCGAAAGGAACCCCACATGACCAACCACACCCCCGCCACTACCAGCACCGAGATCACCGAACCTCAAGCCGTCGCCGTCGACGCCGGCCTCGACTTGCTCCTCCCCCCCGCCACGCCCCGAGACGTGCTCGTCGCCTCGTGCAACATCGGACAGTGCGACTGCGACACCACCTTCGTGTCCAAGATCGCCGGCTCGACTCTCCTCGGACTGTAGGGCGAATGCAGCCTTTAGGAGAACCGCGTTGGCGTCCTCAATGCCTGCGCGCACCTTGGCGTCAAAGCGCTTGCCGAGTCCGATCACTGTTGACGACGGAACCTCAGTTAGTTAGCGGTTGGCCTTACGGAACGACCGGGGCAGCGACGTCGGTGGGCGCGATAACCGGCGTTCCGGGCGGCTGCGTCGGTGCGGCCACGCTGCGTTCGGTCGGCGCGATCTGTGTTGTCCCTGTCTCCCAGCGCGGCGTGTGCCACAACGTCGCTACCGACACCCGGCCCTGTAAGGCGTTATTGCCAGCGCCCACCAGACGGGTGCTCAGGGCGTCGTACCCGCCGACGCGCTCACCGGCTACCCCGAGCCGAGGAGCTGGCGCAGGCGGACGGGGCCGGCGGCGCCGGGCCGGGAGCAGGTCGGCCATCAGCGGAGCGGCCATCAGCCCGAGACGGCCGCCCCGGGGGCCGGTGGGGGAGACGGAGCCGAGCGGGCCGCCTCCCCCACCATGGCGGCGAGGCGGTTGGCCTGGGCATCTATGGAACGGGTGACCGCCACCTGACCGAAACCGAATACGGCAGCGTATATCGGCACCGCCGACCAGGGGATGGACGACAGGGCGGTGACCACTCCGTGCTGCATGAGAAGGACCGCGAGCAACGCCACCACTGCGCCCATCGGTACTTTCAATAGGAGCTGGGCCAGTGGCAGGCCGTAGGCGCGCCGGAACTGGCGTAGGGCGCTGACCGCGAAGATGGACGAGACCAGGCCCCCGAGCGCCCCGAAGAGTTCGACGACGAGGACGTCACCGTGCTCGGCCCACGCCCGGGCGGCACACGCCCCGGCGGCACGCAGCCCGAAGATCCCGGGATCGGCCGCCCCCCACGCCGCCATCCCGGTCAGGACTGCCACCAGCAGCACGCTGGCGCAGGTGAGGATGTTACGCAGGATCAGGACCCGCGCCTTGGCCAGCTCCCACGCGTCGTTGTCGGCCCGGCGCAGCACCCGCAGGACCTCCCGGTCGGCCTCCGAGACGGCACCGTCACGGCGGAGCCGACCGAGCAGGGAGGCGTACTGACCCGTCGGCGGCCACGCCGACGCCGCCTGGGCGAGGGCCTTGATGGACGGCCCCTCGGCCTTGACCCACCCATCGCTGGCGGCCAGGTACATGGTCTCGTCAGCACGGTGCAGCGCCGCCCACGCCGAGTCGTTGGCCGATCCGGTCCACAGGCGGGCCACCTCCGTCGGCCAGCGCACCACGAAGCTGCCCTTCGGGCTCTCGGCGAACCGCTTGGCCTGGTCGATCTCCTTGGCGATAGTCTCCCACGTCTTGGCGCCGTCAGGGCGGGCCGCCCGGCCTCCGGGCTTTCTCGCAATTCATGACCTCCGAGAGGCGGTCAGCCTCCGAGTTCACCGTGCGCCGCCAGATGAGCAGGGAAGCCTTCCCGGGGATAGAGCTAGCTTCCGACATCGATAAGGGATCCTCCTGGGCCATGGGTTATGGATCGGTCGACGCCGAAAGCCGCCGCGATGGACTCGATGTCCTCAGGTCTTTTCTCTGGTGCGGTGACACGCAGCACCGGCTGCTCGCCGTCGAGCAGGACCGTCCAGGCCACGAAGGCGCAGCATTGCGCCTCAGCGGCTGCAAGCGCCTCGAGTTCCGCCGGAACTTCATTCCCCGGCTGGAACCGGATCTCAAGTTCGGGTCCGACTTGCCGGGCGGTGGGCGCGGCGCACTCGACGAGCCGTTCCCAGCGACGCAAGCGTTCGGCTCCATCCTTCAGCCCAAGTGTGCAGGCGGCGGGGCGATCAACGCCATCCGATGAGCCGTTGGAGTCCACATCTTCCATGCAAGCGGGCCACGCCCGGCATGTCAAGGCTCGGGCGCCGCCCTCGTCAGTGAAGGATCCGCTTGCGGGAGTGCGCCACGAGGGCGCAAGTACGGAGTGGCTACGTAGGAAGGAGGACCAGCAGATGGACGCCACAGCGCCCGGGACGATCTGTACCCCGACGCGCTGGCCGGAGGGCCCCTGGCGGCAGCCAAGCACGCCCCGCTGGTGTTGAGCGGCACCATCCTCACTGGCGCCTGCGACGCTGGCCGAGATCACCCGGGTGCTGCCGCCGGGGCCACGGTCTATGTCCTGGGCGGCAACGCAGCCCTGAGCCCCTCGGTGATCGCCGCCTTCAGCCGCGCCAGGTTCCACCCGCTTCGCCTGTCGGGGCCGAACCGCTTCGCCACCGCGGTGGCGATCGCCGATGCCATCGGACCCAAGGCAATCTTCGTGGCCACCGGGGTCAACTTCGCCGATGCCCTCTCAGCCGGGCCGTGCCGGGCAGACGCGGCGCGCCGGTGCTCTTGGTGAACCCGAGCGGGGCCCCGCCGCCCTCGATGTCCGCCTACCTCGTGGCCCACCGCTCGACCATCACCAACGTCGAGGTCTTCGGCGGCACCGCGGCGGTCTCCACCGCGGTGAGAGCCGAGGCCCTCTCCGCCAGCTAGCCCGTGCTGAACGCTCGCCTGCTAGCGCTACCCCTAGCCGGGTTTCATCTCACCAAATGAGCCAGCTCCCCCTGGTGGGTTCGGCATCGGGCTCAACCGCCTCGTGATTTGTCTGCTGGGGCTGCGCGACGTGCGCGAGGCCACCTTCCTTCCCTTCCCCCGAAGCGCGAACAAAGCCACGATGGCCTGACCCACGGGTGCAGCAGGACCAAAGGGCTGCCTCGGCCTGCCCCGGGGATCGAGAGGGCGCCCACGGCCGGCGCGCGCCCGGTCCTGGCTACTGTCGGGCCGGCAAACTACTCCCAGCCAATCAAGGTAGAGTACGGCTGTGGTATCCGCCATTGGCCCCTGTCGAGTTGCGTGGCGCCTCAGGCGCCTGCTGGCGGGAGCCGCGCTGATCTCCGTCATCGCGACAGGGTGCAGCACCAGCGGGCACACGTCGTCGCCGACTACTTCGGCCCCGGTACCGTCCACAGTTGCGCCAGCCACCTCTACGAGCGCGTCCGGACCGCAGGCGAGTGGCTTGAGAACGGTTCTGAGTCCGATCGGGCTGAACGTGCGCCGGGCGCCCAGCACGTCGGCTCCAGTGCTGGGGGCGGCGGCGCAGGGGGTGGTGCTCACCGTGGTCGGCTACACGAGCAGCGGCGGCGGATGGTTCAAGGTGAAGGGTGCGACCGTGACCGGATGGATAACTGCGCAGCCGACGCTCAGTGCGCCTGGGAAGTTCCAGCCCTACAGCTCCTCCCAGTTCTCCGCCCTGTACCCGGCCACATGGACAGAGTCCGCGATGGCCAGTTCCACACCGGTGCCGACCACGTCGGCCCCGTCGCAGACGTCCACCACCGCGATGCCTGCCGCACCGTCGAGCGTGGTGTTCCACCCGGCGTCAGGCGCCGACGACATCGTCGTCACCGCGGCGGGCAGCGTCTCCCAGCTCTCGCACGGGCGCGCGGGCTACAGCCTCGAGGGCGTCTCCCAGGTGCTCGCGTGCGGTATCACCGCTGGCCTGGTCGTCTTCCAGCAGAACGGCACTTCGCCGACCACCTCGTCGGCGACATCGGTGCCTGAGTCGCTGACCTACCTGGCCGAGGTCCGTTTCGCCGTCGACAAGCAGCACGCCCTCGGCCTCTACTCGGACATGTCCAACCTCGGCCAGCCGTTCCAGATCTTCAAGGAGTTCGTGGCGTCTGTGACTTTCCATGCGCCGCAGTGCACGGGGTGACGGCAGCCAGGGAACGAGCCGAGGCGGTCCTGGCCCGTGCGGTGTCGGGGGCCAGGGGCCGGGCGTTCCCGATCGGCCATCGAAGTCGTGTTGGGGGCCTCCCGCGGAGAGCAGCTCCCTGCCCCTCTCGCTCGTACCTTGCGTAACGAAGGCCCTACAGACATTCATGGCGTGGATCACCACCCCGCTGCCGTCGTCCCGTACCGCAACCACGACCTCCAGAAGTCTGGCTGCTGGATCGGGTCCCAGGTAGAGGGCCTTGTCGGGGTCGTCCCGGGTGATGGCGCTGCCGGAGTAGCTGAAGGCGCCGGTCACCACGTCGATCCTGGTATCAGTACCCCTTTGGATCCCCCAGGGAGGTCGGCGTGCCGGGTGGTGGTCATGGTGTGCGATCCTCTTTCGACAATGTGGTCGGGAATGTGGTCGGGAATGTGGTGCCCAGGATTGTGGCGAGCTGCTTGGCCCGCTCGAACAGGGCCAGAGCAGGCGCCCGATCGCCGTCGAGGTGGGTGAGCAATTCCAGGCCGACGTAGAAAGCGACGACGCCGTGGGCGACCTCGCCCGACGCGATCATCGATCCGACCGCCGACTGGCCAAGCGTCGCCTCGATGGCACTGCGTGCAAAATCGGTCCAGGGCGCAATACGGGCCGCCACCTCGGCCCCCAGTCCGGGCGTGGAGGAGGCTCCGGCGATCATCTCCACCAGCA
>JAVKSL010000130.1:0-6272 GCA_039583695.1 Acidimicrobiales bacterium | reverse complement strand
CCCGATCACTCACGTCCTGCCTCATGAGCGTACACCTGTTCCCACTGGTTGACCCACATCTATGCCGGGAGGCCCCTTCTTCGTTGGTGCCTCGGCAGCCCTGGTGGTAATGGCTGTCCTGGTGACCATCAGGCGGCGACCGGTCCCGTGGCCTTGGGCCTGGGTGGTGCTCGCCCATATATACGCCATGTTCCCCGACCTCCTCATCATCCCCCACATCCCCCACGAGCACTGGATGAACGTCTTTTTGGGTCACGTTGCTGTGCACTACGTCCCCGGCGAGGATTGGACCTGGTACGGCGTCTTCCTGGTAGCCCTGGCCGCCTATCTGATCGCCTTGGACCGCAGAGTCCCAGTGGAGAACGCCAACGTCCCGACCGAACGCCACGGACCCGTCACTGGGAGCCGTGAGTGAGCGCCTGGAGCAGGGGGCCGAAGCTTCGGGCCGGGTTAGCCGGCGCCGTGGCTGGGGGTTTGGCCCTGGCCGTGACCCAGCTGTCGGCAGGACTCCTACCCATCGTGCCCTCCGCAATCGCCTCGGTGGCCGGAGAGGCGATCCGCTCGGCCCCATCAGCGCTTCCGCAGCCAACCTGGCGAGGATCCGGGTGGTGTTACCCCGAGCCGCGCGACGTCTCGCCCCCCCGCCGACGGGAGCATCTCTCGGCATCCCAGGACTGACCCCGCTCGTCACCGCCAATGACCGCTTCTACCGGGTGGACACCGCTATCCAGCTCCCTCAGATCGACCCAACTACCTGGTCGCTTCGCGTGACCGGCATGGTCTCGCACCCTTACGAGCTGTCGTTTGCGAGGTGCTGGCGCTCCCTTTGAGCGAGGCCGACGTCACCGTCGAGTGCGTGGGCAATCCGGTTGGCGGACCACTGATAGGCACCGCCCGGTGGCTTGGGGTTCCCCTTGACAGGCTGCTGGCGCGTGCCGGGGTGCACCCCGGGGCCACCCAGGTCGTGGGACGCTCCGTGGACGGCTTCACCGTGGGATTTCCCACCGCCGCCGCCCTGGACGGCAGGGTTGCCCTTCTGGCCGTGGGCATGAACGGCCAGCCCCTACCGATCGAGCATGGGTTTCCAGCCCGACTCATCGTCGCCGGTCTGTATGGCTACGTGTCTGCCACCAAGTGGGTGACCGAGCTGGAACTCACCACTTTCGAGGCCTTCGACGCATTTTGGGTGCCCCGAGATTGGGCGCAACAAGCGCCGATCAAGATCGGATCCCGCATCGCCGTACCTCGGCCGAACCGAACGCTAGCTCCTGGCACCAGCGTGGTCGCCGGGGTGGCGTGGGCTCCTCCCCGGGGCATCTCCGGTGTCGAGATCCAGGTCGACGACGGCCCTTGGCGCCCTGCCCGCCTGGCCCAAGCTCTCGGACCTGACACCTGGGTCCAGTGGGTCCTGAGCTGGGAGGCCCAGCCTGGTCTCCACCGCATAAGGGTGCGAGCCAGGGACGCCGACGGACAGCTCCAGGACCCCCAGGACCAGCCGCCGGCTCCCGCCGGGGCCAGCGGTTACCACTCCGTCGTCGTCACCGTGAGCGGCGCGTAGGACACCTCGTCACCCTGACCTACAACCGGTACGCCTGTGGCTCGAGGCACGACGGGTATGTTCGGCGGCTGTTGGACGTTGACCTCACCAATCAGGATTACGTCCGCGGTTTGTGCCTGGCTCGGCGACGGCGATGACTGAGGGCTTTCCCACCGACGCTAGTCGGGAAAGCTTGCTCCGGCGGGGACTGCGCTTGGAGGCGGGCACCGTTACCTGGAACGTGGTCGAGGCAATGGTGGCCATCGCAGCTGGGATCAACGCCGGCTCGGTCGCCCTGACCGGATTCGGATTCGACTCGGCCATCGAGGTCTTTGCCGCCGCCCTGGTCTTTCGGCGCTTGCGCTCCGCCTTGGTTGGCCACGAGGCAGACCATGGGGGTGAGCGCCGGGCGCTGCGGGCGATTGCCGTCACCTTCTTCCTGCTGGCCAGCTACCTGGTGGCCGACGGGATCGCGAGCCTGGTCGGCGGGGGCACTCCGAAGAACAGCCCGGTAGGGATCGGGATCACCGCGGCTGCCACCCTGATCATGCCGGCCCTGGCGATCGCCAAGCGCCGTACAGGTCTGGCCATGGGCAACCGGCTGCTGGTGGCCGAAGCGGCCGAGTCGTTGGTGTGCGCTTCCCTGTCGGTCGCCACCCTGGTCGCCCTGGTCCTCTTCGCCACCTTCGGCTGGTCCTGGGTGGAACCGGCCGCCGGGTTCGTCATCGCTGCCTTGGCCGTGCGCGAGGGCCGGGAGGCCTGGGAGGGAGAGCTGTGCTGCGACGACTGAGCGCCGCGCGGTCCGGATCCTGGTCCGGGTAAGCACAGGTCGGACCAACTGGCGCTTATCCGGGCAGGCCAAGGAGGGCAATGGCAATCACGTCGGCCACCAACACCACGCAGGCCAGTGCCACTACGTACGGAGCTGTACTGCTCGACATCGGGCGCTCGGCCCTGAGGCGGAGGATGCCTTGCCGGCAGAGGACGTACGCGCTCGTCGACGCCACGAAGATGGCCCCTCCCCTCGTGCCTCCCTCGACAACCGCACCCAAACTGGCCAGCCCGATCGCGAGCCCCAGCACCGACTCCATCAACTGAGTGGGTAGGCGGCGTCGACCTACCCGCTGATCCGATGACCACATACCCCAGCGCGAGCCGGTGGGACGCCCTCCGCAACAGCCGCCGAAGAGGCACCCGACCCGCCCGATAGCCAGGCCCAGGAACAGTCCGGGGGCGGCGGTATCGAAGAACACCCCGATTGGAGTGCCGACCACCGCGAGCGTGCTCACAGCCGCCACGACGAACCCCACCATGAAGCCCTGGATGCACCAGCCTTCTAGCCGATGTTCCCGGTGGTGCTTGACGACGAACCATGCCTTGGCACCGAACATCCCCCCCACCGTGATGCTCAGCAGGGCGACGGGCCAGACCGACCTGGGAGGAACCCCCTGCCGGGAGGCGAGCAGGCTCTGGAGAACCAAGCCAGCAATGCTGCCCAGGATCACCATCGTCAACCAGCCCCCGCGAACCAGGCTAGGGACCTTGGCAAGGGGAGCCAAACCGGTCGTCACGGGATTATCCTCCCCGTCGCACAATCGCCACCGGCACGTGGACCAGGCTGCCGGACGGGTCGCCACGCTCCGGCGCCCGGCAAAAGCCTTGGCGCTCACCACCCATTCTCCGGGGTTGACGGCACCGATCCGGGCCGTCACCGAGATCGGGCCGTCACCTACAGCGAGGGCGTCGACAATCTCGTCGTGGATGAAGTGATCGCCGTCCTCGGGCTTTCCTGTGATCCCGGTGCGCAGTCCCGAGAAGCGAACCGTTACCGAGGCAGCCTTTGAGTCCCGAAAGGCAGTCGGGTCGAACCAACGGGTCACCGTCAAAGTCTCCTGCAAAGAGGTGTCGAGGAGTGCGGAGAACTTCCCCGTCCGCTGCAGCGGCTCGGTCGCCTGGAGCGGAGCCGGAGCAGGGGCGATGCATGGTGGTGCCGGAAGGCCGGGCGCATTCTCGCGTTGACGCCGGCAGGGCTTGTCGGGAAGAGACATGGCAGTGACCTCGATCAGCGCGAGTGTAGCAGTCGTTACGACAGCCCGTAGTAGCTAAGGCGGCTGGCGGCCCAGCACCCCGCGTTCGAGGACGCTGGCCGACGATGCGACTTCTCCATTTCCTACTACTACACTGCGTCGCATGTTACTGGGCCAGGTGGGCAGCCAAGTCATCTTCGGTGGGTCGTTGGCCGCTGCGGTCGTGGCCGGAATCATCGCCTTGCTGGCGCCTTGTTGTATCTCGGTGATGCTGCCGGCCTACTTCGCCAGCTCCTTCCAGAACCGCTACCGCCAGGTAGCTATGACCTTCGTCTACGGCGCCGGGGTAGCCACCGTCGTCCTTCCCATCGCCTTCGGGGCGGTGCTGGTCCGCCGGTTGCTGTTCGGCCAACACGGCCTGGTCTTCGGGGTGGCCGGAGGGCTGCTGGTCGGCCTCGGCCTGTACACCCTGGCCGGCGGCAGCATCCACCTGCCCATGCCCGGCGGGCGCCGGCCGACCAAGGCAGGACCGTTGGGGGTGTACTCCTTGGGCATCGTCTCCGGATTGGCCACCTCGTGTTGCGCCCCGGTGCTCGCAGGCGTCGTGGCCCTCTCGGGCTTGGCCTCCTCGTTCTTGGTCGCCCTCGCTCTGGGGTCGGCCTACGTGTTCGGGATGGTGGCGCCCCTGTTCGTCATCTCGCTCGCCTGGCAGCGCTTCGAGCCCCGGCTCAGCGTGCTGTTCCGGCCTCGGTCCGTCTCGTGGCACCTTGGCCGGTTCCGCCGCAGCATCTCGGGAACGGCGCTGGTCAGTGGCCTGCTGTTATTGGCCATCGGGGGCTTCACGCTTTGGACCGCCGCGAGCGGGTCGAATATGGCCCCCACTCGTGGCTGGGAGGCCAGCCTGACCGGCGAGCTGGGCCACCTCGGCCACATCGCTACGGATTGGCTGTCCAACGTGCCGACCTGGGCGTTGGCCATCGTGCTCGTGGCCTGTCTCGTCCTGTTGGGTCGGCGCGCCGCCCGTGAGCTGGGCTGGATTGGCATCGGCTCGGGCCACGACGCTGGAAGCGACGAGCGGTTCAAGCACTCCCGCCCTGCCACAGTTGGCCCCGAAGAACTGCCCGTTTCGCCCACTTCTCCCGAGGTGAGCCGGATTGCCTTGAACACACCAAGCCCTAGACGCCGCCCGGCCGCGAAACCGGCTGCCGGGAAACGGGGCGGCATGGACCCGGCACCACGACGCCCGTGGCCAGCGCCGGCAACGTGAGTCAGAAGGTCGCCAAGAAGGCCGCGGGCTCCAAAGTGCCTTCTCCCGCCAAGAAGGCTGTCCCCAAAGCGCCTTCGCTCGCCAAGAGGTCCGCGCTGACGGCCGGTGGGAGTCGGCCAAACCCCAAGAAGCCCGCGGGCACCGCTGGCCGAGGGGCGCAACGCAGCGCCCTGCGGCGCTTTGGCGTGCCGATCCTGATCGTGGCGGCCATCGTCGCAGGGTTGGCGGCAATCTTCGTAACCAGCCAGTCAGGCAAGGGCACCGGCTCCACTGCCGCAGCGGCGGGCTATCAGGTGGGAAGCCCCGGCCCGGGAGCGGTTGCCCCGCCGATCTCACTTGCCTCGACCACCGGGGGTACCTTCAGCTTGGCCGCTCAGCGGGGCAAGACCGTGCTGCTCTATTTCCAAGAGGGCCTGACCTGCCAGCCCTGCTGGGACCAGCTCAAGGCCATCGACACCAACCTGAGCGCCTTTCAAGTCCTCGGCGTATCGCAGGTGATCAGCATCACCACCGACCCCCTCGGGGCTCTCAAGCAAAAGGTGGCCGACGAGGGCATCACCACACCGGTGCTCTCCGACCCGAATTTGGCGGTATCGTCGGCCTACTCGGCGAATCAGTACGGCATGATGGGCAACTCCGCAGACGGCCACAGCTTCATCGCCGTCGGACCAAACGGGAAGATCCTCTGGCGGGCTGACTTTGGCGGGGCACCCAACTACACGATGTACGTCCCAGTCGCCAACTTGGTCTCCGACCTAAGGGCCGGGCTGGGCCAGGGAGGCTAGCCAGGGTGGAAGTGCTCCTCTTGACTCAGGCCCAGTGCGTGTTCTGTGAGCAAGCCAAAGGCGTCATCGAGCGAATGTCTCACAGCTTCGACCTCTCCGTTGCCACCCTGGACCTGGACAGCGCCGAGGGCGCGGAGCTGGCCCGGTCCACTGGGTTGGTGTTCCCTCCCGGACTGTTCATCGACGGCGAGCTGGTCTTTTACGGGCGGCTCTCCGAGCGGCGGCTTCGCAAGGAGCTGGAGCACCGCAGCCTCAGCGTCGCACCCCCGGACCAGACGGGCTGATCGGCTCAATGACCGGCCAGGCAGGCGACCTGACAGTCACGGCTCATGATGTCCTCTCGTTGGAGGCCGGGGTGCCGCGCCGCAGACGTCGTTCCCTCCGACTTCTGGGAGTCTTGGTAGGAGTGGCCTTCGTTGTCGGCCTGACGACCGTGGCCATCACCGATCCGCCCGCCTCCACGCGCCAGGCCCAAAGCCCTCTCGTGGGACACCTAGCCCCCTCCATCACCGGGACCACCCTGTCCGGCCAAGGTTTCTCCCTGACCGGCCTTCGGGGCCGTTTCGTAGTGGTGGATTTCGGGTCTTCCGGTATGAGTGTGGGTAAGCGGCGGGGTCTGGGCTGTGGTTCTGCCTGGTAGGGGGCTATAAGGTGGT
>JAVKSL010000129.1:0-6624 GCA_039583695.1 Acidimicrobiales bacterium | reverse complement strand
AGGAAAAGGGCCGGGCGGCGAACGCTGCCTTCGCGGCCGACGACTCGCCGGAGGTCGAACGGGGTGCGGGTCAGCGTCAAGCCGGTCATGATCGCTGCGAAACGCTGCCGCCCCGCCCGGCGCGCTCGCCGAACATCATATGGATGAGCTCGGCCAGGTCGAGATCCTCCCTGTCCACCACGTAGCGCACCTGGCCGGTGACGAACACCGCCACCCGGGTGCAAACAGCCAGTATGTCCTCCAAGCGATGGCTGATGAGGATGACCGTCTTTCCCCGGCCGTGCACGGCCCGGATCGTATCGAGCACGTCGTTGGCCTTGGCAGCCGAGACCGCCGCTGTCGGCTCGTCGAGGAGGAGGATATCTCGGTCGAACAGCAAGCCTCTCGCCACGGCCACCAGCTGGCGCTCACCACCAGAAAGCTCCCCGAGCAGCCAGTCAGGGCGGATCTTCGTGCCCATCTGCCCGAGCACCTCGATAGCCTTGGCTCTCATCGTGCTGACGTCCAGGAACAGGCCCAGACGGAGGCGCTCCTCGCCGAGAAAGAGGTTCTGCCAGACGCTGAGGTCCGGAGACATCGCCAGGTCCTGGTAGACCATCTCGATCCCAAGGTTCCGACGGGTGCGCGCGGGGCTGGTGAAATTCGCCGGGTTGCCCCGCACGCGCAGCTCGCCAGCGTCGGGGCGGTAATAGCCGGACAGCACAGACAGGAACGTGGACTTGCCGGCACCGTTGTCGCCCACTATGCCGAGCACGTCGTTGGGGTACACATCCAAGCTGACGTCGTCCAGCGCTGTCACCGGGCCGAACCTCTTGACCAGGTGACTCACGCCGAGCAAGGGGACCCCAAGCCCGGTGCCAGCGGCTCTGGTGCTCGGCACGCCCGATCGCCTAGGAGGCGGATGACGGATAAGCCGAGGCGCTGCCGTAAGGAAGGGGTGGCACGGTCCGCGGCGTCCCCCAGCCAGAGATGTCGGCGACATTGGCCGCGGTGACGACAGTCTGGGGAATGTAGATAGCTCCGTCGGGGAACTTCGAGGTCGGCGGCTTCGTGCCGTGCGACAGGTCGTTGGCCAGTGCCTCCACGCCCCAGAACGCCTCCACATAAGGCGAGTGGGTGACGGTGGCCAGCTGGGTCCCCGCCTTGATGTCAGCCAGGCTCTCGGGCTGGGCATCGGCTCCGCAGACGTAGACCTGCTTACCAGGCTGCAGCCCTCCCGACTTGAGCGCATTGATGGCCCCGAGGGCCATGGCGTCGTTGCTCGCCAGCACCAGTTGGATGTCATGCGTCTTCGCCAGGAACTCCGACACAAGCGTCTGGGCCGTTCCGGTATCGAAGTTGGCCGACTGGTTCAGGACCACCTTGACCGCTCCTGCCTGCTCGGCCGGCTTGAGCACGTCCTCGATACCCTTCTCGCGGTCGATCGCGGTGCTCGAGCCGAGCGTTCCCTGGAGGTCCACCACGTGCCAGGGTGGCGCGACGTTGTGGGTGTGCAGGTACTCAACGCAGGTACGGGCCTCAGCTTGCCCAAGAGGCACGTCCTGATCTCCGATGAACGCGATGCGACCGGTGGGGTCGCTGATGTCACGGTCCACCGTCACCACCGGGACTCCGTGGGCCATTGCCTGCTTGGCCGCCGAGGTCACCGACTCGTCCACCGGGTTCAGGATGATCCCCTTGGCTCCCGCAGCAACCGCCTCCTTAATTTGAGAGATCTCGACTGAGGCGGAGCCGTTGGCAGACAGGATCTTGATATCGAGCTGCGGGTAGTGCTTGCCGACGTCCTTGATGCCCTGGGCCATGGGGGCGAAGTACGGCGGGGTGTAGCCGGTGAAGATGAAATAGACCAGGCTCTTCCCGCTCGCCGGTGCCGATGCGCTAGCGCTCGGGGACGCGGAAGGGGAGCTGCTGGAGCCGCAGGCCGTCGCCAAGAGAGCCAGTCCGGCCAAGGACGTGGCGAGCTTGAGGAAGTGGGGCCTCAGATGCATGTCCTTCAGACCTCCCCCGTTACATGGTGCCGTGTGCGAGTCTCGCAAGTATGGTCAGCACCTGCTGTCATCATATACCTTTTCGGCTGCGCGGGGCCAGGCGAGGTCGACCAGCACGGGAGCGTGGTCGGACGGCTGGCGGCCCTTCCTGGCGGAGCGGTCGACCAGGGCGCAGGTGATGCGCTCGGCGAGCGGCGCCGTCACGAGGATCAGGTCGATTCGCATCCCCCGGTGCTGGTGGAAGCTCCCGCCCGGTAGTCCCACCACGAGTAGAGTCGGTCCTGGTCGTACGGCGCACGGAACCGTCCACCAGTCCCCGGCCCTGCAGCTCGGCCAGCGCCTGGCGCTCGGGCCGGTCACGTGCGTCGCCCCCTCGAAGCTTGCCGGGTCCCACACGTCGCGGTAGTGGCCCAGACGTCGTAGATGTCGTCGAAACCGTGAACAGGTGGCTGGCCTGGGCGTCGATCTCGAAAATGTCGTCGACACCGAGTAGGTCTGGGTCGACCCGCTCGACCACCGCCCTCGGTGTATTACAAGCGACTACGCGACGCGGACGCAGCCTGGCGGCGCGCAACGCCACCGGGTATCCGATGTGTCGACCTGGCGGGGGTCCACCGCCCTGATCTGCCCGGGGTTCGGTGCGTGTGATCGGTGGGGTCCTGCTTCCCCTTGGGCCCCATTGCCATCGGCCACCAGGGTGGGTTGCGGGGGGCCGCCTGCCTCCCAGCACCTGCGCCAGGGCTTCGTCGCCCTCACAGGCCCCCAACAACATGTCGGTGGCCTCCTCGCCCAGGGCCACCGTGTCGAGGCGACCGAGAATGACTTCGAGCAGTGCGTCGTCCATCGTGTGCAACGTTAGGACAGATCTTCGGACAGCTAGCGACACGGAGCGGACACCGACGGGGAGCTCACGGGACAAGTCGCTGCCCGCGGACCTACTGCCGCGACGGGTCACTGTCGGAAAGCCCTCTGAAGAATAGGGTTCGGTCGCTCCTCAAGATCAAGGTCCTCTCGCGGTTAGTGTGCCCGGCGCCTCGACCGCTCGACAGGCTCGGCCACTTCGCCGGCGCCCTCACCCCGCATCGTCACGCCAGGACCCAGGTACACCAGCCACCTCGATCCGTGGACCGCCGGCTCTGCCCGCTGCCAGTCACACCGGTGCCTAACATCGGTGCGTGGGCACCCGCTTCGACGTCTCGGAGGTCCCCCCCCAGGGGGGCTATGTAGCCAAGCGCTGTCCGGTGCGCGCCCAGCTTGACGTCCTGCGCCCGGGTAAACCCCTCGCGCCCTCGCAGGTAGCGGAGCAGCGCATGGCCCAAGGCAGGGCCTTTGAGGCCGAGGTGGTGAGCGCTCTGACGCTGCTGCACCCAGACGCGGTCGTCATCGACCAGGCCTGGTCGCTTCAGGCCAGAGAGGACGTGACCGCCCGGGCAATGGCCGAACGCGCCCATCTCATCGTTGGCGCGCGCCTACCCGCCGACGAGGTGGGGAGGCGGGTGGGAGAACCCGACCTGCTGGTCCGAGCGCCAAGTTCCGGTCCCCCCGCCTACCGGGCGGTGGATGTCAAGCACCACATGGTGTTGGAGGCGCCCGCCGGTGGCCGTCCGGGGCTCGTGGCCCGGTGTTGCGAGCTGGGTGAGCCGACCCTCGAGGCCAGCGTCGCCGACGAGAGCTGGGCCGCGCGCAGGCGAAGGGATGACCTGTTGCAGCTGGCCCACTACGAGCGCATGCTCGAGGCCATGGGTGCCGCAGCCGGAGATGGGTGCTGGGGGGGCATCATCGGCGTGGAGAGCCGCACGGTCTGGTATGACCTGGATGCCCCCCTGTGGAAGACCCCGTCGTCGACGGGAGCACTCAAGGCACGCTCCAGCATGGAGATCTACGACTTCGAGTTCGACTTCCGCCTCGACATCATTGCTGTAGCCCAAAGCCATACCGGCGATGTGTCGATCAAACCCTTGATGGTGCCAGTGCGTATCTCCGAATGCCCCGATTGCCCTTGGTGGGCACATTGCTCCTCGGTGCTGCAGGAGGGCTCGGGCGACGTAAGCCTTCTGCCTGGGGTGGGTTGGAAGCAGTGGAGCATCCACCGGGACCACAATGTGTCCTGTCGGGCGGCTCTGGCAGCACTGGACGTGACCACCGCCGAGCTGGTGTGCGGCGGTGTGGACCTTCCTCCGGTGTTCGCCGCTGCCTCCCGGGTCGGCCCGGACACCCCGGTATCCGACCTCGTTGCTCCCAGGCGCAAAGCCCAGCTTGCCCGCCTGCGCGACGCCGGGATTGACACCGCCGGCCGAGTACTGCGACTGGATCCCACTACCGCCGGCTACTCAGGGTCCGGGCTGAGTGCTTTGGTGGAACACATTGACCTGGCCCGCGCCGCCCTTGGCCCTGCACCCGCCTACCGCCGGCGCGGCATCGACGCCGTGGCAGTTCCCCGGGGGGATGTTGAGCTCGATGTGGACATGGAGAACGTGGAGGACGGGGTCTACCTATGGGGGACTCTGCTAAGCGATCCTGGTGCGACCGGGCTGACGGACAGCGGGTACCGGGCATTCGTGAGCTGGGAGAAGATGAGCGCCAGAACTGAACAGACCCTCTTCGGCGAGTTCTGGACCTGGTTCACCAAACTACGCGAGGCCGTGACCTCCACGGGTGCCAGCTTTCGTGCCTACTGCTACACCGGGGCCGAGAACACCCAGCTCCGACGCTTAGGCCTCGCCACAGGGCTTATCGGCCAGGTGGAGGCCTTCATCGCATCCGGGGACTGGGTGGATCTGCACAAGATCGTCGGTGACCAGCTGATCACAGGCTCGGGCATCGGGCTGAAAGCTTTGGCGCCCCTGGCCGGCTTCCGCTGGGAGGTGGACGACCCCGGCGGGGAGCTCTCCATGCTGCGCTATGGGGAGGCGGTGAGCTGCCGGGAGCTGGCCGAACTCAATCCAGCCAGGGCCTGGCTTCTTGCCTACAACCGCAACGACGTCGAAGCCACCCTCGCCCTTCGCAACTGGCTGGACAACGACGCGGCCCAGCTGCCGGTGGTTGGAAGCTGACGGCTTGTGGGCGAAAGCGGGAGTGATACGGATGGGCCACCATCGAGATATTTGGTCGGTCTCACACCAAGGCGCCCCGCGGGTCCGGAGCCGCCAGGTGTCGACACCAGCGGCGATACCAGCGCTCGATCCGGTGGGTCCATCGGCCGCTCAGGCCCGTGTCCAGTAGCAGTTGGCCGTTCGAATATTGACGCCTTCAGTCAGGCCGTACTCGTTGCAGTCGTTCACTGGGTCGAGTCCGATACGTTGCTGCGCACCGAGGAGGAGCTGTTCGATGCGACGATGGTCGTCATCGGCTTCTCACGGAGAGAGTCCAAGATCACCGGGGCGATCAAAGCAGCGATAACTCTGGCACGAGGCCCGACCTATCCAGCGAGGCCCAAACTCCCAGTTGAGCATCCGTACGGATCGCCCCGCAATACTTCTGGAACCGCGGCGCGGCAACCCAACAGATGGCGAGCACCACGCCGGCGACCCCTCGGGGGGGAGGTGGTAAGCCATGTGCCGGAGCCAGGCGTAGTTGGCGTTGCCGACCGGCGGGGTACCGTAGGTCCAGCGGGGGCCGTCGCGGAGCTGGTCTCCGCCCCAGTCGGAGACGTTGAACGGCGGGTTGGCCAGGATGTAGTCGGCCGTCAGGTCCGGGTGCAGGTCGTACGCCAACGACGCCTACGCTGAGGATAGAGGAGCGAAACGCCGCTACTACGTGGGCCCGGACGACTGAGCGATCCCGGTGGCCTCCGGCGGCGGGATCACCCAAAGCGATGCTTTGGCTATCTTCTTGCTGATCGGGCGGGTCTTCGGTCCCACTACCACCGCGTGAGCGGGTTCGTCGGGGAGAGGATCCCTTCGCACGGTAAGCCCCAAGGCCTCGACTTGGCCAACGGTGACCGCTGCCAACGCGAAGCCGTGGTGGTCCGGCAGCACCTATCGGAGCTACGTCCGCTCCTGTCGCCCCTGGCGATCTGCGAGAGCGTCCAAGGCTGCCCGTTCCCTGGTTTCCCTGACTAGCGACGGGTCGTGCGATCGCCCCACCGATGGTGCTCGCGGCCATGCCGAGCGTGGCAATGTGGCGCCGAGCGTCGCAGGTGTGGTCGTCCTTCGCCAAGCTCCTCGGTTCGCACGTAGTTGGGGAACGCGAACAGCGAGATCGAGCTGTCGCGGAGGAGACTCTGAGTGTCGACAGGTATGAAGCTTGCCCTCCACGGGCACCTTCCATCCCAACTCCCGGACACCATCGCGCACAGCGCGACGGGCACCCATTGCTACAAAAACTGCTCACAAC
This sequence comes from Acidimicrobiales bacterium, assembly GCA_039583695.1. Lineage (GTDB taxonomy): Bacteria > Actinomycetota > Acidimicrobiia > Acidimicrobiales > JAJPHD01 > JAVKSL01. Next base: position 301 of record JAVKSL010000129.1, on the reverse strand, counting down.
GGCTCACGAACCGCTGCCCAAGCCCGGCCTCCCAGCATAAAATCCCTGGTCAGGAGGGGAGGGTTGAGGGTGAGGGTGGGTGGGTGGGTGGGTGGGTCCGCTATGGCTGTCCCCCCCACGGCGGCCTCGGCTTCGGGCTCAACCGCCTGCTGATGAGCTTGTTGGAGTTGCCCGACGTCCGCGAGGCCACCTTCCTCCCGAGGGGGGGGTGGGGGGGGTACGGTTACGGTGAGGTCTTCACGTTTGGCGCTGACCTGGTCCTTCGCCATCTGATTTCTGGTTCACCCACGGGATAAACGTC
>JAVKSL010000128.1:0-6953 GCA_039583695.1 Acidimicrobiales bacterium | reverse complement strand
CGCCGCCCAGCGAGGGGCCAGCAGGCCGATCCCCACGATGATCAGCTCATCAGCTCTGCCCGGTAATGCCAGAGCCAGACTATGCCCAGCAACATCACCGCGACCGCCGTTGAAGCGTGGTACACCGTCGCCCCCACGGGTGCCTCGTGATGGAAGGCCTGGACGACGAGGCCCACATGGGTAAGGATCATCCATAGCCCCGCAAGGCAGACAACTATCCCGCTCACCAGCGGCACATACCGTGACGACGCCCAGCGTCGGATGGTCAACAGGGTTACAGCAAGCACGAACAGTCCGGGCACCACGTGGTCGACTATCTCCGCTCCCCTCTTGACGTTCAGCCCGTCGAGATAGAACCCGGGCGCCATCGCGTACAGACCAATCACCAGGGCCATCACCATGAGCCACGCCGGGGGAGGGCCTGTCGGACGTTCCTGGCCTCCCACGTCGACGCTGGTCCTCGTGGCTTCGCCATGGTGGGGAGCGTCGGGGCCACGGTGAGGCACGATCTTAGACAGTCCCGGCCGGATCTTTGACCTTCACCGGTGGGGGCGGGGTGCCCGCCCCGGCGCGGCGACGCCGCAGGAACAAAGCTCCCAACAGCAGCAGGCCCGCCAGCAACAAGCCGCCGAAAACTGCCGCCAAGATCGGCAGAAGCTCCGAGCTGGCCGGGGGAAGGGGCGCGAACTGAGCCACTGCTCCGATGTCGTCCTGAGTCTCGGTGAGCGAGTTGCCCAGGTTCGTGCTAGTCCAGCCCATGGCTGCGTATTGGTTGGCAGAGGCGACTCCGGGTGGTTGGCGGACGTCTGAGCCAAAGCTGATCCCCTTGGCGAAGTTGCTCGGCTGCTGGCTGATCCTTATGTTCGGAGCCCATGTCCGGCCACCGTCAGTGGAGTAGGTGTAGTAAATGTCAAAACCGTAACCCTTACTGCGACGATTGTCCCACCAGATGACGTCCACGCGGCCATTGGGGGCCACTCCCATCTGGGGGAAAAAGCTGCTGTATTGCTGCGACAGGTTGTCGTTGTCCAGGATGACGGGTGAGGTCCACGCCCGTCCCAGATCCGTCGAGCGCTGGAGTTCGATCACGGGAGCCGCGTAGCTGGCCTCATTCGGTGTGGCAGCGTAGGCAACCAGGAATGTTCCGTCGGACCCCCCGAGCGGCGTCCATCCCACGCCCACCTGGTCCCCTGTGGGATAGACGTAGTCAGGCGATATGGTCGACAGCGTCCAAGTCCGTCCCTGGTTGGTGGAGCGAGCCACGATCATGGGCATACCGCCGGCGCCAGGTATTTTTTCCCTGCCGTTGGTACTGGCCTCGGCGATCGCCAGCACCGTTCCCCGGTGCACAACCAGGTAGGGGGCACCGAAACCACTCATCACGATCGCGTAGGACTTACCCCGCACGGTCATGCTCAGGTGAGCGAAGCTGTTCAGATTGACCGGCGGCCCGAAGCTGGCACCCCCGTTGGTCGACACGGCCACCATGTCGTAGTTGTTCCTGGGAGCGCTCTTGGGAGTGTTGGGGAAGTTCTGGCTGAAGCCCACGTAGACCACATCGGCAGACCCGGAAGTGTCCACCGCCAGGCCGGTCACCGGCCCGTCGTTGGTTACCGCGGCACCGGTCTTCCCACGGTTGTTGTTGACGAGAGTGGTCGTCCAGCTGTTGCCGAGGTTGGAGGACTTGGACAACAGCACGGAATAGTTGCCGTGCCTGCTATCCCCTCCGTCAGCCTGGTCGTAGCCGTCCATCGCGTAGTACAGGGTGTCGTTGCGACCGAAGGCCATGTTCTGCAGGGGGACCCCCGCCGTCGGACCCGTGCAGAAGGGGTAGGAGCCGGGCGACGGAAGTGCGGGCAGGATCTCCCAGCTGGCGCCAGCATTAGTTGAGCGCATCAGGTAACAGACCCTGCTACGCAGGTCAGCGGTGGTCGCGAGGATGATGCTCGGGTTGGAGGGATCCGCCAGCATGAACGAGGGGGCCGTAAAGGCCCGCGACGGGAAGGGATCATTTTTGGTCATGCGGACGGGCTTGGTGATCGCCTTGATCGACGCCCCTTGCGGGCGGAAGATCGCCTGTCCTCTCGGCAGGACAGTCGGGCCCGACATGTTCATGCCCGCCATCTTGGAGGAGTTGGCCGACGTCTTCGACGTTGAAGCCGACGATTTACCGCCGGATGTCGCTGCCTGAGCAGATGACGGCAGTGCTGCCAGTCCGACGAAGGCCAACGTCACTGCGGCTCCGATGGTCGCGCCTCGAACCCCTCTTGGGAGCGCTATCCGCATGCTCACTGTTCTCCCCCTTGTCCCCACTGGAACTCTTCCTTGTCGCCGACGGAAACTACGGCACATCTTGGAGGTGTCCTTACGCGATTCCTGAGCCGACTTCGATTCCAATACCGATCCCGGACAGCTGCGCCCGGTCCCGCAACTCTGGCACTACTTGCTCCTACGGGCCACGGTGCTATTAGAAGGTGGCCCGCAGGAGCAGGGTGAGAACCCCTAGGAGGGACCTCAGTTGGACTTGACCGCCTCGACTGTGCCGGCACGACGTCGGGAGGTAGCAAGTGAGAGGCCCCCGGCCAGCGCCAGGCCCACCGCGGCCACCCCGACGCCGATCCCCACCAGCTCATCGGTGGCGATACCCGAATTGGTGGTGACGGCAACCGGGCGGGCGGCTTGGGTTGCCGGAGCTGATCCGTTGCCGACCTGGATGACAGCACGGGCCGGGATGCCCGCGAGCATGCCGTTACCCGGCTCTGTGGCGATCAAGACGTGCTGGCCGACCGGTGTGTTGGCAGGGATGGTGATGTTGACGCTTGTGTCGCCAGTCATGCCCTTGCCCGGTCGCGCAATCGTGGCCAACAGCGGCCCCGTTGGCGAGTTCAGGTGGATCTGCGCTGGCGTCATGCCAAATTCTTGCAGGGTTACGCCGAGCCTGCCTCCGGGCTGCACATGCGACACATTGGTAGTCAACCCCGCGATACCGAGACAAGCCCATGCAGTGCCAGCGGTGGCAAGGACGCCAATGCCCGCGGCAGCCAGGACAGCTGAACAGCGAAAGACGGACTTCTTCACTTTGGGGCTCCCTTTCTTCGCTTGCTTGTTGCCGGATCTCTCGGGACCCGACCTTCGCACCTAGATTGATGCCTGCTCTAGAGCATTTTAGCACATACGGCTGGGAAGTGCAAGACCTTAGCCCGTTAGTGCGACCTCACCCAAGAGTCGATCAGCTTGAGCACGGCCTCGTCGCGCTGGCCTGCGAGCGCCGCCGGACGGTGCAGCTGAGCCATAGCGTTTGCGATGCTCGTGGTCGGAGTACCGGAACCCCCGGCAGTCGTGCGGGGCGCATGGGTGAATGATGTTCCGGTGACAGACCCCGGCCCGGAGAGTTGGCTCGACCCAGCCGTGCCAATGAGCGTGGCAGTGTCGCCGGGAACGTAGATCTTGGAGACAGGTCCGCCTGCCGCCTTGGTAAGGTCCGTCATGTCGGCCGGTGAGAGGAACGGGTCCTGACCTCCTTGGACCACTAGCACCGGCACGTGCACCTTGGCGATCATGGATGTCGGCATCAGGGAGAACAGTGTGGAAAGGTAGGAACCTTCTCCCGGCGGCAGTAGGGGCTGCAGTGGACCAGCCAGGGCGTCCGGAGCGGGCTCTGGCCGGCCGGCCAGCAGAGCCTTCACAACTGCCTTCAGCTGTGTCACCAGCGTAGGAGCCAGGGCTGGGGGGGCCGTCGCCATCAGCTGGTCCTCCATGGTCGAGATCACCGGCCGCCCAGGAGTCGAGAGCAGCACCACCGCCTGCACCGCCGGGTCTTCGGCGGCCAGCGCCAGGGCAACCAGACCTCCCTGACCGTCCCCCACGACCACCAAATGGGAGCGGTCCACGTCCGCCCGGCCGGAGAGGAACCTCACCGCGGCTTTGGCGTCGCCCACCACCTCAGGGAAGGTGATGCTCGAGTCGGCCGGCAGGACGCTCAGGCCGGTGCCCCTGCGGTCGTATCGCAGGCTCGCCACACCTACGCTGGCCAGGGAGTTCGCCAGGTCGGAGTACAGCGGATCCGGAACCTCGCCCGGTGGGCTGATCCCGGTCAGGTCGGTATAGCCGTTGTCAGGGACGATGACCACGCCCGGCGTGGTCTTCCCAGCACCCGGGGGAATGAGCAGGCTCCCGGCGATCACCGTCCCTCCTGCACCTTGGAACTGGATTGTCAGGCTAGTGGCGTTCTCGGTGCCGGCCTTCGAGCCCCTGAGCACTGCGGAAACACCGGGTTGCGACCCACCGTTGGACCCACCCCTGGTAGCGACGAAGCTGATCGCTCCTCCCGTCACGACCACCACGATGATGACCACGAGGAGCCAGGTCCCCAGAATCGCTTGGCGTGGACGAGCGGAGTCATCCCCAAGCGGGCGGCCCCTAACCGGCCTGGGCTTGGCATGAGCCCGACCGGTCCGGCCCCCGTGCGCAGCAGGACCCGCTCCGACACAGCGGCGGCACTTAAAGCCCACCGGAGTGGGCACCCGGCACTCGGCGCACATCCCCGCCCCACAGCGGGAGCAGGTGAGCAGGGCCGGGCGGCGCGGGTGCGTGGAGCAGGAAGCCTTCAAAGCTGCACGGTCCCCGGGAGCGCGCAGCTGGGTCACATCTGCACTGGAGTATGACTGAGGACAGTGGAGAGGAAGCCGTCCAGGACCTCGCCCTCCAGGTTCTCTACCTCGACCAGCTTGATCACCAACGCATCCAGCACGTGGCGGTTGTTCGTCACCACCTCGGCGGCCAGCTCCTCGGCACGCTTGAGCAGCTCCACCACCTCGTGGTCCACGTCCGAGGCCAGCCGCTGGGAAGGCCCGATGAGCTCGATCGACAAGTCGGCATTCGGCTTGAGCGACAGCGGGCCGAGGTGCTCGCTCATGCCCCATTCTGTCACCATGCGCCGGGCGATACTTGCAGCCTGGGCCAGGTCGTGCTCGCCAGCGGTGGAACCCTCTCCCAGGACCACCTGCTCGGCTGCTCGGCCAGCCACCAGCACTGTCACCCGGTTGACCAGCTGGCTCCGCCTAGCGATCAGCTGGTCTCCCTCGGGGATGTACCAGGTGAAGCCTCCCCCATGGCCCCGCGCGACGATCGAGACCTTGCTGACCGGGTCGCATCCCGGAAGGGCGGCGGCGACCACGGCATGACCGGCTTCGTGGTAGGCGACGCGGTCGCGGTCTGCTGGAGACATCACCCGCGAACGGCGCTCTGGTCCAGCAACGACCCTCTCTATGGCCTCGGAGAGGTGGGTGGGCTGGATCACAGGGCTGGACCGGCGGGATGCGAGCAAAGCAGCCTCGTTCACCACGTTTGCCAGGTCCGCCCCCGAGAAGCCCACTGTGCGCCTGGCGATTTGCTCCAGGTCCACCTCCTCTGCGATGGGCTTACCTCGGGCGTGGATACGCAGGATGTCGACGCGCCCACGCACGTCTGGTCGATCTATGGAAACCCTGCGATCAAAGCGGCCAGGTCTCAGGAGCGCGGGGTCCAGGATATCGGGCCGGTTAGTCGCCGCGAGCACCAGCACGCCCGAGCCGGAATCGAAGCCGTCCATCTCGACCAAGAGCTGGTTAAGTGTCGACTCTCGCTCGTCTTGGCCGCTAACGGCACCGACCGCTCGGTTCCTGCCCACCGCGTCCAATTCGTCGATGAAGACGATGGCAGGAGCGTTGGCCTTGGTGAGACGGAAGAGGTCCCGGATCCGTGCCGCACCAACTCCTACAAAGATCTCGACGAAGTCCGAGCCGGACATCGAGAAGAACGGGACGTGCGACTCGCCGGCCAGCGCCCGGGCAAGCAGCGTCTTACCGCACCCCGGCGGGCCGGTGAGCAGGATCCCTTTCGGCACCGACGCGCCCATCGCCAGGAAACGATCCGGGTTGGCCAAGTAGTCGCGCACCTCTTCGAGCTCTTCGATCGCCTCGTCCACTCCGGCCACATCAGAGAAGGTGATCTTGGCGTCCCCGGTGACCTGGCGCTTAGCCCGGGCACGCCCGAAGCCCGCGAACGCGGTGTCACCGCGGCCCCCCACGAACAAGAAGATGAGGAAGAGGCCGTCGATGATCAACAGGGATGGCAGGATAACCTCCGCTGGCGTCACCAGGTTCCTGAAAGGCTGCTGAGACACGGTTGTCGGCACGCCCGCCGCTTGGAGCGCACCCAACAGATCGGAGAAGGTGACAGACTGGGTGCCGTAGGTAACCCAATACTGCCCTCCCGAGTAACGGCCTACGATGCGGTTCTCGCTGTCCAGGATGTCGGCACTCTGCACCTGGCCCTGCTGAACGAGGGAGGTGAACTGGTTGAGCCCCAGCTCGGTGCCTGGCGTTCGCGGAGCGGAGAACACCAGGACCAGCACGAACAGCGCCAGCAGGAACGGCAATGCTATGGCGCAAATCCACAGGGCCACCCGGCGTCCACGGTTCGGGTCAGGGTCCGCAGCGGGGCCCTTGCTGGGCTCGGAAGCGCCACGCGCGCCCGAGCGGTTTCTCAGACTGCTCATCATCGTGGCGGTTCCTCCTGCAGGGGCGATGGGACTTCAGGGCGGCCTAGGTCAGCAGAACTATACATGCCTGCCCAGGTGATGCGCGAGCGAATGGATGCACGTACCGGTACTCCCAGCGTGTGGGATCGAGGCCGATTCTATATGCATAGTACAGTTAGTCCGCTATATAGTACCTGTTTCCTACACTTAGCTGCTGCCCTCTAGTAATCTCTACTTGCATCCACGCCCCAAGTCGTGTAGACTGTAGGTCAGGAGGGCACTGGGTCCCCCGGCACCGATATCTCGTGCCATTGAGTAGAAAGGGCAGGGCCTATGAGAGTTCGGTTAGGAGCTCGAAAGCTCATCTTTGGCTTGAGCGCAGTTGGGGCTGCGTTGGTGGTTGGATCGAGCGCCGCTTGGGCCTGCACCAACC
>JAVKSL010000127.1:0-7083 GCA_039583695.1 Acidimicrobiales bacterium | reverse complement strand
GTCACACCCAGCGGCCATACTGGAAGGGTCGTCACCGGAGTTCTGTCGCCGAGGAGGGGCAGTTCTGTCGGTGACTCGATGTGCTGTTCGAAGGAATCGAAACCAATCACGCTCGCGAACAGCACGGCGCGTCCCATCTCCTGCGCGCCGTCCTGGCGAAGCAATTGGGCGGCATAGCGAAGCGGGACGGAGAGCGCCACGACCCCATGGTCGCACCCGATCGTGACGACCACAGGGAACCGCCTCGTCAGCAGACGCAGGTGACCGACCCCCCGTCCCGCTCCATCCGTCAACGCTGGGCTTTTTTCCCTCCGGCGAACCGTACGTTCCCGGGTCCAACGGACTTGCTTTCCTCTGCTCATGGAGGTCTCATCGCCGGATACCCTATGAGAGGAAGGAGACGCCATGTGCCGAGTCGCCATCTATGCCCGAGAAGCCCCAGGGCATGCCGGGCGGCGCGCCCTGGCCCGCCAGGTCGCTCGTCTCCACGCCCAGGTCACCGCCCAGCCTGGCTGGTGTCACGTCGCCACCTACACCGACCAGTCCCGCGGCGATCCCCGTCCGAGCCTCCCCCAACTGCTTGCCGACGCGGCAGGTTGCTTCGACCTGGTCGTCGTCGACAGCTACGCGCGCCTATCGCCCAACCACCGCCAGCTCGCCTCGGTTCTCGAACAGCTGCGCTGGGCCGGAGTGAACGTCGTGGTACTGTGCCCCTCCACTGGCCGTCGCCTCGCCCGCCTCGTGGCGAACCTCGCCCTTGCCGACCTGGTTGGTGAAGCCGCCCGCTGAGCACGGCCATTGCCCTACACGGCGACCTAGCGCACCACCAGCACGGCGGTCAGCGCGCCGGTGGCCATGAACGGCGCCATCGGCACCACCAGCCGGCCGCTGCCGCCAGTCACGAGTCGGAGGACAAGCAGGTCGAGCGACGCCGCACAGAACGCGAGCAGCGTCCCGGTGGCGACCGCCGGCCAGCCGAGCCAGCCGAGGGTGAGGCCGACGACAGCTGCCCACTTCACATCTCCCATGCCCATCCCTCCTTCGAACGCGAGCCCGAGCGCGAGGTAGAAGCCGGCGAGCACGACCCCGGCGATCCCCGCCCGCGCGAGCGGCCACCAAGGACCGTCGAGGCCAGAGGCGAGCGCGAGGAGCGCTGCGCAGCCAAGGAGACCGGGAACCACGACCCGGTTCGGGACCCGGCGAGAAGCGAGGTCGGTGGCGCTCACCACGGTGGCGACCACACCGAAGCAGAGGTAGGCGCCAAGGGGTGGGGCCCATCCGAAGCGCCAGAGCATCCCCGCCTCGACGGCCACGCCCAGAGCGCAGGTAGCAGCGATCCGGGTCGGGGTGTCGATACCAGCAATGGCCCGGCTGGCGGTCATGACCGCAGCCGGACACTTGGGGCGTCGATCGCCCCAATGGCTGAGAGGGAGCGGTAGAGGTTGACGGTCGCGGCATCGATGTCGAGGTCGAGCTCGGCGAGGCGGCGACGCAACAACTTCCAGGTGGCGGTGACCGCGTCGGTGCGGCCATGGTCGGCGTGGAGGGCCATGAGCCGGCGGTAGGGCTCCTCGGCGTAACAGTCGAGCTCGACGGCACGCTCCAAGGTGGCGACCGCCGAGTCGGTTCGCCCGGCGTGCTCGTCGAGCTCGGCGAGGCGCAGGTGGGCACCAAGAGCCCGGCGGTGCAGGTCTTCGCGCACCGGCTCGACCCAGGGGTCTTCCACCCCGTCGAGCAGGTCCCCCCGGTAGGCGTCCACTGCTTGGCGGAGTGCCTGGCGGGCGGTCTCATCGTCGGGAGACCTGACGGCCTGGCCGAGCGCGACTTCGAAGTCCCACAGGTCACAGCTGATCTCCTCGGGCTTTGCCCGGTAGTGCTCGCCGGTCTTCTCCAGCACCTCGGGGGTCGGCCCACTTGCGCCTCGCAGCCCGGCACGCAAGTCCCCGAGGCAGCGCCAGAATTGCTTGAGCACCCCGTCGGGCTCGGTGTCGGACCACAGGGCGTCGACTGCCTGCTCTGCGGTGGCACCCTCGGGCCGGCACAGGTACCAGGCGAGCAGCATCTTCGCCCGGCTGCGCAGCCCGGTCGACACCACCACCCCCGACACAGTCACCCGGGGCGGGCCGAGGATCTCGACTCGCAGCGGGCGTACCGAAGCCTCGACCGCAGTGCTTGGCTCAGTGCTCGGCTCAGTACTCGGCTCTGGCCAGTGGCCGGCCTCCGGCGTCGAACGCGGGCCCTGAGCGGTACCGTCGGGGGGGACCACCCGGGCCAGCGCCTCAGTCCCGTCAGCAGCATCGCCGGCTTGCCCAGCCGAGGTAGCGACCGTCAAGTCATCGGCGTGGTGGCTGTCGACGTGGGTGTTAGCACCGAGATCGCCAACATCGAAGACCGGGCCGAGAAGCTCGACGACTTCGCCGGCACTGATACCGAACAGCACGGCACCCCCGAGCAGCACGGCGAGCTGCTGCGGCTCGGCTTCGATGACCATGCGGGCGAGATCGGTCACCACCCGGGCGGTTGCAGCCGGGCTGTCGCCGAGGAAGATCACGACGATGGCGAGACGGTCCGTGCCCGCGCACAGCGCCGCCCACCGCCCGGCCGACTCGGCGGGTGGCGCGTCGGCGATCACGAGGAGTGCTGGCAGCGGGTTCTCGGGATGCTGCTCCCGGAAGCTCGTGGCATCTGTCGCGCCCAGCGCGTCGAGGCGCCGGGTCCGGGCGATCCGCTCGGCCTCGACCACCCGGGCAACCTCCAGCGCAGTGCCGGCTCGGCGGATGGCCGGGGTCGATCCGAGACCGGGCAGGAGCCGCTCGAGGAGGCCTGTGGCACCGAGAACCTCCGCCGCGCCTGCCCCTGCTGCAACGAGGAGCCCTGCGAGCATTGCCCGGGCGATGTCGTCGGCTGCCGGGCCGCTGATCGCGACGCCCGAGAGATCGGTGAGCTCGATCACGACGTCATGGCCGTCTCGGACCCCGACCTCGGCGAGGCCTGCGTGCAGGCGACGTTCAGCCTCTCCGAGCACGAAGCCTGCCCCCATGGTGGCGATGCCGCCGGTGCGAGCCGGGCCAGTGCCGTTTCCTTCACCGCCAGCCACGAGGACCTCGCTGTCCTCGTCGAATCTGTCCTCGACGTGGCTGTCCTCGGCAAGTCTGTGGTCGTCGTCGTCGCCCGCCGACCATGCGAGGTGACAAAGCGTCGGGCGCAGTGGTGGCGGGTCGAGGTCCACTCCGGGTTCAGGCGGGTGGTAGCGGTAGTCGTGGCGGCGGCGCAGCCGCCCGAGCGCGAGCGCCGAGAGGACACCGGCGGCGAACGAGCCGGCGACCACCGAGCCCGACGGGAGGCGAACCGGGCCGGAACCGTGGTCCACCGGATGGGGCGACGTGCCGTTCGCCTGTGCGGGCGGACTTCCGTGCCCAGATCGCTCCGGATGGCTGGTGATCGGCTGCCTGGTCGGCACCGCGCTGCTTGGCACCTGACTGATTGGCACCGGGCGATCCGCCGGTTCCGCTGGTGAAGTGGCGGTGACCGGCGATGTGGAGCTGCTCGGCTTCACTGGCGGTACCACCGGGGACGACGCCGCGGCTGGCGGCACTGCCATCGACGGCGTTGTCGTCGATTGCGGCAGGAGCAGCGTCCAGCCGGGGTCGATCCAGTGCGGGTCGGTGAGACTCACCCCGCCCGGCTGGGGCCGGCCGACGTTGAGCTGGTAGATCTGCGACCAGTCGAGCGGATCGCCGAGCTCGCGCTCCGCGATGCCCCACAGGGTGTCGCCACGCTGGACGACGTAGCTGCGAGCAGCATTCACCTTCGCCCCGAGACCACGCGTGGGTGGCGCTGTCGTGCCCGTCGCCACGGTGTCGGCTGCAGGTGGCCCCGTGGGCGGCGCAGCGTAGGTGAGCCGCTGTTGGTCGCCGGTGAGGACCAGGGCCGCCACAGGCCGGTGCACGCCGACCAGGCCGAAGGACGGTGAGCCGGCTCCGCTGTCATGGGCGGGCCGGGGGGCGAGGGCGAGGCAGGCAACGACGATGGCCGCGACGAGGCGCCCGGTGAGTGGCTGAAAGACACCGGCGACCGGGAGCAGCCGGGCACGGCGTCCGGCGAGAGCGGCGGGGATCTCTGCCGCGACCGAGGCGACGAGAATCGCCCAGGTGATCCACACCACGACCGCCAGTGCGTCGATGAGGCTCCGCCCGCCGATGCCATGGGAGGTGAGGACATGGCCGATCTCGGCCGCCGTCGGGACGTGGTGTGGGAGCGGCCAGCCGACGAAGTGCACCAGCGCCCAGGGAATGCCGGCAACGAGGGCAGCCAAGACGACGAGCGCGCCAAGACCCTTTGCGAGGTGTGCGATCCGGGCCATTCAGGGCCCCTGCTCTGCGGTCGCGCTGCCGGTGCCCGTGACGGTCAGCTGGTCGACCCCGACGACCGAGAGGATCTGGGTGGGCTCGGTGATGGCGACAGTCACCTCGACGGTGTCACCGGCAACCGTGACGGTCCCGTGCTCTCCGGCTGCGGCAAGAAAGCCCTGCGCGTCGACGACCGCCTCTGCGGGGTCCAAGGTGATCGTGCCGCTTCGCCGGTAGAGGGGGATGTCGATCGCCTGGGCGCCGGCCCGGGCTGCTGCCTGTGCGTCGTCGATGGCGCGCACCTTGGCCGAAAGCGCGAGCCCGCCGTCCAAGACGAGGCCGGCCATAACGAGCAGTGCCAGGGTGAAGATGACGACGAAGGCGGTGACCATCCCCGCCTCCTCGCCGAGGCGGAGTCGCAGCGAGCCGGTCATGGGGTTGCGGAGATTGTGGGAACTTCCGCCGGTTCCGGGCGCGAGCGCTGCCCTTGGCCCGTCGGGAATCCGACAATGTTTCGATGTCCCGACCACGCTTCGGGATCCACGACACAACGGGACGATCCGTGAACTGACGTTCCCAAGGTGCTGTCGGCTTTCCCCATCCGCACGGCAGCCCCCTGAATGACCCTCGTTGACGCCCCCGTCCTTGGCGCCGACCCATCGACGTGACCGCCGTACGTCTCGGCTGAGCACTCGAGCTGCGGCGAGATGGAACGGGTACGATTTCCACCATGTCGTCGCGCCTCGACAAATCGTGGCTGGTCCTCGCAAGTCACCAGACCTTCGAGGGCGATCGCTGTATCGACATCTTCAAGCGGCCAGACGACACCTTCGGGTTCGAAGAGTTCCGTCGGGATCCAGAGGACATGGGCGCATGGACGCCGGTCCGCTACTTCTCGGGTCGCGAGTACGCCACAGAGGCTGACACCATTGGCGCCGCGTGCGAAGCGATCCCATGGCTCGCGCCACTCATTGGCCGCTGACCGCACCCTCGGATCCAGCAATGTTCCCGAACCGAAGCACCTAACCACGCTCACGTTCCGCCTCCGACGCTTGAGCTCAAGCCGGAAGACTCTTCGCTGTTGGTGAACCCACCCGGAGCCGAACGGTAGGTGTCGACGACCGAGATGGCAGTGGCGGTGACCTGCTCGGAGGCAGGCAGCGCCAGTCCGGTGAGATCGCTCAGCGCGACCGAGCAGGTGATCGAGACACTGACCGACCCGCCGGGAGCAAATCGAGCGGTGTCGGTCGTGACCTTGAGACTGGCGCAGGTGACGTGGTCCGATCCGAGAGCGCCGATAGCAGTCTGCTCGGCTGCTGCGGTGGCTTGTCCGGGGGTGGCAGCGATCGACGCGGCCCGGGCGGCTTGGGCAGCTGCGCCGTCGACGTTGATCCTCGCCCCGGCGAGACGACCGAGCGCGACGACGAACAACAGCAGCAAGATCAACAGCGGGGTGAGGAGCACCAGCTCGGTCGCGACCGCACCCTGCTCGTCACAGACGCGCTCCCGGACATAGGACCGCCATCCCCGCGGCTGGCAGCCGCGTGATTTGCGGCCGCCTGTCCGGCGCCCGCGCACCTGGCGGTCACCGGACGTCGAGCGCGTCCCGACGTGAGCAGACCCGGCTCGGCTGGTCATGGCCCAGCCCCGAGCCCGGCCCCGAGCACCGCGGGCTCGGTCGGGCCGACAGCGGTCGCCCGCACGGGCAGGGAGAAGATCCCGATCACGCTTTCGGCGTGACCGCTCACCACCACCGTCGTCGTGGCCGCGGTTCGAGTTGCTGCCACCTCGGGGCTGACGAGCACGCCGGTGCCGAGCTGGGCGAGGACCGCGTCGGTCTCGGCGGTGCCGGCCTGTGGGCTCTCGCCTTGGAGCCGCGCGACCGACAGGCCCTGCTGGGCTGCCGCCTCGGCGACCGCGCTCGCGTGCTCGAAGAGGGCGAACTGGACGACACCCAAGACGAGGAGCAACAGCAGCGGGGTGGCGATGACCAGCTCTGCTGCGATCGCGCCCGCCTCTCCCCGAACGCGGGCACGCCGGGTCCACGGCGAGTGCCGTTGGCGCACGGGGCGCCTCGTGGGTACGTGTCGGTCTTGCCGGCTGGTGTGCTCTGCTTCGGCGGAGTGGTCGTCGTCGATGTAGGGATTCGGGGATCGTGTCGGTTTTGGCAGGGTTCTTGTCGGTCCGGTCCTGGGAGAACATCGTCCCGGCTCCTCCCTTGTCGCGGGCGAAAGGCGATCAACTTGTCGGTTTCCTCGGTCATGCTCGGGACTTCTCATCTGGCCGACGTGAGTTGGACGTGGTTGCTTACGAGCAGGTGTGCTTGTCGAGCGAGTCGCGAAGTGGCCGGTCGATGCCCCCGCTCCGTTCGATAGGTGGCGGGCTCGGAGCTGGCGAGAATGGGCACATAGGCCGTCGCAGCCGACACGAATACAGACCAACCGACATGCGACCGACGCCGAGTATCGGCCCCGACTGACTCCCCACCCAGAACGACGATGCCATGACCCGCGCCGCCTTCGGCGAGGCGCCAGTCAAGCCGCGGAACACCTCGTCGTAGATCCTCGACCTCTCGGGATCGACTTCCTGCCGGAGGTGTTCGAGGGCCCTCGCTCGGGCAATCTGCGCAGCATCGTCGTCGTGCGAGTACAGATTGTGGGGCCTCCCGGCATAGATGTGGGTCAACCAGTGGGAACAGGTGTACGCTCATGAGGCAGGACGTGAGTGATCGGGC
>JAVKSL010000126.1:0-7124 GCA_039583695.1 Acidimicrobiales bacterium | reverse complement strand
TACGATGAGAATCCTCAGGCCGACGCGGCTTGAGACATCGAAGCGGACGAGTCTCCGTCAAACCCAGGCCGATTCAAGTCCCATCTGGCCAGCGCCTTGTGCGCCGCCGCGGTTGAGGCCGAATGCGTGGCCTTCTTGCAATGGAAGCCCACACGCGTGGCGAAGAAGTGGCGGTATCCAAGCAAGACGTCGATCGGATCGAACAGGCGGTTCGGGCTGGCGCTGGCCGCAAGGTCGTCTTCCCTGCCTTGTCTGATGTTGGATCCGAGGTGACAGGGGATGGACTCGTGATCACCGTGCGGATCACAAAAGCGGCCTCGGCCGCACCGGTACGGCTTGTCGGTGCCAACGAAGATGTCGCGGCCGGTGCCATACGAGAAGTCGACTTGCAACGCAAGTACCACTGGTCAAAGCAAGTGCTCGCGACCAGGTTGTGCCTGCCAACGGGGAAGTGTGCGGCTTTGAGCTATTTAGGGATTGAAAATGACGAGGCTTGCAGACATGATTTCGTCTTTGGCTCGCAGGTTCACCGCCAGTACTCGGACAACGCTCTCAGGAAGCTGCGTGAAGCGCTGGATACAGGGGTGGACCTGGATGAGGTGTGGCGGCTCTATCGACGAGCACGAACAGGCAGCCAGGCGAATGATGTGAGGTCCGGTGGAGGTGATTCGTTGCGCGCTCGGCTCGCCGGGTACGCAAGCGGAGGTGACGACCGAGAGTCCGCAGCAAGGGTATGATCGGTCAAGAGAGGAGGACCCAGTGACTCATGTATCGCCCCCAGAGCGCCGAGACCAGCCGGTCCCTGACGACTTCTACCGTCCCCATGGCCTGGATGAGCTCCTTGCCGGTCGCCAACCCCTGGGTTCCATCGAAGAGTTCCTGATCGAGGGCCTGAGCGACGAGGAGGCTGACGCCTTCCTCGACGCGATCCGGGCTTGAGCGCTGGTCGGCGGGCGGTTGTAGTCGACACCAATGTTTTCGGAGCACCACTGACGAGGCGTCAGGAGAACCTGGCTTCGCTCTACGCCCGTCATCTGGTGGGCCGTCTCTTGATTGTCGCCAGCCAGACGGTCGCGGAGCTGCGCTTCGGTGCCTTGCTCGCCCAGTGGGGTCCAGCACGCCGTGCTGACCTCGAACGGCGCCTTGCCATAGCGGGGGTTGCGCCCGTCGATGACGAGCTCACTTGGGAGGTGGCCAAACTTCGGGTCGCCTGCCGTCGCGTCGCTCACGCGCTGGCGGACGACAGGCACACCAATGATCTTTGGATCGCCGCAACGGCGATCCGCTACGGGCTTCCGCTTGTGGCCCACGATGGCATCTATTGCGGCACTCCGGGCCTGGAGTTGGTGACCGCGTTGGTCTGATTCGCTTGTGGTAGCCGATGCCCGGGCTCAGTCACCCAGGATCGACCACCGGGCCGCAATCTCCAAAGGCGGCAAGTGAGCTTGTCGCTCCTCCACACCAGCCCTCACCGGGCAAAGCCCACGGGTATTCCCGGGTTCGCGGGTAGAGGCCCGGATCGGGCGATCTTCTACTCGTCTCCTACCGCCAGCAGCTCGTCTGAGTCAGCTGCCTCGACGCCTCCGGCTCCAGGTTCAGCAGCTGGGTGAACCTGCCCCCGCCGCGGGGCATGACGGTCGCGTGACCGAGCCTCTCGGCCACGACCTCGGGCGGGCGCCAGGATCGCCCCTGTATGTCGGAGGTCGTGAAGCCGTAGACGGGGGAGCGGCTCCCGCGGTGGCCGCGGTTGTACGCCAGTTGCTTCCGGTCGAACTCGCGGCTGAAACGCTTCGGACGGTACGGGCAGCCGTCGGGCAGACCCGAAGACCAAGCCCACGTTCAGATAGCCGGCGCCTAACAGCATGCGCTCCTCGTCCTGGCAGCTCAGGATGGTGTCGATGTACCGGACTCTCCTGACTGACAGCTTTCCAGGCTTGCTCCACTCCGCGAAGCCTTTGACCGGCTGGCCGGGTATGGACCAAGAGTATTGGTGGGTCTCGGGCGCGTCGCCGTGTTCAAGCATCCCAGACGCCTGGATCCGCCGATGACACTCCCAGTTGATCACAGCTTGATCACCGATTTGCGCGAAGCAGGCCTAGGGGAGCGATCCAGGACGGTCGCAGCGACCGGGTCGCCCATTGTGACCTGCACCGCAAGCCTGCAGCGACGGAGCCGATCTGCTTGAGGGGCTGGTGCCCGCAAGGGCGTGGGGGTTCAAGTCCCCCCTCCGACACTGACTTTTGCCCACGGGCTCGGCGCCTGGCGCGCCTGCTGCGCCCGCCGTTGGCCCGCTCCCTGGCCGTGGAGCGCGTGCTGACACCTCGCCCCCATCCGGGCCCAGGTGCGACTCGACGGTCACCACCCGGCGGGCCGGGTCGTAGGTGAGCTGGAGCCCGAGGCGGCGGTAGACCTCGGCCTTGTCCTCCGGCGTGGCGCCGGCGAGCACGCCGAGCAGGTCGCCGAGACCGGTGACCAGTGCGGCCAGCTGGTCCCGAGACATGCGCCGGCTCCGCTGTCCCGTTGCCCGACCAAGCTCGACCTCGGCCGAGAGGCGCTCGGCCTGGACCTCGGCGATCCAGGCGCTGACGACTGCCGGGTCGGTGCCGGCCTCGAGTGCGGCTCGGTAGCGGGCGAGACGGGTGTCGCACTCGGCCACTCTGCGCCGCGCCGCCTGGGCCTTGGCTTGGCCGGCATCGTCGGTCGATGAGGCGGCGAGCTCAAGCGCGTCGAGGGTGGTGTCGAGCCGGCTGGGGTCGAAGACCTGGGCGAGCCAGCCATCGAGGGGCCCGAGGATCTGGTCTTCGCGCACGTAGACGTTCTTCGGATGGTCGAGCTCGTTGGCGATGGCGTACTCGCTCGGGTAGCGGCAGCGGTAGTGGGCGCGCCCGTGGTTGGCGCTTCCCTGCATCTTGCGCTGGCAGAGAGCGCAGACGACGAGGCCGTGCAGCGCGAACGGCTGGGAGGCGGGCCGCGGCTTTCGCACCACTGGGCGCCGCCGGCCCGCGGCGGCGAGAGAGCGCACAGCCCGGAATTGCTCGTCGGACACGAGCGGCTCGTGGGTGAGCGCCTCGGAGACGATCCAGGCGTCCTCGTCGTTCCAGCGCATCTTGCTCACGTGGCCGAGCGCGACGTCTTCGACGTCGAGGAGCACTTCGTCGCGGCGCTGGCGGTTCCACACCTGGCGGCCGGTGTAGCGCGGGTTGGCGAGGATCGCCCGCACCGCCATCTTCGACCAGGCAAGCCCGTGTCGGTGCGGGTTGCGTGCTCGGTCGTGGGCGGAGGGGCAGGCGATGCCGTCGCGGGTCAGCCCTTCGGCGATGGCGTACAGGCCACGACCGGCCACGTGCTCGTCGAAGATGCGGCGCACCACCGGGGCCGCGTCCGGGTCGGGCTCCAGGCGGTGGAGGCGCTGGCCCACTGCCGCCTTGCCCGGGTTGGGGTGCGGCCCGGCATCGGCGAGGCGGTAGCCGTAGGGCGGACGGCCGCCCAGGAAGCGCCCCTCGGTGCGGGCTTGTGCGGCCATGGCGGCGCGGACGCGGATCTTGATGCGGTTGCGCTCGCCCTTGGACATCCCGCCGTAGAGCGACATGACGAGGTCATGGGCGTCCGATCCCGGGTCGATGGCGCCTCCCACCTCGGGCACCCACAGCTCCACGCCGTAGTGGGCGAAGACGGGGAAGGTGAGGCCGAACTGGTTGCCGTAGAAGGCGCGGGCGGGCTCGCCGATGACGACCGCCTCGAAGCCGCGGTCCGGCCGGGCCAGCGCGTCGAGGAGCGATGCCGCCGCGGGCCGGCGTTTCCAAGGCAGGGACCGTGACCGGCCGATGTCGAAGTACTCGGTCACGACCACACCGCCGGCCGGCTCGATGAGCCCACGGGACCGCGAGAGCTGCCAACCCTTGGACGACTCGGGGTCCTGCTGGTCCTCGGTCGATACCCTCCCGTAGAAGGCGAAGCGCTTCACGCCGCTCTCCTCGTCTCGGCCGGCCCGACTTCCCGGTCCCCCGAGGTTCTACCTCCACGGGCGCCGCCACCGGTGGCGGTCCGGCCCGGCCATCCCGCTGCCAGGGAAGATGCAGCCGGCTCGCCGGCATGGAGGAGCAGGCGGAGCAGGGCGGCGGCCGCGTCCGGCGTGAGGCGAGGGGGCGTCAACGGGAGGACGACGGTCAGACCCGGCGCCGTGGAGGTCTGCCCTTCGGGGCGGTGCTCACCCGTCGCCGACGTCAGGCCGTTGTGTGCCGGCGTCGGGCGCCCGGATCCGACGGAGAGGCAGGACGTAGCGGCCGAGGGGGCGGCGCGTCGGCGGGGTCGCTCTCGGGCGGCCGTCACAGCCCGGCACCGCGCCGAGTCGGAGCAGTACCCAGCTCGGCCAGGCGACGACGGTTTCCAGACGGGCCGGCGGGGAGCCACACCGCGTCGCTCGGCGGGGCTCCCTCGCACGCGGTGGCAACCGGGACGGGCGCGCCGGCGAGCGCCTTTCGAGCGGCCGCCTCACGCTTGGTGCCGGTGAACCAGAACAGCACCCAGAACGGGTCCTGGGCGGCAGCAGCCAAGGTCGCGTAGCCTTCGAGTTTGGCGACGAGCCGGGCATGGGTCTCGGTTCCCCGGTCGTACTCCAAGAAGAAGGCGATCTCGGAGTCCGCGTCCTGCCAGACGCCGTAGCCGTCGGGGCGAACGACCTCCCCCCAGGTCGCCCGGCAGCGCCGCTCCGGCCACCAGACCCGCAGCTCGCCACCGGGCTGCCCTCTCGCCGCGCCGAGCAGGGCGCAGAAGAAGCCGTTGATCCCGACCCGGTGGGCGAGCTGGCTGCTGCCGGCCAGCCCGAGGGCACGGTCGCGGCGCCAGTGCAGCTCGTCGTCTTCCACGCCTCGCTCGGCGGCGACGACCATGGCTCCGATGGCGTCGAGCACCCAGTGGTTCGGTGCGGTGCCCACGCGGCGGAACGGCCGGAACCGGTCGAGCACTCGCAGCCGGTACAGCGTGGCCAGGCGGTGGCGAGCCGAGATCGGGCTGTCGAAGGCGACAGTCGCGATCTGGCCGGTCGTGAGCACCCGATGCTCGGCAAGGAGGGCGCAGATGGCCCGATCCCGATCGGTCAGGTGATGAGCAGCCGCGGTGACGAGGTCGTCGGAGAGGCGCAGGCGCGCCCGGCCGAGGCCGGAAAGGGAGAGAGAAGAAGGAGATGCATGGGAAGTCGGAGGAGCCATCGTCCGGGTCATGCCGCGTCGTCACCGGCGGCTTCGACGACCGAGAGCCCCGGCAACTTGAAACCGTCCGGGCCAGTGTCCGGGGTATCGGCCGCCGATCGTCCGCTCCACCGGCCCTCGGCGCGAAGCTGCAGGGCTCGTCGCTCCTGCTCCGACAGCCCGAAGCTCTCCTGGGAGCGGTCCCGCACCAGCGCCGCCCTGCCCGGCACTGCCGCTCCGGCGGGTCGGGTGCGCAGCGTGAAGGCGGCGCTCTCCTCGCCGTCGACCACGAGACGCGCCGCGGCCTGGTAGGCGCCGAGATGCGAGAGGTCGTGCGCGGTGAGGTCCGGTGCCACGGTGCGCTCGAGGCGGTGGGCGTCCTCGGGCGAGCACGAGAGGATGATCTTGGAGCGGGCATTGGCCGACACCGCGTCGGCCAGATCGGCGGGGAGCTGGGTGAGGTGCTGGTGGGCCAGGACGAGCCCGAGCCCGTAGGCGCGCGCCTCGGCGAGGATGTCCTCAAGGCTGCCCGGGAGCGCGAGGAAGTTCTGGCACTCGTCGAGGTAGAGACCGCACCCGCGTCCCCACCGCCCGCCGCGTGCCCGGGAGCTGACGGACTGCCAGACCTGGGCGACGAGGAGGGACCCGAGAAGCCGGGTCGACTCGTCGCCGAGGACACCCTTGGGCAGCCGGCACAAGAGGACCCCGCCGTCGAGGACCTTGTCGAGCGAGAAGCTCGACGTGCCCGTGCCGACCACGGCCCGCACGAAGGGTCGGAGCAGGAAGGCGCGCAGCTTGTTGGTCACCGGGCCGATCACGGCCGAGCGTGCTCCCTCCGACAGCCCGTCGTACCAGCGCCAGAAGCCCCGGAGCACCGGGTCCTTCACCGCGGCCACGAGTGGCGCTCGGTAGAGCGGGTCGCCGAGGAGCTTCGGGACCTGGGACAGGTTGGCGCCGGGATGCTGGCGCAGGGTCAGGCACGCGGCGCGCAGGATGTCGTCGGTGCGAGGGCCCCAGGCTGACTCGAAGAGCCGGTGCATGATACCGACGACCTGGTCGACCACGAGGTGGACGTCGGAGCCGGCGAGCACGTTGAGCGTGGGCGGCTCGGAGTCCTCGGCGTCGATCACCACCGTGCGCTCACTCGCGTCCTCGGGGAGCCGGTCGAGGATGTCCTCGACGAGGGCGCCCTTGGGGTCGATGACCACCGTGCCCCTCCTGCCGGCGATGTCGCCCAGCACGAGGTTGAGCAGCAGGGTCGACTTGCCCGAACCGGTCGCGCCCAGCAGGTGCAAGTGGTGACAGGCGTCGGCCGGTGCGAGGGCCACCGGTCGGCGTGATCCGGTCTCGGCGTCGCCGAGGACCTTGCCCTCGCGGTAGATCTCGGGTGGCGGTGCGACGCTGCGGGCCCCGGCACGGGACACCCCCGGCACGTCGCGGTCAAGCGGCAGGTGGGCCAGCGCGGCGATCTCGGGGGCGGAGTACAGGTCACCTCCGTGGAGACGGGTTGACGCGATCACTGCGTCGGGGTGTCGAAGACGGCGAGCGGTCAGGGCGTTCTCCGCCGCGTACTCGCCAAAGGCGGCACAGATCGCCCGGGCCCGGCTGCGTAGGTGTCGCTTGGCGTGGCGGCCGGTGCCAGGCGACGAGACGGCGACCCGGATGACGGCCTCGAAGCAGGGGCGCTGGACCTTTTGGCGGGCGGCGCGCAGCTCCGGGTGCGGCAGCTCGCTGTGGTGCGGCGCGGGACGTGCCGGGGTCGAGGGGCCGGGAGTCACGAAGTCGAGGATCCCGTGCACGATCGGTCCGACCACACGGAGCGCCGGGCTCGGTGCCGCGATCCCTTGCAGACCGAGCACTGCCCGCTGCGCGCTGGCATCGCGACGCCGGGACGCGGGCCGGGCGACGACCTGTACGACGACCTCCTCGTCCTCGTAG
>JAVKSL010000125.1:0-7143 GCA_039583695.1 Acidimicrobiales bacterium | reverse complement strand
GGGTCGGCGGCGGGGTCGGCGGCGGTCGGCGCGGGCTCGGCGGCGGCGGTCGGCGCTCCGCCTTTGCTGTCGATGAGGGCCTTGAGACCATAGGCAAGGCTGCGGGGCAGGGCCTGGAGCAGGCCCGCCATCTGGCGCATCGGTGCGGAAAGGGCGCCGGCCACTCGGGCCAGCAGGACCTCGCGCGACGGAAGGTCTGCCAGCGCCACAGCCTGGGAGGCGGACAGGGTCGAGGTGCCTAGCACGCCGCCCTTGACCACCAGAGCCGGGCTGGTCTTGGCGAAGTCCCGCAGCACCTTGGCAACCTCAGCAGCATCACCGTTGACGAACGCGATCCCGGTCGGACCCTGGAGCAGACCCACCAGCTCGTTGAGCCCCAGGTCGGTGGCGGCAAAACGCACGAGCGTGTTCTTGTAGACCTTGTACTCCCCGCCCACCTTTCCCAGCGCCTGGCGCAGGTTCGCCAGCTCAGCTACCTTGAGCCCGCGGTACTCGGTGAGCAGGGCCGCGGCAGAGCCGGTGAGCCGAACCCTTACCTCGTCTACGAGCGCCACCTTCTCGGGCCTCGGGTTATCCATCAATCTCTCCTCGTCAGGCGAGCCGGCTGATCGGCCCTTTGAGCGCCGGGCGGCGCACCGGATGTCTTGGGACACTCGGGGGGCGAGCCCCCGAGCACCCCCCAAGCTCCACACACTGGGGGGCAAGCCCCCCGAGCACTTTCACCCGGGGGCGACTGGCGAGCCTACCAGCTCGGCGTGGTCCGCCCGGCGGGTGCTGAAAGAGGTGGTAGTGATCGGTGTTGGTATAGACCCCGAATCACTTCCACTTCGGGGCTCTCAGCTTGCCGGGACCAGGTCCTCGCCCAGCCAGCGCTTGTAAGCGTCTCGGCGGTGATCGACATCGAGCACGTAGACAACCTCATCAGGCTCGTCGATGCGGTAGCGGACCCGGTACTCGCCGCGGCGTGCCCTCCATTGACCCACAAACGGCTGGCGGAGGGGAGCGCCCACTCGATGCGGGTCTTCGGCTAGCGCGCCAAAGATGAGCTCGATACAGGCCCGCGCTGCACCTTCGGGGAGGTGCTCGGCGAGCTGTCGGGATGCGGTCCGGGTCACCACGACCCGAAAGCTCACTCAGTCGCTCCCTCGCTCCGACGAGCCAGCAGAGCACGGAGCTGACCCTCGTCCAGCACGTCCCCTCGGGCAATATCGGCTTCGGCCGACGCGATGCGCGCTTGTGCCTCGGGGTCAGCCAACAGCTCGAGGGTCGCCTCGATTGACTCGAGGTCCTCGGCCGCGACAAGCACCACGTAGGCTCGTCCGTTCTTGGTGACCTGAACCCTTTCGTGAGTTCGCGCAACCTCCTCGGCAACCTCTGAAAGACGCGCCTTTACCTCGGAGAGCGGCAGAGTCATCATAGACTACAATCCTAGTCGATTATTCTGGTCGATCAAGGTCGCCAGGATCGCCACGATCCTTTTCCACCCGGCGGGTGCTGAAGGAGGTGGTAGTGATCGGTGTTGGTATAGACCCCGAATCACTGCCACTTCGGGACTCTCAGCCTGCCGGGACCAGGTCCTCGTCGATGATCCGGACCCTCGTGGGGTCCACCTTGATTCCTGGGCCCATGGTGGAGCTGAGGCTGACCGAGCGCACGTAGCGGCCCTTGGCCGCCGCCGGCTTGGCCCTGGCCAGCTCGTCCATAACGGCCCTCACGTTGGCCAGCAGCTTGGCCCGGTCAAATGACACCTTGCCCACCGGGACGTGCACATTGCCCACCTTGTCGGTGCGGTACTCGACCCGGCCCCCTTTGAACTCGGTGACCGCGCGCCCCACGTCGGTGGTGACCGTGCCGGTCTTGGGGTTGGGCATCAGGCCGCGAGGGCCCAGCACCCGCCCGAGCTTGCCCACCTGGCCCATCAGGTCAGGCGTCGCGATAGCCACGTCAAAAGCCAGGAATCCCTCGGCGACCCGGCTCACTAGGTCGTCGGCCCCCACCACGTCCGCTCCCGCCTCGCGCGCCGCCTCGGCCGCCGCCCCCGCGGCGAACACCGCGACCCTGACCTCGCGCCCAGTTCCGGCGGGCAGGGCCACTGTCCCCCTGACAATCTGCTCCGCCCGTCTCGGGTCGACGCCGAGGCGCACGGCAAGCTCGACAGTCTCGTCGAAGCGGGCCTTGCTCAGCGCCTTGACCAGGTCGACCGCCTCGCCAGGCAGGTAGTACCGCTCGCGGTCGAATCCCTTGGCTGCGTCGGTGTAGCGCTTGCCCCGTGCGGGCATGGTGAACTCCCTTTGTGGTCGTGCGGGCGGGCGAGGCCGACCCTAGTGGGGCCTGGTCTTGGAAGACCAGGGGCTCAATTTCTCAAAGCTAGCTGACGCTCACTCCCATGGAACGGGCGGTGCCGGCCACTTGGAGCTTGGCGGCCTCCAGGTCGTCGGTGTTGAGGTCGGGCAGCTTGACCCGGGCGATCTCCGCCAGCTGGTCTTGGGTGATCGACCCGGCGCCGGCCCGCCCGGGGGTCTCGGACCCCTTGGGGATGCCCGCGGCTTGGCGGATCAGCACGGGTGTCGGGGGTGTCTTGAGGATGAATGTGAACGAGCGGTCGTCGAACACCGTGATCTCGACGGGGATGATCGTTCCCCGGCTGGACTCAGTGGCCGCGTTGTACTGCTTGCAGAACTCCATGGTCGCCACGCCGTGGGGACCTAGGGCGGTCCCGACAGGCGGAGCTGGAGTTGCCTGGCCGGCGGGTAGCTGGATCCTGACCACGGCGGTCACGCGGCGCTTTGCCATATGTTCCTCTCGTCCTAAAGCTTGGCGACTTGGCTGAACTCGAGCTCGACGGGCGTCTCGCGCCCGAAGATGTTCACCAGCACCTTGAGCTTGAGCTGGTCCTCGTTGATCTCGGCGATCTGGCCAGAGAAGTCCGCGAATGGCCCCTCCCGCACCCGCACCGTCTCGCCGACCTCGTGCTCCATGCGCGGCTTGGTCCTCTTGGGCTCGATGCCGGTCCTCACCGCCAGGATACCCTCCACCTCACGCCTGGTGAGGGGGGTGGGCTTGGTGCCAGGCCCCACGAAGCCGGTGACCGCGGGGGTCTGACGGATCACCGACCAGCACTCGTCGTCCATCTCGCAGCGCACCAGCAGGTAGCCCGGAAAGACCTTCTTGGAGACGACGACCTTCTTGCCAGCCTTGAACTCGACGACATCCTCCATCGGGATGACCACCTCGTAGATACGGTCCTCCATGTTCATGGAGGTGATGCGGCTCTCGAGGTTGGACTTGACCTTGTTCTCGTAGCCGGCGTAGGTGTGCACGACGTACCAGGCTCCGGGCCGGTCGTAGGGGCTGTCGGGCGTTGGCTCCTCGTCGAGCAGGTCCTGCAGCGCGTCCAGGTCGGTGGGATCCGCCAGCATCACCGGCTGGTCGGGATTCGGCTCGTCGGGCTGCGTCTGGCGGTCGTCAGTCACGGCGTGAGAAGGTAGTTGGCCAGGTCCCTGAAGCCGACGCTCATACCGAAGATCATGGAGACCATGACCACCAGGGTGATCAAAACCACGAGCGAGTATTTTACCAGCTGAGCCCGGCTGGGCCAGGCCACCCTGCTCAGCTCGCCCTGAACGTCGCGAAGGAACTGGAATGGAGTTGTCCGCCCTTTGCGGCGATGCCTGATGCCGTCTTCGAGGCGCAATCCCGCCGTCGACTCGCTGGGGGGGCTTTCCCCCCGAGGGTCTGGATAATGCGGCATCGGATCTATTGGGAGGCTCAAAGCTTTTCCTCGTGTGGTAGACGGACCCAGCAGGGCAGGAGGGACTCGAACCCCCAACCGCCGGTTTTGGAGACCGGTGCTCTACCAGTTGAGCTACTGCCCTTCGGGGGCACGCTTCAAGGATAGCACCGGGGCCGCGCTCCGCAGCCCAGCCCCTGGCCCTTCAGCTGGCTAGGCCCAGCCCTTCAGCTGGCGAGTGGCATCTTGGCGCCCAGTCGGGCGGGATGCCCCGCCTCTCGACCGGAGCGGCCCCGGCTCGCCCCTCGATTGGCCAGCACTACTGCCACCCCCGCGACTCCAGCCGCGCTAGCGGCCGCAGCCAGGGCGGCGAGATAAGACACGCGCCGGCCAGTCAGCGCCGAGCGGATCGCCCCCCGCTCCGCGGCTTCGCCGAGCTGGGCCAGGACCTCGCTCAGCAGGCTGTCCGGTGGCTCCACACCCACCACTCGAAGCTGATGAAGGGCCCGCAACAAAAGACGGTACTGCGCCAGCTCGGCCTGGCATCTCAAGCAGTGCTCGACGTGGGAGACAACCGACGGCGGGGCCTCTTCGGCACCGTCGAGAATCCCCGGCAGCTGGTCGGTGACCTGCTCGCAGGCCACGCCGCAAGAACGAACCACCGTTAGGTTGGCCAAGCGCTCAGACCGCACGAATTCCCTCCTTGTCGTTTGATTCCTCCCTGGCGGGACACAGCGTCTCTCGAAGCTTCTTACGTGCCCGGTGGAGGCGAACCTTGGCCGCGGTCTCGCTTATCCCCAGCTCAGCGGCAATAGCCTCGTGCGGCAAGTCGTAGATGTCCCGCAGCACCACCACGACTCGGAGGCGGTCCGGCAACGAGGCCAGGGCAGCCGCCACCCGGTCTCGCTCGAATGACAGCCCTGCCATCGCTTCAGGGTCTGCTGCCAGGCGTTCGTCAGCCAGGGGAACGTCGTCAGCCAGCTCCTCGTGGCGGGTGCGACCGCGCTGGGTCATCTGGGTGGAGGCGCAGTTGGCGGTGATGCGATAAAGCCAGGTGGTGAAGGCCGAGTCCCCCCGGAACCCGGCGAGAGAGCGGTAGGCCCGCAGATAGGTGTCCTGGACCACGTCGCAGGCATCGTCCTCGTTGCCGGTGAGGCGGAAGGCCAGGGCGTAGGTGTCGGCGTAGGTGGCCCGGACGAGGCGGTCGAAAGCGTCGCGATCACCGGCCTTGGCCCTGCTCACCAACTCCGCTACGCTGCTCGGCATCGTCTCCTCAGACACACGCTGGACCCGGAGCGTTACTTGCCGGTCCACGTCGGGAGCCTCTTCCATCGAACCAGCCTGCTCAGCGGGTCTCGCGGTGTGTTGTGTGACGACGGTCCCAGCGGCAGTACTTTTGCATCTCGATGCGCTCCCGGTCATTTTGACGATTTTTCATCGTGATGTAGTTGCGGCGCTTGCACACATCGCAAGCCAGCGTAACCTTGATGCGCTTCTCGTTCTTGGAAGCCATTGCCCTCTCCTTGGGTTGGATGGTAGCGGCGGTCGGACTCGAACCGACGACCCCACGATTATGAGCCGTGTGCTCTAACCAGCTGAGCTACGCCGCCATATGGCAGGGACCTCACGGTCCCCGAGCCCCCTGTCGGAATCGAACCGACGACAACAGCCTTACCATGGCTGTGCTCTGCCGACTGAGCTAAGGGGGCAACTTTCGCCAGCCGCCTCGCGGCCGGCAATCCTCAATCTAGTGCCCTAGCCGCCATCCTGCGCTCGATTGGCCCGCTGCCGCCACAATCCAGCCGGAGACGACGCGAGCCCAGCCTGTCCCTGTGAACCCTGACAGGGCTGCCCCGCCGGGCCTACCGGGGGCCAGCCCCCGGACCCCCCGGTCCTCAGGGTGCTCCCGGGCGTCTGGGCCAGCCCGGGTCGGCGCCGCCTCGAGGCGTACTTGTTGCGATTGTGTGCGTTTTTTGTCGGTCAGCACGACAGGTACGCCATCGGGTGGCCGAGTCGCTCCCAGATGGCCCTTGCTTCAGCTGCGCATACTGTCTTGGCTCGTGCGTGTGCGCCTGGCTTGCTCCGAGGATGCGGCCGCCATTGCAGACATCTGGAACGCAGAGGTGCTCAGCTCGACGTACGTCTTCGAGCTGGTGCCGCGTTCGGTCGCGGCCCAGGAGCGCTGGCTAGCTGAGCACGCCGGGGCACACCCGGCGCTGGTGGCAATGGACGGCAAGACGGTGACTGGCTTTGCCTGCCTCTCGCCCTACCGTGCCCGGCCCGCTTACGCCGGCACGGTGGAGAACTCCGTCTACGTCGGCGCCGAGCACCGGGGCCAAGGCGTGGGGCGAAGCCTGCTGGACGAGGTGGTGCGCCTGGCGGGCGCCCATGGCTTCCACACGATCATGGCCCGCATCGCAGACAACAACCAGGCGTCAGTGTCGCTGCACCGTTCCTGCGGATTCTCCCTGGTGGGAGTGGAGCACGAGGTGGGCCGCAAGTTCGGCCGCTGGCTAGACGTCGCCATCATGCAGCTAATGCTCTGAGCGGGGGCGGCGGGGGCGGCGGGGGCGGCGGGGGCGGCGGGGGCGGCGGGGCGAACGTTCCTGCCGGAACATCTCACTACCAGCCGGGCAGTGGACCCTCCACCGCCCGCCAACAGTACCAGGCGGCAACACTCCGCCATGGCCTGTACGGCACTCCCAGCGGCTCCAGCGCTTTGGCCGTGGGGGTCTCGTCGAGGCCCCACGCCAGGGCGTAGCCCTTGCGCACCCCATAGTCCCCCACCGGCCAGATGTCCAGCCGACCCAGGCGGAACATGCAGAACATCTGGGCGGTCCAAGGTCCGATCCCCCGCAGGGCGCTGAGCGCCGCCACCACCTCGTCGTCGCCTAGGGCCGCCACGCGGGCCAGGTCCAGCGCCCCGGAGACGATGGCCTGGGCCAGGTCCACAATGGTCCCTGCCTTGGACCCCGACAGGCCGAGCTGGCGGAGACCGTCCTGGCCGAGCGCCAGCATCGCTCCCGGCGTAACCTCGTGCGCCGCCGCAGCCAGGACCCTCCCGTGAATTGCTGCCGCCGCCTTCCCGGCGAGCTGCTGGTAAAGGACCGAGCGGACCAGGGCGTCGAAGTGGCCATCGGTATCGCCCGGCTGCGATTGGCCACCGAGGGTGGGCCTTCCATGGGCGGCGACGAGTCCCTCCAGCACCGGGTCGAGGGCGCTCAGCTCAGCCAGCGCCCGGTCCAGTGCCAGCTGCTCAGATCCGATCATGGGCACCATCTTGCCAGACCAGGGCGGGGCCACCTTCTCCCGAGGCGGGACCGCCGAGCCCCGCGCTGGAGCCGGCCTCCTGCCGACCCGCCCCGAGCCGCCCCGAGCCGCCCCGAGCCGCCCCGAGCCGCCCCGAGCCGCCC
>JAVKSL010000124.1:0-7148 GCA_039583695.1 Acidimicrobiales bacterium | reverse complement strand
CCCCCGGGCATCGAGGGTGGCCAGGCTGGCATGGGTGGTCAGCTTGGAGTCGAACACCACCAGGGCTGGGTCGGCGCCTGAGGTGGCCCTCCAGTGGTCACAAAAGGCGATCACCTCTTGGGCCTGGCCGGCCTTGGTCAACTCGGCGTTGGCGTATACCAGGGTTGCCGTGGTGGCGTCTTGGGCGAAGAAGCTGAGCACCGAGGCAGTGCGCTGGGAGCGGCGAGGGACGTAGTGCTCCTCCAGCACCGGGTCGTCTCCGTAGTGCATGATGGCGTGGAAGTCCAGATCGAAGTCGCCGCCTTCGATCAGACCCGCCCGCAGGGCCGAGGCGCCAAGTGCTCTGAGCAGCCTCGCTTGCATGCGGTGATCAGTTCGGTAGGAGTAGCTGGTGAGCGCCGTGGCCTTCGGTAGGGCGCACAGTCCGGCGAACAGACCCGCTGCGGGATCAGCCGCCAGGTCATAGACGTGGCTGACCCGGCGCATGGCCACCACCTTGAGCGCCAGCAGCGACCGCCGTCGGCGGACACGACCGGGAGCCGCAGAGGACCACCTCGGAGACCTGCCAGGGTCGGGCAAGCTCCTCACAGACCACTCAAGCTGAGGTTCAGCGATCAGTTGCGGGAATTGGCGTTAGCGTGGATGAGGCCCGGACTTTGCTAGACGCCATCGCTGGCGAGCCTCTCGAAGCCGCCTGGGTCGCCATGCTGCTTCTCGGGCTGCGCCCCGGTGAGTGCTTCGCCCTGCGCTGGGGGGACATCGACCTCGAAGCGGGCAGGCTGCACGTCCGCCAGGTCATCAAGCGGGGCGCTGGCAACTCCTTTAGCTTCGGGGAACCGAAGACGCCCCGCAGCCGGCGCACCCTCGACATGCCAGACCTCCTGGTCCACGCCCTCAAGGCGCGCAAAGAGGATAGCATTGACCAGGTGGAAAACGACATCGAGCAGTGGTTGTACCGCTCGGGACTAACGGAGATGTCCGTCGCGACCTTGAGGCCGGTGCTTCCCAGATGGGCTGCGTTCCTGCGCCGTAACGGAGTGACGCGGATCCCGCCGATGCCCTCTCCCGACCCAGCCGACGGGTATGCCACCAATCTCCTCTGCCTCCAAGTGAAGCAGGCGATGAAGGAACGGGACCGCCGCCAGGAACATGCGTTGAGAAACCTGACCAGGATTCGACCTTTCAAGGCATAGGCGTCCGCGCTCCAGGGTCACTGCCTCCAAGTCCACCCCGGCAGCGCTTCAAAACGGCGGGCTTGCTCGTCAGGAAGTCGCCCGTGCTTGTGGCGAGCTTGAACGTTGTTTACCCACTGTCCCAGGCGAAAGCCTTGTTCCACATGCTGGGTCGGTACCTTCGGATGCCCCTCTCGGTCGATAAAGCTCAGAAGTCGCTGGTAGCCCAGCTCTCGGTTCGGTTGTCTGGAGTCCCAAATCCAACCGGGAAGCGCTTCGAGTGCCGCGACTTTGGCCTCGTCAAGCTTGCCCTTCACACCTGCTTGACGACGAACACCGACCCACGTGCCGAGCCTGAAGCCCGAGTCGTCAGCGTACTTCTGCGGCGGCCTGGCGTCTCCATGCTCCTTAACGTATTGAACCAGGCGTCGAAAGCCCTCCTCCCAGTCAGCCTCGTAGGGATCCCACAGCCACCCCGGAAGCTTCTCAAGACGCTCAACTCGCTCTGGGCGCAGACGACCGGCCCTGTACTCGGTCCGCTGCACCTGGACCCACTGACCGAGCCTGAATCCATCCGCTTCTATCCGCTTCTGCGCAACTCGACAGTGACCTTGGCATTCGGCAAAGGCGCGAAGTCGCTCGAATCCGGGCTCCCAGGTATCGACTCGAGGCTGCCAGCTCGGTCATGAAAAGTCGCCGACGTGCCGGGATCGCCGAACCGTCCAGCACCGTGGCGAACTCTGAGGTGACCCGACCCGTGCACCGGTGTGCTTCGTCGGCCACGACCACGTCCAGGTCGGGTACCTGGCCGAGCCTGTATGCATCTGCGATCCGAGGTGACGACTGGTAGGTGGCGAAAACCACCCGTCGACCGTGACCGCGCAAAAACTCTGCGATGTCAGTCGGATCGGTGGTTACGGGCAGCCCCAGCTCGGAGGTCGTCGCCACCACAGCGTCCCGATCGGCCACCGTGTCGTCAGAGCACACCGCCAGCGGCGTGAACGGCGACGATGCGTTCGCCACCCATTCCCTGAGCGTTTGTGACAACAGCGACAGCGAGGGAAGCAGCACCAAAGTACGCGTCGCGTCCAGGCTCTCCGCCGTAAAGAGCGCCACCAGCGTCTTCCCGGTGCCACAGGCCATGATAAGTTGCCCACGGTCGGCTCCCTCGAACCCTCGTTGTGCCGCCGCCACGGCCTCGCTCTGGTGTTCACGAGGCTTCTTCGGCCGCAGTGGGCGGGGTCGAAAATCCGCAGGACTGATGGGCCAGTCAAGCCCGGCGCTCTCAAGCTCCGACAGACCGACGAAGCCGACCTGTTTCTCCTGTCCCTCGAGGGTCCGTCGAGCCGTTGCCCCGATTCGGTCGGTCGTCGCCACCAGCAGCCGATACCGCTTCGGACCGGGCGGCCCCGCTCGAAGCTGGTGCGGTTCATCGACTTCTGGATGACCAAGGGCGTGCCCCATTCGTCTGGCCTGTCGGCCGACCCGACCCGGGCCGGCGATGTGCGGGCGATCACCGAGAAGGCGGCAGCGTTGTGTTTCGAGGCCACCGTCCGCTACGGGATCGTCACCCCGACCGGCGGGCATGGGCCGCGCCAGCGATTGAAGGCCGGGGGGCACGGGATCGTCGGCGCGTTCGCCATGTTCGACGGGCGCAACCATCTCACCCGCCGCCGGCTCCCCCGGCCGTGGCAGGCGTTGTGCGCCCGACGGCTTGGGCGCGGCGACCTGTACTCGGCGGGTGAGCTGGCCGCCCTGGCGCATCTGCCGGTGGACCGCTCGGTGGCCGGCCTGTCGCGGGCCGGGGCGCACGCCGTGGCCCCGCCGCCCGAGGTCCGAAGCGGCGGCAAGGTGCTGGGCCGGGCCGAGGGCGGAAGCCGTCGTGCAGTCGGGTTGTCGGTGGCCGACGCCCGCCAGCACCTCCAAATCCTCGGCGCGACCGGGTCGGGGAAGTCGACGCTGCTCTCCAACCTGGTCCTCCAAGACGTCCGGGAGGGCCGGGGCGCGGTGGTGATCGACCCGAAGGGCGACCTGGTGAACGACCTCCTCGACCGGCTCCCGGCGGAGGTGGCCGGGCGGGTGGTGGTCCTCGACCCTGACGACGACACCGCGCCGCCGGCCATGAACGTCCTCGACGCCGCCGAGCCGCACCTGGCCGTCGATCACCTGGCCGTCGATCACCTGGTCGGCATATTCCACCGCCTCTTCGAGGCCTACTGGGGATCACGCACCGACGACGTGCTCCGGGTGGCTGCGTTGACCGCGCTGCGCCAGCCCGGCGCCACCCTGGCCGACATCCCCCGGCTGCTCACCGAGGCGGCGTTCCGGGCCGGCCTCACCCGGCGGCTGGACCCGACGCTCAAG
This sequence comes from Acidimicrobiales bacterium, assembly GCA_039583695.1. Lineage (GTDB taxonomy): Bacteria > Actinomycetota > Acidimicrobiia > Acidimicrobiales > JAJPHD01 > JAVKSL01. Next base: position 3,612 of record JAVKSL010000124.1, on the reverse strand, counting down.
GGGTTCTGGCAGAGCTACGAGCAGATGTCCCCGGCCGCGCAGTCGCAGATGGTCGGCCCGGTGATGAACAAGCTCCGGGTGGTGCTCACCCGCCCGTTCGTGTCTGCGGTGCTGGGGTCGGCCACCTCCAGCTTCGACTTGGGCGCCGATGTGCTCGACGGCGGCCTGCTGCTTGCCCGGCTGCCCAAGGGGACGTTCGGGGAGGACTCCTGCCGGCTGCTCGGGTCGTTCGTGGTGGCGAAGGTGTGGCAGACCGTCACCGCCCGCGCCCGCCACGGCCAGACCGCCCGCCGCGACGCCGCCTTGTACCTGGACGAGGCGCAGAACTTCTTGACCCTGCCCGGCTCGAATCGGGGACATGCTGGCCGAGGCCCGCAGCTACCGGCTGTCGGTCGTGGCCGCCCACCAACACCTCGGTCAGCTCCCGAGGGAGCTGCGCGACGCGCTGTCGGCGAACGCCCGGAACAAGGTGTCTTTCAACTGCTCCCCCGAAGACGCCCACGTCCTCGAACGCCACGTCGCCCCCGAGCTGTCCGCCCACGACCTGTCCCATCTGGGTGCCATCAGGCCGCAGCACGGCTCGTGGTGGACTGGGAAGAGGCCCCCGCCGTCACGCTGCGCACCGAAGCCGTACCGGCGCCGGCCGGGCAGGGGGAGACGATCCGGGCGGCGGCCCGGGAACGGTTCGGCCGTGACTCCGGCGACCGCCACGACGAGGACCTGCGCCGCCGGCTCGCCGGCCGGCGCGGCACCGGGAGACATCGCACTGGTGGTGACGTTTCGGTCGGCAGGTCGGATGGCAGACCGGCCGCCACATCGGGTAGCAGACCAGAGTTGCCGGGCTCCCCGTGGGCGAAGCGGCAGCACGCCGGCTACCTCACCTCGGCAGGCGGTGACCCCGACTCCTGGAGTGATCTGTGAGTTCCGCTACCGCTTCTGTCCGGCCCGCCGGCCGCCGGCCAGTGGCCGTGCGGCCCCGGGCCGACCAAACCCACGTCGCTGCGGTCGCTCGGCGGTTGACCCCGAGAGACCGCCTCGTCTGTCGGACCCTGTTCAACCATCGGGTGCTCACCACCGAGCAGGTGACCGACCTGTGCTTCGACAACCCGACCACCGCCCGGCATCGCCTCACCGCCCTCTACGAGCTTCGGGTGCTGGACCGGTTCCGGCCGTTCCGTCCGGTCGGCTCCGATCCGTACCATTACCTGCTCGACACCTTGGGCGTCGAAGTGGTCGCCGCGGAGCGGGGCGTCGAGGTCCCGCGACCGGGACTGCACCACAGCCGCTCCCTGGCCCTGGCCGACAGCCAGCGCCTCGCCCACCTCCTCGCCACCAACGGGCTGTTCTGTGCGCTCGCCCGTTGGGCCAGGGGCGTCGAGGAGGCCGAGCTGGCCGAGTGGTGGCCCGAGCGGCGCTGCAACGGCGAGTGGGGCGAGGTCGTCCGCCCCGACGGCTTCGGCACCCTCCGACAGCGCCAGCGGGTGGTCGAGTTCTTCGTGGAGCTCGACCGAGGCACTGAGACCCTCGCCCGCCTGGCCGACAAGCTCACCGGCTACGCCGAGCTCATCCACGCCACCGGCTGGACCCCGCTCGTGTGCTTCTGGTTCCCCGGACCCGGCCGCGAGGCCGAAGCCCGCCGGGTCCTCACCCACCCCGAGGTCCCCGTCGCCACCGGCGCCGCCGGGCTGAGCGACCAGACCGGCGCCGGTCCGGGAGGGGCGGTATGGCTGCCGGTCGGTCACACCGGACCCCGCCGCCATCTCATCGACCTGGCCCCGGCCGGGAGGCGGTCCTGAGTACGGCCGGCCAAGACCCCAGGTGGCGGATCGTCGGTCTGCCGGCGGCCACGGTCGCCCCAGGCGCCCGAGACCGACGCGCTCCGGCCGCTGGCCCGGGCCCTGGTGGCACTGGCCGAGGAGACCCGTGGCGACCGGCTTGCACTCCTGGCACTGTCGAGGTCTGATCGACCCGCGCCCCGCCACACCACGGCCGGCAGCAAGAAGAAGGGAGGGCGATCGTGCGCTGCTTGATCTACCTGAGAGTCTCCACCCGTGAGCAGGCCGAGCACGGCGAAGGCGAAGAAGGCTTCTCCATCCCCGCCCAACGCGAAGCCTGCATCCGCCACATCCACGACCACGGCTGGGACGCCGACCGCGGCGAGTCCGCACGGAGTGCCGACCGACCCCAGCTGCAAGAGATGCTGGCCCGCATCGCCGAGGACGGCGACGCGGTGGTGGTCCACAAGATCGACCGGCTCGCCCGCAACATGGAAGACCACGTCGCCATCCGCGCCTTGCTCCGCCGCCGGAACGTAACACTGGTGTCGGTAACCGAGAACCTTGAAGAGACCGCGTCGGGTCGCCTCGTCGAGGGCATCCACGCGCTGATGGCCGAGTTCTACTCGGCCAACCTGGCGTCGGAGATCAAGAAGGGTATGAGCCAGAAGGCCAAGATGGGCGGCTGGCCACATTCGGCCCCGCTCGGCTACACCAACGTCCGAGAGACGATCAGCGGGCGACAGGTCGCCCACATCGTCGTCGACCCCGAACGCGCCCCGCATATCAGCGCTGCTTTCGAGCTGTACTCGACGGGCGAGTGGACCCTCGAACGGCTCGTCCAAGAACTGTCCCACCGCGGCCTGCGCAATCGCGGCCGGCGCGACCGCCCCGTCGCTCCGATCGGCGTCTCCGGGTTGGCGAACATCTTGTCGAACAAGGCATACGCGGGGATCGTCTGTTGGGAAGGGATCGACTACCCCGGCTTACATCAGCCGCTCACCGACACCGCCACCTTCAACAAGGTGCAGGACCTCCTCGCCGCCCGCTCTGCCCGCGGGACGCGGGAGCGCCGCCACAACCACTACTTGAAGGGCACCTTGTTCTGCGGGGTGTGCGGCCGGGGCCTGTCGTTCCAACTCGCCAAGGGTCGCTACGAGTACCTCTACTGCCTCGGCCAGAAGAACCGCAACCCCACCGGCTGCCAGGAGCCCTACATGCCCGCCGGCGACCTCGAAGCCCAAGTCGAGCAGCTCTACGAGCGCATCCAACTCCCCAAGTCCTGGCTCAAGCGCCTCCGCGAGGAACTCGAAGCCGAGGTCACCGCCCGCCAGCACCGCAACGCGGCCGAGCGCGCGTTCCTCACCCGCAAGCTCACCAAGGCCGACACCGAACGCCGCAAGCTCCTCGACGCCTACTACGCCAACGCCATCGACGTCACCACGTTGAAGACCGAACAGGCCCGCATCGCCGCCGACGTCCGCTCAGCGGAAGAGCGCCTCGCCGCGGTCGACGCCCACCTGGCCGAATGGCAAGAGATCCTCGAGACCTCCATGCGCTTCGCCACCAACTGCGCTAAGGCCTATGCCCGCGCCTCGAACCCGACCAGGCGGCGGTTCAACCAAGCCGTCTTCACCCGCATCGACGTGCGCGACAGCAAGATCGCCGACGTGGGGTACCACCCGCCGTTCGACCTGCTCTTTTCTACGAGCGAGTTTGAATACGGCGATTTGGTTTGGTACGGTCTTGTCTTGTCTTGTGTGGTGAGGTCTTCACGTTTGGCGCTGACCTGGTCCTTCGCCATCTGATTTCTGGTTCACCCACGGGATAAACGTCC
>JAVKSL010000123.1:0-7279 GCA_039583695.1 Acidimicrobiales bacterium | reverse complement strand
TGGCGAAACCTGCCCGCGACGGCTGCGGCCTGGACAGGCCGAAGCCAAACCGAGCAGGCCTCATCGCTGCGGCATGCTCCCGACCCGCAGCGTGCGGCCGGGCTCGTCCTGGCCACCACCGGTGACCACCTCGCCGCCAGGATCCCCGCTCCAGACCGCCGCCACCTCGCCGCGGGCGCGGCGCGCAGCAGCCGGGCGACTTCGGCCGGGGGCTCGAGGCGCCGCCTCGGAGCGCCCCTCCTGGCCGGACACGCTGAGGCGCGGGGCCTCCCGGACCAGGGGCGCTGCGGCCTGCACCAGGCCGGGATCGAAGTGGGCCAACACCGCGAGGTCCAGCGATGCCTTCAGCTCGCCACCCAGGGCAGACCAGATCTCTGAGATCTGGCGCTCCTGGGGCGGGGGCTGGGCGACGCAGAGTCGCGGGGGCTCCGGCTCTGACAGCCCCGGGACCACCAGGTCCGGGGGAAAGGTCTCGTGACGCAGGAGGCAGCCCAGGATTGCCGACAGGAGGCGGTGCTCGTCCTCGGGACGCTGGGTCCAAGCTGTTATCAGGTACGTCATGCGGAACACGCGGCTGAAGGCCTTGCGGGCGGTCACGTGGCCATGCGCGTCTTGGACCGGGGCCATGCCGTTGACCCGCCGGGACGCCACCTCGCGGATGTCGTAAAGGTAGAGGTCGACGGTGGGCGCGGTGCAACGCGCGGCCCATTCCTTGCGCGGCGCGTCCAGCACGACCTCTACGTCCGACCCGTTGAGCACCTCGCGGCGCAGCAGACTCCGAAGGGCGTCGTCGAGCTCGGAGATCATCAGATCAGCCCCTGGCGCACCGCGAAGGCGACCGCGTGGGTCCGGTTGCGGAGCTGGAGACGGGAGGTGACCCCGTAGAGCACGTTCTTGACCGTCCGCTCCGAGTACGCGAGGCGGTTGGCAACCTCCGCGGTGTCCATGCCGTCGGCGATCAGGCGCAACACCTCCACCTCTCGATCCGACAGCGAGCGCAGGCTGAGGCCCCGGGGCCCGAGGATCTGGCGCTGGGCCCGGCCGACCTGCTCCAGCAGTCGGCCCAGCAGGTCCGACGCAAGCGTCGCCTCCCCCCGGGCAGCGGCGCACACGGCCTCGACCAGACGCTCCGGGCTCGCCTCGGCGCGACGCAGCATGCCCGAGGCGCCGGCCTCGACGGCTGCCAGCACCGCCTCGTCGTCCAGGCAGCCGAGGACCATCACCACCTTGGGGCAGCCGTTGCGCTGGATCGCGCGCACCGTGGACACGCTGGAGGCGCTCATGTCGTCGGCGGCGACCACGGCGACCGCGGCCCGATCGAGGCCGCACTCGAAGACGACCTCGATCTCCGGGCGGGAGCGCAGGCCGGCAGTGAGGCCTGCCTGGGTGAGCGGGTCCTGCGAGTAGACGTACACGGGAACTGGTGTCGGCATGCGAGAGGCTCCTTTCGCTTCAGCCCACGGGGTTGAGTGGGCACCTGGGTCAACTGGCACCAACCTGCATTTTGAAAGAGCGCGCTCAACGGGCACTCCACAAGGACTCAACGCCTCGGCGCTCGTGCCCCTTTTCTTGGCCGGAAGGACCTGTCCGCGCCGGGCGAGGCTTCTTAGGGTGGCTGGCATGGGTGCGAGCGCGACGCTGTCTGCCACGGGCCTCACCGTCGAGGCGGGACGAGCGGCCAGCCTGGACGTCCTGGTGCGCAACAACGGGTCCGTGGTCGACGAGGTCACCCTGGGGGTTCTCGGCGAGATGGCCCCCTGGGCGAGCGTGGAACCGCCGGCCCTGTCGCTGTTCCCTGGCGGCGAGGGCCGCGCCCGGGTCACCTTTGCCCCGCCCCGAAGCTCACTCCCGCGAGCGGGGACCTACGACTTCGGAGTGATGGTGAGCTCCCGGGAGGATCCCGAGGGGTCCACGGTGGAGGAGGGCAGCATCGAGGTCGTCGCCTTCAGCGACACCGTGGCCGAGCTAATTCCCCATGCTGGCAGGGCGAGGCACTCCGCGCGCTACCGCCTGGCAGTGGACAACCGGGGCAACGTGCCCCTGGCCTGCACGCTGGCGGGGGCGGATGCCGGGGGCGCCGTGATTCTCGAGGTGCGGCCCAAGGAGCTCGACGTGCCGGCCGGGGCGACCATGTTCGCCCGGGTGACCGCCACCACCAGCCACTGGATCTGGAAGGGATCCCCGCAGACGCTTCCATTCGCAATCCTGGCGAGGCCGGGGGAGGAGGCACCGATCCGCTGTGAGGGCTCGCTACTGCACGAGGCGGTCTTCCCGCCCTGGCTGCCCAGGGCGCTGATGGCGCTGGCCGCCCTGGTGGCGGCCGCGGTGGCAGTGTGGTACGGCCTGCTGCGCCCGAACATCCGCTCCCAGGCCCGGGCAGTGGCCCGCCAGCAGTCGGCCAAGGCTGTGGCCAGCGCGCACAAGGCCCTCATGGCCTCCCAGCACGCAGCGAACGCCGCCGCCGCCGCCCAGCGCGCCGCGGGGTCGGCGGCTCAGGCCGCCACCAAGGCAACAGGCAAGGTGTTCGCCACCACCACTACCACCATCCCGGCGGGTCCCTTGACTACGGCGACGGGCGGAAGGGTGGCGCTCAGCGTGGCACCTGGCCAGACCGCCTCCTCGTCCCTGGCAGGCATCCCGAAGAAGGACGGCTTCGAGCTGACCGACGTCGTCTTCGAGAACCCCGACGGCGACGCCGGGACCGTGAGCCTGATGAGGGGCAGCTCCGTGGTCCTTTTCGAGAACCTGTCCAACTTCCGGGACCTGGACTTTCACTTCGTCTCGCCAGTCAGCTTCCCCGCGGGAACGCCCGTGACCCTGTCGGCCACCTGCGCCAACCCCACCACGGCCAAGCTGGCCTGCCAGCCCGCCGCCTATCTCGGGGGATACCTTGGCTGAGCGCCGGGCGGGCGTGGCCTCAGGGCTGGGAGCGCTGGCACTGGGTGCAGGCTGCCTTTGGCTGCTGAGCGAAGCTCCCCCTGCTGGCGCAGGGGCGGCCGCGGGCGCTACCAATGCCACCACCTCGGCTGCCATCACTTCGGTGGCCTTCGGGGCGCAGGCTGCGAGGAAGCTCGGAGCCTCGGCTACGACCGCCGCCACCTCGCCCGTGGCAGCAACGGCCGGCGCGCCGATCAGGGGCTCGGTGTCGTTCGGGCCGGCCGGAGGGCTCCCGTTCACGCTCGGCACTACCACCCCGCCCACTCTCCACTACGTGATCACCTGCAACAACGGCGAGTCCTTCAAGGGGAGCCTGACCGGGAGCGGCGCCATCCGCTACCCGGACGTCCCGACCGGGACCCGTTGCACGGTGCGGCCCACACCGTCCGCGGGCCTGCCCGACGTCGCTCCACAGTCGTTCCCCCCGGTCCCGGGTGGGGGCGTCAGCTCGGTCAGCTACGTGGAGAGCTCCCCCCAGATCGTGGTCTCCCCGCCCGACGGGCCCTCCGGGCGGCCCACCACCGTCTACGGGATTGGCTTCCCGCCGGATCGCAGGGTCACGGTGTCCTGGCCAGCCAACCTTGGCGCGCCGGTGAGCGCCCTGACCGACCCAGGCGGCCGGCTGGTCCTGACCATCATGGTGCTCCCGCACAGCGCTCTGGGTGACCTGGAGATCGTGGCCAGTGGCAACGGGTTCCCGACGGTGAGCACAACCTACCTGGTGGTCGAGCCCTCCGTCGAGCCCGGAGGGACCCCGGCCCAGCTCGAGTTCCGCTCCTAGAAACCGCACGGCATCGAAGGAGGAGATCATGCCCCAGCAAGTCGTCAACCTGGCAGTCACCGAGTGCAGCTGCGGGTCCGAGCCCAGCACCCTGCTGGTGCTGCCAATCAACCGGGTGCTGGCCTGCGAGCAGCCCGCGGCCACGATCATGGACCACATCCCCATCGAGAACGTCGCGCCGTTCGGCCTGTGCACCACCGAATCCAACCCCGAGGTGGCGGCGGCCACGGCCAAGCTGGGCGTCTATACGCCCATGCCCTGCGTGCCTGCGACGCCGGCTCCGTGGGTTCCAGGCGCCCCCACCGTTCTCCTCGGGGGCATGCCGGCCCTCGACAGCATGTCCACGTGCCTGTGCACCTGGGGCGGGGTCATCAAGGTCGTGGAGCCCGGAGCGCTAACGGTGGAGGTGCCGTGATGCTGGTCGCGGCTATCGGCGCTGCGGCCGGCGGGCCGGGGGCCGGGCTGTTGCACTGGGTGCAGGTGCTGGTGGGAAACGTATTCCTGGCGGCCCTCGGCGTGGGCGGCATCGCCTTGCTGGTGCGGCGCAAGTTCGTCCGGGTGGTGGAGTTCGCGGTGGTCGGGGTGGCCGTGGGGACCTTCGTGTACGCCCCGCAGGTCTACGTGAGCCTGGCACGCCAGGCTGCCGCCGCGTTCGGGATCGTGACCTGAGAGTCCAGATATGGAGCTGCCGACCTACACCTCTATTTTCACGCTGCGTCGCAAGCTGTACGCGATCTACGACTGGGAGCTGCCCCGACCGGTGGAGCTGGTCCAACTCGGCGTCTTCGCGTTCGGCGTGGTGCTGGTTTGGCTGGTGGCCCGCGCTGCCGGGATCGGATTCGACCCGGCAAGCGCCTGGGCGTTCGTGGTCCCGCCCGCCGCGCTGGCGTGGTACTCGACCCAGCCGGTCGCCGACGAGAAACCTGCCGGGGCCTGGCTGGCCAGCCAGGCACGATTCCTGCTGGAGCCCCGGACGATCGCCGAGCCGGGTGAGCCGGGTGAGCCGGGTGAGGCGGGTGAGGCGGGTGAGGCGGGTGAGGCGGCGACCCCGACTGCTTCTGTCGTAGACGGTTCCACCGATGCATGCGGGGAGCCCACACCCGCTGAGGCCTCCGGGGAGGCCCAGGGGTGATGGTAAGGGCTGGGCGGCGTGGCTACCCGCGCGTAGAAGACGGTGTCCTGGACTGGGGGGACGGGTTGTGGGGGTACTGGAGGCTGCCCACGGTCAGCTTCGAGGTGCTCGGGTATGATCAGCGAGTCGGCCTGGCACTTGGCGCCGCCGCCGCCCTGGGCGGGATGCGCCCCGCGACCTGCCACCTGGTGGTGGTTGCCCGGCCGTGGTCGGTAGGGGATTGGAAGTTGGGGCTGGAGGTGACCCCGGGGGAGGGGGGTAGAGCTTGGACGGCCTACCTCGAGCAGGTGGCTACGCACTTGGGTGGGGCCGGGCTGACCACGCGCCAGGTCTACCTCGGCGCCGCGGGGAGCAACCGAGACAAGTTGGAGGCAACCGGTCGCTCCCTGGCCACCTCGGAGCTGCGCGCCGTCGCGGCCAGTGACCAGGACCTGCGCTGGCTGCTCCGCCGCGGCTGGCGTCGAGGCCTGGGCCTCCACGCCTGGGGTGCTCCCGTCCAGGTGCGCAACGCTCCCCGCCACCTGGTGCTCAGCTGCTCGGGCCGCCAGTCCTACGTGGCCTTCCTGGTCGCTGTACGCTTCCCCCCGACCCTGCCCTACCCCGGGGGCGAGTGGCTCCAGCGCTTCGAGTCGGTCGTGGGCGAAGGGGTCGAGGTCGAAGCGAGCGTGCGCTTCGAGGTGGTCCCGCCCAGGCAGGCAGCCCGTGACGTGTCCCGGAGGTTGGTCGACGCGACCGACCAGGCGGCGCACATTGCCGGGACGCGCAGCGCGGTCCCCCTGGGGCTGGCGGAGTCGATCGAGGCTGCGACGGAGCTGGAGCACCTGGTGACGTCCTCCCAGGCCCCGCTGGCCTACACCTGGCCACGCCTGGCGGTAGCCGCCGCCGACGAGGCCAGTCTGACCCGTGCCGTAGGCGACCTGATCGACTCCTACCGCGACCTGGGCATCGAGCTGGTTCGCCCGAGGGGAGACCAGCTCAGCCTGATGATGGAGGCCATGCCCGGGGGGTTCCTCCGCCAGCGCGCCTACCAGCAGCGCCAGCCGCTGATCACGCTCGCGGGGTCTATGTTCCACGGATCCTCGGAGCTGGGGGACGCCTCCGGACCCTACATCGGCACCACCGCCGGGTTCCGGCGGTCGGCCGTCCACTTTGATCCGCTGGCGGCCCCGCTGGCCAACCGGCCCACGACGGTGGCCATCTGCGGCGCCCCGGGGGAGGGCAAGACGACCCTAGCCCAGCTGCTGGTGTACCAGATGGCGCTGCGAGGGACCGCGGTGGTCACGGTGGACCCCAAGGGAGATGCCCGGGGGCTTCTCCAGCTCCCGGGGATGGAGGATGCAGCGCAGGTGGAGCTGGGCCCGGAGCACGCGGGCCTGCTCGACCCGTTCCGGATGACCTCGGACCTGGCCGAGGCCAGGCTGCTGGCCGTGGGCGTCCTCCAGGCGCTCTTGCCGCCCTCTCTCGGCGGGGGGATGGAGCACGCTCTGCTCAACTGCGCCGGGGAGGAGTCTGCTAGCGGCACTCCGTGCCTGTTGGGGATGGTCCGGCGGCTGGGGCGCTCGCCCTCCTCCGCCGTGCGATCTGCGGGCAGCGCGCTCGAGAGCCTGGCCGACCTGCCGCTGAGCAGGCTGTGCTTCGCCGGCGCGCGGGCACGGCCCCCACTGCGCTTCAGCGCCGGGGTAGTCATGGCCCTGTCCTTCCCCGGGATCGACCTCCCGCCGCCAGGGCTAGAACCATCCGACCTCACCCTGGCCGAGAGGCTGTCGGTCGCGCTCATGGGCATGGTCACCGCCTTGTGCAACCGGTTGGTGACGGACTCGCCGCCGGGCATACCCAAGGCGGTGATGTTCGACGAGGCCTGGGCGATGACCAAGAGCCGGGTCGGGCGATCCCTGGTGGAGCGTCTGGCGCGCACCGGTCGCTCCCGTAACACGGCCCTTCTCCTCGTGTCGCAGAACGCGGGCGACCTGTGCGACGAAGCGGTGACCAACAACGTCGGGGCGAGCTTCTGCTTCCGCTCGACCGACGAGTCCGAGCTGGGCGAGGTACTTCGTCTGGCCAAGGTAGAGCCAGCACAGGAGCACGCCCGCTTGGTTGCGGGACTCCGCAACGGCCAGTGCTTGTTCCGGGACCTCGACGGGCGAGTGGGGGTGCTGGACGTGGACCTGGTGACCGAAGAGTTGCGCAAAGCCTTCAACACCACCCCGGACCGGCACTGGTGAGGCTCATCCCAGCCGCCGCGGCTGTGCTGGGCTCAGGAGCCCTGCTGGCCGCGGCCGAACTCCTGGGTTCTCCCGCGGCTGCGACAGCGGCTGGGTCCTCCAACCAGCCGGCGGCCTCGAGCACTACCACCGGATCCACGACCACCGCCGGAGTGCCCGTAGGCGGGACCCCCGAGCCCACGACCACGCAGGGCTCCGCCCCGACCA